>JAHYJA010000154.1 GCA_019429325.1 Bacteroidales bacterium
AAGACTTGATTCGGGATTTGTGATTTGTGAGTCTTGATTTGTGATTTAAAAAAATCAAAAATTAAAAATCAACAATCACAATTCAACAATCTGAGCCCACGCCCTCTGCCCTCCGCCTTCCTCCCAATGAAATTTGTAAGTAATATTGAATGAGATACTTCTTTGCGGTAATATTATTTTCGATAAGCTCGCTGCTCACTGAGGGGCAGGTGCGGATAAGATTGTTTGCCAGCCAGAGCCCGGTATCGGTGATTTTCAGGGTGACAACTGGCAGTTATTCAATTACAGATGCAATCGGGAAACCTTTGGTGGTCAATGCCGGAGAACCCGTATTAATCAGCCGCTACGGTGAAAAAGTTGCAATGAAGGTCCGGAACAGGGAGGGATATGTGTACGACACTCTTAAATTAGAGGGATTGACAGGGAACGATAATTTTTCGCTCAGTATTAACGGACCATCTCCGTTATTGAGAATATACAGCGGCGATCTGCACTGTTTTTATGATCTTGACAATATCCTGTTAATAAACGTCTGCATTATTGAAGAATACATAGCTGGCGTTGTCAGGACAGAAGGAGGCGAAGGAAGGAACATCGAGTATTTCAGAACTCAGGCACTGCTGGCAAGAACATACATGTTCAGGTATTTTGAGAAGCATGCCATGGATAATTTTAATTTATGTGACGATACTCATTGCCAGGCTTTTAATGGGGTGAACACCAGTCTGGCGATAACCAGCGCGGTGGAAGCGACCAGAGGACTGGTGGTTTTGGGTCCTGACAGTATCCTCATCAGCCCTGCGTTTCATTCCAACTGCGGAGGAGAAACTGCTCTGGCTGAGGATGTCTGGCTTTCCGGTCAGCCATACCTGAAAAAAGTGAAGGATCCGCACTGCACCTCTTCGGGCAATGCAACATGGCAAAAACGAATCTCATTGTCAGACTGGATATCCTATATGAAAAAGTCGGGTTACAGCGGGAGCCCGGATAATCCAGCTATATTTGCTTTTTCCCAGCCTGCAAGAGTATCTGATTACAGGGCAGGCTCTTTCACGGTGCCGCTGAAGCAGATCAGAAACGATTACAGCCTGAGATCAACCTTCTTTTCGGTGATCGTTGAAGGTGATTCTGTTTTATTGAAGGGTAGGGGGTACGGTCATGGTGTGGGACTCTGCCAGGAGGGAGCAATGAGAATGGCGCTTAAAGGATCTGATTATAAAAAGATCGTTGATTTTTATTATAATGGTGTAATAATCTCGGACATTGAGAATGCCCGCCAACCGGAAAAAAGATTAGTGTCCGTCATTGAGTGAAAATTTGAATAAACCTTGAACCTGAAACTTTGAACTTTGAACTAATTATATGTTTGCCATATTCATAAAAGAGATTCACGGATTCTTCAGCACTCTGACAGGATATGTTGTCATTATCGTATTTCTGCTGATTAACAGCCTCTTCATGTGGGTTTTTCCCGGAGAATGGAATATACTTGACAGTGGTTATGCCGGCCTCAATACACTCTTCTTCATATCTCCCTGGGTCTTCCTGTTTCTTGTACCGGCAGTCACAATGAGAATGATCGCTGAAGAGAAACGTCTCGGGACTATTGAGTTGCTATACTCAAAACCGGTAACCGAGAGAGGAATTGTGTACGGAAAATTCATTGCAGCTGTTTCGCTTGTCCTGCTGGCATTGATACCCGGCATAATTTACTATTTCTCGGTTGTTCACCTTGGCGAAATTCCCGGAAATATTGATAAGGGAGGAACCCTTGGTGCGGTTATCGGGTTGTTCTTCCTTGGCGCCGTATATGCCTCAGCAGGAATATTTGCATCATCACTTACAGATAATCAGGTGATTGCGTTTATTGTTTCGGTCCTGTTCTGCTTCTTTTTGTTTGCGGGGTTCGATTTTATTGCATACCTCCCGGGATTGAAAAACATTGACGAATTTGTAATAGGCCTCGGAATTAATGAACACTATAAATCGATAAGCAGGGGTGTGATCGATTTGAGAGATATAGCATATTTTGCTGCAGTGGTAATATTGTTCAATGAAGCATCCAGACTCGTACTACTGTCGCGCAAATGGAGATGAAGATATATTGACTTATGGCTGAAAGAGAGGATATCATGGTTATCAGAAAGAGGAGCTGGATTCAGTTTCTGCTTATCATTTCCACCCTGATCCTTTTATCATACCTTATGTCATTTCTCAGGGTCAGGGTTGATCTTACGGAAGACAGGAGATATACTCTTTCACAGGTAACTAACAACATTCTCCGTAACGTTAAGAACGATATTTATATTCAGGTCTATCTCGACGGTGAAATGCCGGTCCCTCTTAAAAGGCTCAAAAGATCGGTCCGGGAAATGCTGGATGAATTCAGGATTGCTTCCAGCCGGAAGATAGACTATGAATTTATTAATCCTGCCGGCATCCGCGACGCGGCTCAGCGCGAAGCACACTTCAAGGCTCTTTATGACAAGGGCTTAAATCCAGTAAACATAATGGCAGATGATACTGAAGGAGGCTCGACCCGGAAAGTCGTTTTTCCCGGCATGATCGTGAACTATAACGGGATTGAGGTTCCTGTCAACTTTCTGAAAAATAACAGTTCACTCTCCTATGAGCAGAATATTCTGAGTTCCATAGAATCTCTTGAATATGAGATGATCCAGACGATCTCTACCCTGAGTTCAGATACTGTTTATAAGGTCGCCTTTATTGAGGGTCATGGTGAAATTCCTGAAATTGAAGTTGCTGATATAACATTTAATCTGGCCAGATTCTTCACCATCGACAGGGGTGTACCCGGAGGAAGGCCGGGGATACTGGATGATTACGCCGCAATTATTATTGCAGGTCCTGAAAAGGAGTTCTCCGAAGCCGATAAGTTCGTTATTGATCAGTATATCATGAATGGAGGGAGAGTTTTATGGCTCTTCGAAGAGGTGGACGTAAACGCAGACAGTCTTGTTTACGGCAGAACTGCCGCTCTCTACCGTCCGCTTAATATTGAGGATCAGCTTTTCAGATACGGGGCCAGGGTCAACCCTTCGGTAATTCAGGACCTTGAATGTATGATAATCAGGCTTACGGTTATGACGGAAGGGGTTCGTCAGCAGGTGGTTCAGGTACCATGGATTTATTATCCGCTTCTGATACCCTCACCAGCCCATCCTGTAACAAGACACCTCAACAGGGTAAAGGGAGAATTTACGAACTATATCGATACTGTTGGTCTCGACGGCAGGATAAGGAAGAGCATCCTTCTCTATACCTCCGCTTTCACCAGGATCGTCCAGCCTCCGTTCATGATAAGCCTTAAAGAGGCTGAACAGGTACCGGATGAAAGAGAGTTCAACCGGTCAAACCTGCCGGTGGCAGTGCTTCTTGAAGGAGTCTTCCCCTCTGCTTTCCGCAACAGGATGACCACCCACCTCCACTCGGAAAAGAACCTTGATGTGAAGAATGAAAGTGTTCCCACCAGAATGATAGTGGCAGCTGACGGAGACATAATCCGGAATGAGGTGCGCCGGGCAGGCAATACCGAGACCCCCCTCCCTCTGGGACAGGACAAATACACAGGTGAAGTTTTCGGCAACCGGGATTTCATTATTAATTGTATGAATTACCTTGTTGATGACAACGGCCTGATGGATCTCAGGTCCAGGGAACTCAGGCTCCGTCTGCTCGATGGAGCCAGAATCAGAAAAGAACGTAAAAAATGGCAGTTAATCAATCTTGCAGGGCCGGTCCTCCTGGTGATTCTTTCAGGAGCCCTGTATGGATACCTGCGCAGACGATTGTATACAAAACGCTGATAGTGAAAGGAAAATTAATATACTTCCTGTTATTCCTGATAGTAATACTGGTAGTCATTTTCCTGGTCAGGAATCGCTCACCATTTGGCAGGAGCAATATTTCCTTTGCCGTCGACCCGGGAAGAGAAATCACAGCCATCGAGTTGAATGATGGTGAAAAGCGGCTCCTCCTTGAGCGAAAAGGAGACGAATGGTTAATAAACGGCTCCTTAGCAGCACGAAAGAGCAGTATCCATTTCATTACGGCAATACTGATGGGTATCAGGATCAAATCGCCCGTCTCAGAGGAGCTTTATAAAGCCGAGGTTGCTGAAAAAGAGCTGAAACCCGTCAGAGTAAGAGTTTACGGGAGGAGCAGGACTATAGGATCATTTTATGTATATAAGACCGGCTCAAATACTTATGGTAACATTATGAAAATCCGTGAGAGGTCGAAGCCGTTCATAGTCCACCTGCCGGGCTATGAGGGTGAGATTGGTTCCGCATTTACCCTTAATGAATTATACTGGCAACCCTACACAGTTTTTAATATACTGCCATCTGAGATTGCCTCAGTAAAACTCGAGAACTTCAGAGACACCACATCTTCGTTCACTATCCGGAAGAATGTCAATTTATATACTCTTTCCGATCATTCGGGAGAACTTGCGGGATGGGACACATCCCGCATCGCACGATATCTTTCCTATTTTATCAGGATCCCGTTCGAGAGGTGGGCGTTTGAAGCAGGAACAGATGACAGCCGCTTTGTTATGCCGGCAGACCAGCCGGTTTACAGAATTACTGTGAACAGGACCGACGGTTCGCAGAAAAGCCTCATTATAACAGAAAGGATTATAAATGAGAACGGCATAGAGAGAACAGATAGCGACCGCGTGCTGGGACAAACAGAAAATCATGATGACTCGTTCATTATGAGGTATTTTGATCTTGACCCCATCCTTAAAAAGAAATCTTATTTCTTCCCTGATTAATATTTTAATTTGAGGATAAGAGTTTTTTTTGTAATATTGATAGTCTGGAACTGGAGCGTTTGGAGGTCTCGGTTCATTGTACCGAAGAAGCTCCTGGATTTAGATTTGTTTTATAAAAACCTTAACACCAGATAAATATGAAATTTGTTGTATCCAGTACCGAACTTCTAGGTCATCTTCAGGCTATAAGCAGGGTAATCAGCTCAAAGAACAGCCTTCCCATTCTTGATAATTTTCTTTTTAACCTCTCAGGGAACGACCTCGAGATAACTGCATCTGATCTTGAGTCCACACTGATTACCAGGATGAAGCTTGAAAATGCGGATGGCGACGGAATAATTGCACTTCCTGCAAAAATTTTGCTGGAGACACTACGGGAATTTTCCGTTCAGCCCCTTGCATTTGATATCAATCCCGGCACACTTGCAGTTGAGATAAGTTCGGAGAATGGCAAATTCAACGTTATGGGTCAGAATGGCATAGATTTTCCTGCCCTTCCCGCGATTAAGAAAGAAAAGAAGTTTTCTTTCGGAATCAATGCAGATGTGTTGCTGGCAGGCATAACCAAGACTCTCTTTGCCACCGCTGATGATGAATTGCGTCCCGTAATGGGAGGGATCTTCATCGAAGCCTCGGAAAGCAATATAACTTTTGTAGCATCCGATGCCCATAAGCTGGTACGTTATCAGAGAGCAGACGCAAACGCTGACAGCAGCGCCTCATTTATTTTGCCCAAGAAACCAGCCTCACTCCTTAAGAATATTCTGCCGAAAGAGGAAGGCGGAGTTTCTGTTGAGTTTGATGATAAGAACGCCTTTTTCAGCCTGAACGATTACAAGGTTGTGTGCCGGCTGGTCGAAGGCAACTACCCGAATTATAACTCTGTCATACCCAAGAACAACCCGCGGAAGATCACGATCGACAGGGTTGAGTTTTATAATACGCTGAAAAGGGTTTCGGTGTTTTCCAATCAGGCAAGCAACCTGGTTAAACTCCAGTTAAAAGGAAATCAGGTTGTTGTATCTGCACAGGATATTGATTTCTCGATCTCGGCCTACGAAAGAGTGAAATGTCAGTACGAGGGAGATGAGATTGAGATTGGTTTCAAATCGGTCTTTCTCCTTGAGATACTCGCCAATATCGGGTCGCAGGATGTGATGATCGAACTTGCCGATCCCACCAGAGCCGGACTGTTTCTTCCGGCCGAACCAGAGAATGAATCGGAGGATCTTCTGATGCTCCTCATGCCAATGATGATAAATACCTGATAATTGGAACTTAATCTAAAACGTCCGATAGCCTTTATCGACCTCGAAACAACCGGAATAAGTGTTTCATCAGATCGTATTGTGGAACTTTCAGTTCTGAAAATCAGTCCGGATGGAAGGGAGGAATGGATGACCACCCTGATAAACCCGGAGATGCCTGTTCCCCCAAAATCAACCGCCATTCACGGCATTACTGATGAGGATGTTGCCGGTGCGCCTGCATTCAGGGAGGTGGCAAAAAATCTTGCCATGTTCCTCGAGGGATGCGATCTGGCCGGCTACAATGCGATTAAATTTGATATTCCACTCCTGGCTGAAGAATTCCTGAGGATCAACATGGATTTCAACTTCAGGAAGCATAAATATGTCGATGTGCAGGTCATATTTCATAAGAAGGAACAACGTACATTATCAGCTGCTTACCAGTTCTATTGCAATAAGAGTCTCGAGAATGCTCATAGCTCTAAAGCCGATACAGAGGCTGCCTACGAGATTCTGAAAGCCCAGCTCGACAGGTATGAAGATCTTGAAAATGAGATTGACAGGCTCGCGGAATTCAGTTCGTTCAATAATCTGGCAGATTTCGCAGGCAGGATCATCTATGATGAGAACGGGACAGAGGTTTTTAACTTCGGTAAGCATAAAGGGAAATCAGTTGAGTCTGTCTTAAACGAGGAACCCTCATATTTTTCCTGGATTATGAACGGTGATTTCCCGCTCTACACAAAAAAAGTTCTTACTGAAATAAAGCTCAGGGCCTTAGGCAGGATCCGCAAATGATATGAAAATAATCTGCATAGGTCTTAATTACAGGCAGCACGCAAGGGAAATGAACAGACCTGTACCTGTGGAGCCTGTTGTGTTCCTTAAACCGGATTCCTCCCTTCTGAAAAGCAATAAGCCCTTCTTTCTTCCCGGTTTCTCCTCCAATATACATTATGAAGTCGAGGTTGTAATTAAAATAGGCAGGCTGGGGAAAAGTATTTCCCCTGGATTTGCCCGCCGCTACTATGACGAAGTCACTGTGGGGATTGATATTACAGCCCGCGACATCCAGAGCAGGCTTTTCAGCGAAAACCTGTCGTGGGAACTCTCCAAGGGCTTTGACGGTGCGGCACCGGTTGGCAAATTCATTCCGGTATCCGGTATCGGAGACATGAGCAATCTCGACTTCAGGCTTGAAATCAACGGTAAGATCGTCCAGAAGAGCAACACCTCCGACATGATTTTCGGATTTGATGAGATAGTGGCATACGTGTCGGAATTTTTCACCCTCAAGACCGGCGACCTTATTTTTACAGGCACCCCGCCGGGGGTGGGGCC
>JAHYJA010000155.1 GCA_019429325.1 Bacteroidales bacterium
CATCACAGGGCTTCTCTTTTGTCTAGGTTGAGTTTGACTGGGGTACGGATATCTTCAAGGCGCGCCAGATAGTCAGTGAAAAGCTCATCACAGTCTCTTCAAAGATGCCATTGGGAGTCGGTCAGCCGGTTATTGCGCCACAGTCGAGTGTTATGGGTGAAATATTTTTTATCGGGATTCAGGCTGACAGCACAAGTCTGATGGAATTAAGAACCATAGCAGAATGGGATGTCAAACCATTACTGCTGGCAACTGCAGGAGTCTCGCAGGTGACAATTATTGGCGGGGACTATAAGCAATATCAGGTACTTGCGGACCCTCAGAAAATGAGATTTTATAAAGTTTCAATGGCTGAACTGGCAGAAGTATGCGAGGGTATTAGTCAAAACTCAACGGGGGGTGTGATCAGACAATTTGGTAATGAATATGTTGTCAGAGGTATTGCACGGACATCTGACTTAGACATCTTAGGGAATTCTTTTATCAAAGCGGTTAACGGGAAGCCAGTCAGAATAAATGATGTTGCCGAAATAAGAATTGGCAGTGCGGTTAAAATGGGGCATGCTTCAGAAAATGCCAAACCTGCCATTATAATTTCCATCTCCAAGCAACCAAACACAAATACTCTTATTGTAACTCAAAAAATAGAAGATAACCTTAGCGCTTTGCAGAGGACTCTTCCAGCGGATGTTGTTCTGGATACAAAGATATTCAGGCAGGCTGATTTCATTGAGACATCTGTCCATAATGTTCAGGATGCATTAATTGAAGGTGCAATATTTGTTGTGATCATTCTCTTTATTTTCCTGGGTAGTTTCAGGACTACTGTCATATCACTACTGGCGATTCCTCTTTCATTACTCGGGGCAATACTTGTAATGAAGCTCCTTGGTTTAAATATCAATACAATGAGTCTTGGCGGGATGGCGATTGCTATCGGCGCTTTAGTCGATGACGCAATAATTGATGTTGAGAATGTGTATAAACGTCTTCGTCAGAACCGGCAAAAACCCCTTAACCGGCGTCAGGACACTTTTACGGTTGTATTTGAAGCATCAAAGGAAATCAGAGCCTCTATTCTGAATGCGACAATGATTATTATTGTTGCTTTCATTCCATTGTTCTTTCTCTCCGGCATGGAAGGAAGGATGTTAAAGCCGCTTGGCATTTCATTTATTGTATCCCTTTTTGTTTCGTTGATAGTTGCCATGACACTTACTCCATTACTTGCAAAAATGCTTTTATCCGGTGACAGGTATCTGGCAAGGAACGAAAAGGAGAAATGGCTGGTAAGAAAACTATCATACTACTATGAGAAATCTCTCAGGTGGTCTCTTAACCATAAAAAAGCCATTGTTTTTTCAACATTTGGAATGTTTATAGTTGCATTAATAGCAATGTCTTCAATGGGAAGAAGTTTCCTTCCTGAGTTCAACGAGGGATCACTAACACTTTCCGTCATTACCAAACCGGGTACTTCCCTGGAGGAAAGTAACAGGCTGGGGAATCTTGTTGAGGAAGAGTTATTATCAATTGCTGAAATATCGAGTACTGCACGAAGGACGGGACGCGGGGAACTCGACGAACACTCACAGACCACCAACAGTGCCGAGATAGATGTTAATTTCACTTTGAAGGACCGCAGCCGCGAAGAATTTATGGCTGATGTCCGCAATACCTTATCCCGGATCCCCGGAATAGCATTTACCGTAGGTCAACCCCTTGGACACCGCATTGACCACATGCTGTCAGGAACAAGAGCTAATATTGCCATAAAACTATTTGGTTCAGATCTTAACAGAATGTTCTCACTCGGGAATGAAATAAAAAGTTCCATAGTTGATATTGAAGGTCTTGTTGATGTTAATGTAGACCAGCAGATAGAAATTCCGCAGATACAAATCAGGGCAAATCGCGATATGCTTGTTCAGTACGGGATTACGACACGGGAATTTAATCGCTTTATCGATATCGCATTCGGTGGAGAAAAACTGGCGGATATCTATGAGGGCCAAAGAAGTTTTGGCCTCATTTTAAGACTTGATCAGGACTATACAGATAACATTGACGGCATCCGTGGCGCTCTTATCGACACGCATGACGGCAGAAAGGTTCCTTTGGAACAGGTTGCTGACATTGTGTCTGTGGCCGGACCGAGTTCAATCAGCCGTGAGAACGTTCAGCGAAAGATTGTTGTTTCTGCAAATGTGGCAGGCCGTGACCTGCGCGGAGCTGTGCAGGATATTCAGAAGAATATCAATGAGTCTGTCACCCTGCCTGAAGGGTACAGAATTGAATATGGAGGTCAGTTTGAGAGTGAAGCAAAAGCATCACAAACACTTATGCTGACTTCGTTAATCGCACTTGTGATAATATTTTTATTATTATTTCAGGAATTTAAAAATTTCAAACTGGCGGGAATTATTCTTCTTAATCTGCCCTTAGCCTTAATTGGTGGCGTATTTGCAATATTTTTTACATCGGGTATACTAAGTATCCCTGCAATCATCGGATTCATTACGCTTTTCGGAATTGCAACAAGAAACGGTATTCTGCTTGTATCACATTATCAGCACTTGCAAACAGATGGTATTCCAATTCCGGAGACAATCACTCAGGGTTCAGCAGACAGACTCAGTCCGATATTAATGACTGCCCTTACAGCTGCTCTCGCCCTTATTCCATTGGCACTCAGGGGTAATCTTGCCGGAAATGAGATTCAAAGCCCAATGGCAAAAGTTATACTCGGTGGATTGTTAACTTCTACTTTGCTTAACCTTTACATAGTGCCGATAGTTTATAGTATACTCATGAACCGTGGAATTTTAAAAAACGACAAATGATGAAACACATGTTTATAATTCCGGGCATCATTATCTTGTTTGGTTCAAATCTGTTCTCACAGGGTACCGACAAGATTATTGCCGAAGTGGAAAAGAACAATACGACACTTTTTGCACTTAGAAAAAATGCGGATGCAGAGCGCATTGGAAACAAGACCGGATTATACCTGAAGAACCCGGAACTGGCTTTTAATTACTTGTGGGGAAGTCCTGAGAGCATAGGAATACGTAAGGATCTAAGCATTCTGCAGTCATTTGATTTTCCAACTGCTTACGCTTACCGGAATAATATTTCGGAATACCGGAATGTACAGGTAGTACTCGAATATGAAAGAGAACATAAATCACTCATTATGCAAACCCGCCAGATTTGCAATGATCTGATTTACCATAACGCTTTAAAGAGAGAGCTGAGAAAACGAATTGAAAATGCTCAGAGTTTAGCAGACTCGTACAAATCGAAGTATGAAACTGGTGAAGCAGGAATTATTGATTTCAACAAAGCGCAATTGTACCTTCTTAACACAAAGAAAGACGCTGAATCAAATGAAATTGACAGAACCGCATTATTGGCTGAACTGAAAAGTCTTAATGGCGGCATACCTGTTGAATTTGATGACAATGTCTACCAGTTGCAGGAACTGGCAAATGATTTTGAGCAATGGTATATTCTTGCTGAACAAAATAATCCTGTGCTGCAATGGTTGAAACAGGAAATCTCGATAAGCCGGGAGAATGAAAAGCTAAACAGAGCCATGGGTCTTCCGGGGCTGCAGGCAGGTTACATGAGTGAGGATGTTGTTGGTCAGCAGTTCCAGGGGATTACGGTTGGTTTTACTATCCCTTTGTTTGAAAATAAAAATGCCGTAAAATATGCCAAGGCAAAAACTATCGTGGTGCAAAGTGCCGAAACCGACACCAGATTGCAGTTCCATAATAATTTAAAAGCATTGCATACAAAGGCAGTCAGTTTGCAAAACAGCCTGAATGATTACCGGGCAAATCTGCAAAGATTTGATAATGCCGGCTTGTTGCAGAAGGCACTCGACTATGGAGAACTTTCACTGGCCGAATATTATTATGAACTCACTCTTTATTATGAAAGCTTTAATAAATTACTGGTTTTAGAGAAGACTCTTAATGAGACAATTATTGAATTAAACAGATACCAGTAATTGCGACCAGACCAGGCGATTTTTAATATGTAACATACCCCTTAATCCGCCTTCGCGTAAAGCTTCAGCCTTCGGTTGTGTTATTCGACCCAATGCCGGTGAAGACGGCGGACCTGAAGGCGGGAGTTGCCGAACAATACCCCCAATTAATTTGTTTTTTAATATTGAGTTCAATTGCATTCGTTAATAAAACAAACCATGAAGACAGGAATCGTCAAAAAGTATAAAATACTGGATACACCCGATGACGGTAAAATAATATTTGCCAGGCTGATCGTGGGCCTGATCTTTATATCGGAAGGTATTCAGAAATTCATTTATATAGAAATGCTTGGACCGGGATTCTTTAAGGAACTGGGATTCAATGCACCTCTTTTCTGGGCTAACTTCACAGGTACATTCGAAATTTTATGCGGAACACTGGTTCTGCTTGGGCTGCTCACAAGACTGGCTTCCATTCCCTTGCTGATCATAATGATAACAGCCTTTTTTACTACAAAACTTCCGATTCTGACAACCAAGGGTTTCTGGTCATTTTCACATGCCTATCATACAGACTTCGCCCTGACGGTTCTGCTGATACTGCTTATCATTTACGGAGCTGGCAGGTGGTCGGCCGACCTTAAATTCACAACCCCGGAATGATAATAAACCGTTGCAGCTTACTTTAAGATTGTTTAAAGCCTAGTGAGTCAGGTTGGTGTGGATTCCTTGATGCCTGATCAGTTAATGACTTAATTAAAACAGTCAAAGCAGATAATTTCTTACTTTTATAAACAATTTCAATTGTTGTTCAGGCTTGAAGAAAACAGAAAACAAACATTGGTGCTTATGAGTTCAGACGATAAAATATTCTACAGGACAAGAGAATTCAAATCAATCGGATTGTGGGAAGAAGTAACTGAGGATCAATGGAATGATGCAGGCTGGCAGCTAAAAAATTCGATCAGAAGTGTTGATCACCTGAAAGAAGTCATCAAACTGAATACCTGGCAGGCGAGGGAGATAGAAAGGACATTGGATGCATTAAAGAGCGAAGGGAAGGAGGCCCTCCGGATCACTCCGTATTATGCATCCCTTATGCAGGCAGATCCTTTCCATCCTGAACTCCTGCCCGGCGTGAATGCCGGTAAACGGCTTGACCCCATATTCTGGCAGAGTGTTCCCACTCCGGCAAACCTCCTCTTTCCTGACACAGGTGTTGAGGGTGCAATGAGCGAAAGCTCGAGAAGCTACGGAGCAGCATACCAGCGTTATCCCAACAGGGTTGCCCTTTTCGTTGCCCAGAATACAAGCTGTTCCTCATATTGTGTCCATTGCCAGAGAGCAAAATCGCTTGACGGTTCTGTCGATGTGAACAGGACCGAGATAAACAAAGGATTATTCTATATAGGCTGGAACAAAAACATAAACGAAGTGCTTGTTACAGGCGGTGATGCCCTGATGATAAGTAAACCGCGTTTAAAGTATGTCCTGGAAGAACTGGGCAAAATACCTCACCTGCGTACCATCAGGATCGCCACAAGGGTCCCGGTTGTTCTACCCATGGCCGTAACCGACGAACTTCTGGAAATGATCACTGTCTCGGCAAACAAATACAATAAGGGGCTTGAGAAATATGTGTACTTCATGACGCATATAAACCATTACCAGGAGATAACACAGGACCTTTACAAAGCAGTTAAGAAGATCCGCGATCACGGATTTACAATCAGAAACCAGACGGTTTTATTGAATCATGTCAATGACAATTACAAGATCCTCGCCGAGACCTTCAGAAGAATGTTCTGGATAGGGGTTCATCCCTATTATTTACTACAGTGTCATAAGGAGAAAGGGATTGTCCACTTTATCACACCTATCCAGGTCGGGAAAATCTACATGAAAAACCTGCAGGGCTGGATCTCGGGCACTACTGTTCCCCGGTATGCCGCCAACATAGAAGGCGGTGGGGGGAAAGTCCTGCTTATGCCGTCAGGACACGACACCTTGAATACCGGAGTGAACCTCGAGGATAAGATCTCGGAAAGTACAGCAGTTGTCAATACATGGGACAATAAAACATTTTACAGTTATGAAGCCCTTGGCAGAGCCGGGAAGGAGGAATACGTCAGAGGGGTAAAACTGATGGACAAGTTTATCGGAAGAGAAGGGGTTTTTCTGCCAAAAATCATAATTGTTGATGAGCAGGGCCGCTTGGTTGAAACCACCAACAGGACCAGACTGCCTACAATTGATAAATCCAATAAAGCCAGACTGCTTGAATATGAGATTCATAAAAGCGGGATGCCTTTAACCAATCCTGCCAGAATCTCAAATGAACTTGACAAGCACTTCATGAGTTCAAAATATTTCAAACAAGATTAATAATACCAGATAATGAAGAAAATTAGCGAAGAAGCAATCAAAGAGATGTCCGGATCCAGGAACCGGCGTGATTTCCTGAAGAGTGCAGCCATTGGAGCGATGGGTGTTGCCGGGCTCGGTTTTTCACTTCCGGAGGAGAGTAAAGGCCAGGTAATTCCAGTTACCAGGACCAGGGAAGAGAAATTGAAAAGCATGGCTTCCAACAGCTATGCTGTCAATCAGTTATTCAGGAGAAGGGTATCGGCTCAGCAGACTGAGCGTCCTGAAACAGCCAGGCTCAAGGAAAAATACAGGGAACTTACCCTGCTCGATTTCCCGCAATTCACTAAGGATACCTACCCAGGGGTTCCGGCTATGGATCTGTGGTCCTCGCTGTTCGGCGATTTTACCGATGACTCAATGTTCACGCGTGTTGAAAGAAACAACCAGGTGCGCCCGGGTGAATTTGACCCTTCATCCCTCTCCTCAAAACGCTATCTTGATCAACTGGTGACAAGGATGGTCTCGGCCGGAATAAGCGCTACACACATATCAAATAATGCTCCAAGAAATCTTGCAGATCTTGATGATGAACTCAGAAAGGAGGGGATCAGGGTAGCAAAATTATGGCTCGATGCTTCAAAGCAGATTGGTATCAGATCGATGCGTGTGAACACCGGAGGTCCTCAGATTATACCGGCATCAGTCATTCAGGGAGGCTATCCCCGAAATGAGGAAATAGTGCCATATTTCAGGAATGGAATTGAATCGTTCAGGGAGCTGGCAGAATATGGCGAAAAAACCGGGGTTAAGATCACTATCGAAAACCACTGGGGCCTGGCTGCCCATCCTCAAAACATTATAGTCATCCTTAATGAGGTCAACAGTTTTAACGACGGACTAAACTGATACCACTTGCCGGGGAAAAATGATACCACCCTTTTACTAGA
>JAHYJA010000156.1 GCA_019429325.1 Bacteroidales bacterium
CAGCTATGAGGCATCCGTAATCAGAGGTGGAATAATCTTTTATCCGATAGTTCGTCCGGGTAAGTTCACTTTTGATCTCTTCCTCGGTGAAATAATGTATGAAATCCGGCATTAGCCTGTCTCCGATCTCAGTATTTTCCTTACGGTTGAAAAACCTGAAAAAATCAGATACTTTCTTAACGATCCTCTCATGCCTGCTTCGGTTCCTTGTCCAGAGGAATGAGATCATAAGCGGCGCTCCCTCCTTCAGGAAGGGATGTAAGCCTTCAAGAAACGCGATCCTTATCTTTTGTCCCGCCATAAGTGAATATGCCCCCCACCCTATTATTATCCCGTCGTATTTTTTGATCTCACCCGGGACAGAGTTCCTAGGGAGGCAGCTGATCCTGTTGTCTATACCGTTCTTCTGAAGCAATCCATTGCCATACTCAACCAGGAGCTTATTGCATTCGTAGCCGTCAACTTCAAATCCCATCCCGCTCAGTGCAAGAACTTCCCTTCCCCCTCCTGCCGCTATCAGCAGTATGCTTTTCACTCCCGTGAAATGCTTTTCGATAATTGCTTTTTCCCACTTGAACAATCCCGAGAGATTGTATTTGTCGTCGGTGTAATGACCCGTGTTATTATAGAAAAGCTCGTCGGACCAGTCGAGGCTTTTTTCACTCATCACGCCCAGCCAGAAGCCCGACAGGAGGGCATCGATCAGGTTGTAGGCCTTCCTGATGAAACGGAAGGACCAGTGGGAGAGTCTGGCTGTAAATCTATAGAAGGGCATTTGTTTAATCGCCAAGTTTAATTTCAAAGATAATGTTTTAGCGGATAGATGATCCGGGGTGGTTATTCAATCGGGGGGCTTTGTTTCAACTTCAGCCCCCCCTTGTGTTCCCCCCGGAGGGGGGAAAATTCTCTGGATCTTATACAAGTTTGTAATAGGTTTGGAGGATTTTCTCCCCCCCGGGGGAGATCCCGCTTTAGCGGGAGAGGGGGTTTTTCTTCCGTTAATAAATCATATATTTGTTACACCATTTGATCAGCCGATGTATAAAAGAATATTGTTCCGGATAACATCACTTATTTTCTGTTTCCTCATTCTGACCTCTGTCCGGCTGTTTTCCCAGAGCATCCCCCAATCTGTTTCCAACACCGGTATTTACGGGTTCCTCGATGAGCTGGCCGGTGAGCAGATAATAAGTATTAATCCCGTTGTAAAACCTTATTCGCGGCTCTTTATTGCACAATGTCTCGAAGAGGCTGACGGAAAGAGGGAGGCGCTTAACCGGAGACAGCGGCGAGAGCTCGATTTTTATATGATGGACTTTGGGAAGGAGGGGCATAGCGGCGTAGCGGCGCAGGGGCGTAGTGGCGTAGAGGTGCAAACCGCCTTCGCTGAAGCTTCGGCGGTCGGAGGAGGGTTATGGTTCAATGGGATAAGAGGGGAGAAGAGGATGGATCTGTTTTATTACAGGGATTCGCTATTCACCATAACAGTCAATCCGATATTGGGAGGGGAGATGTTCGCCAACTCAGCGGGCAACGCCACTTACTGGAGGAATGGTGCAGTGATTGAAGGATATATCGGGAAATGGGGCTTCTATGCTTCCCTTCGCGACAACCACGAGAAACCGTTACTTGGCCTTCCCGGCTACCTGACACAGAGAGAAGGCGGTCATATCAAGGGAGGGACCGACTGGAGCGAGATGCAGGGAGGGGTCACTTATTCATGGAAATGGGGTAATGCCGGACTTGTGAAAGACAGGGTCCAATGGGGTAATAATTATAACGGAGCCAATATCTTCGGCGGGCACGTTCCCTCTTATGTGATGCTGAAACTGCAGGTCACTCCGGCCAGATGGCTCGATTTCAATTATTTTCACGGGTGGCTCAATTCCCGCGTGGTCGACAGCGCCCGTTCATACTGGGTAGTCAACAGCTACGGGACTGATTACCGCGAGGTTTATCACAAAAAATTCATTGCCGCCAACCTTATTACCGTAACCCCGTTCAGGAACTTTAGGATATCTGCGGGTAACAGTATCGTTTACAACGACCTCGATTTCTACCCGGGCTACCTTCTGCCGATCCTTTTTTATAAATCGGTCGATCACTCCGTTACATCGGGTATCAATAACATGAACTCACAGATGTTCCTGGATGTGAGCTCACGCCAGATAAGGCATCTTCATCTTTACGGTTCTATATTCGTCGATGAGCTGGCTGTAAGCAGGATCTCAAAAAAGGATGAGTGGAACTTTCTGAGCTACAAGGCAGGATTCCGGCTGAGCAATTATCCCTTTCCGAACCTCTCCCTTACCGGCGAGCTGACATACACCTATCCTCTTGCATTTCAGCATAATGTGACCACCCTTACATTCGAGAACAACCTCTACAATATGGGGCATTACCTGAAGGACAACACCCGCGAGTGGTATTTCGCCCTCGATTACCGTCCTGCCAGAACGCTGAACATCACGCTCTTTTTCACAGATGCCATCCGGGGGCCGGACCATACCGCCATCGGAGGCAGCCGGGTCGGTAATCCTCCGCTGATCTCCGTCGAGTGGCGCTCGAGGATGACCGGCATCAGGGCCTCTTACCAGGTTATCAACGATCTTTATATCTGGCTCAGCTTCACAGGGTCGGAGATTACGGGTGAGGAGGAGTGGAGTCCGGACTACTTTTTTGGCACGAAGAGGACTCTGAATACGGGGGTAAGTTTCGGGTTCTAGAGGAGGTACGGCGTAGGGGCGTTACGGCATCACGGCGCAGGGGCGTTGCGGCCGGGAAAATGAAGTTCAGCTTCGGGCTTTGATAAGTTTTGCCAGCATTACCGAAATAATCCTGCAGTCCGAAATAAATGAATCCATTATTTCTTCTTTGATATATCCTATTTCACTGCCGATGATCAGAAGTGTCATTAATTCTGCGGAAGAGCCCTTTGCAATGAAAAAATGCCTGGTGGATTGCTTGTCAGTTCCCAGTTCGTCCCCTTCAGCAATATTAGCTGGAATGCTTATAGCAGCGCGCCGGATCTGATCTTTAAATCCAAAATCTTTTGAAACAGGTTCTTCGTTAGCTAAATTGCAAATCCTGACAGCAAGTTCCTTAGCGAGTTGCCAGACACGAAGTTTTTGAAAATTTCCCATAATGCAGCGATTTAAGTTAATATGCGAATATTTCTCCATACAATTCCACATGTATAGATCTCATCCCAAATATAAACAATCTCTCTTATTGATCTTCCATCCTTCACCTCTACCCCGCTACGCCTTTACGCCGCTGTGCCGCTGGGCCGCTGTGCTGTTAAGCCGCGCCCGGATCGTTACAAAGTTTTCCACATTGGTCAAAATAAGCTGCCGGTAAACAAAACCTTTTTGCAGAATTTTCGTTACTTTATGATTGGAAATGCTTTGCATAAATTCTGATGCATGAAGGTCGCAAGGTTCAGAGCAATTACTTTAGCCGCTGATGTCGTTTTATTGACGATATCATTCCTCATCATGGCATGGATCAAGCCATCGGGTCTGAAATCCTACGTGCCGTCGCACAGCTTGTTCTTTATCATACTGGTTGTTATCTGGATTATCGTTTCGCTGATCAACGGCAAGATGCACCGGGGAAAGATCATCAACTTCACTTCGCTTGTCTACCGTGTATTCAGCAGTAATATAATAGCCCTCTCGATAACCGCCCTTCTGATGTACACCTTCAGGGATTATGAATATTCCCGGACCGTAGTGCTCGGGACAGCCCTGCTGACAACTTTCTTCGAACTTTTTGCCGGAGCGGTCTTTGTTGCATACAAGAAGGCTTCAGCCCATGAATATGGTGATTATTCAGGAAGCTACAGGCACAGGAAGCCGAGTGAAGAAGAGCTTGTGCGCCAGACTAACGGAAAGAATAACTGCAACGGATCAGCTTTTGTCGCCGGGAAAGAGCTTGTCGATTCTATTGAAAGGGAGTGCGGTTCAGAGATGAGCGACGCCGTTATCAAGATGGCCGGTGATAAGCTGTCGGGCAGAACGGCGGTCCTGTCGACAACAACCATCTTTAATATCAGAAACCTCCCGTGCGACCGCTATGATTATATTATTAACCTTCACAGGATAAACGACATAAAGAATATCAACGGGTTCCTCGAAGCCATCAACAGAAAGCTTGAAATGAACGGGGCCTTCCTGATCTGTGTCGAGACCAAGGATCAGCGCAAGGCAAGGATACTTAAAAAATATCCGCCGGTATTGAATTATATCTATTACACGTTTGACTTCCTGATAAAGCGGGTGCTTCCCAAGCTTAGGTTCACGCGTCCCCTCTACATCTTCCTGACGGGAGGAAACAGCACTGTCATATCGCGTGCCGAGGCCCTGGGACGTATATGCAGGGCAGGGTTCAAAATCGGGCAGGAATCATTTATCGGTAACCTGCTATGTATCGAGTCGGTCAAATACCGCGACCCGATACCTGTCAATGATAATATTTACGGTCCAATGATCGCCCTGCCGCGTGTGGGGAAGAACGGGTTCATCATCAAGGTGTACAAGCTTCGCACCATGCACCCTTATTCGGAATATATACAGGATTATGTCTATAATATGCACAGGCTCCAGAACGGGGGAAAATTCATGAATGATTTCCGGGTAACCTCATGGGGGGCAGTCTGCAGGCGGGTATGGTTAGATGAACTGCCTATGCTCATCAACCTGTTCAAGGGTAACATGAAGCTTGTGGGGGTAAGGCCTCTCAGCAGGCAGTACTTTGATCTTTACAGCAAGGAGCTGCGCAACAGGAGGATAAAATACAAGCCCGGGCTCATTCCGCCTTTCTATGCCGATCTTCCCGAGGATCTTGATGAGATACAGTCGTCTGAGCTGAGGTATCTCGATGCTTACGACCATCGTCCGCTTCTCACCGATTTCCGCTATTTCTGGAAATCGACCTGGAACATACTGTTTGGGAACGTGAGGAGTAACTGAGCTGGGTGCCGGGTGCCGGGTGCCGGTTACTGGGTGCCGGGTGCCGGGTGCCGGGTGCTGGGTTGCCTCTGCACTGTAAGCCGCTACGCCGTTATTTATCCAGGACGAAAATCCGTTCCACGAGCTCCCATTTCTCAGGTGTGGCTGCCATTGCTCCTGCCTGCTGGAAGGCGGAGACGTGCTCCTCCCACTCTTTCTGCATGGGTTTGCCGGCCAGCACCTTAATGGCTTTGTCGTGGTCGAAATCCGGAATAGTGTCCATAATCATAAAAGCTGTATTGCCGCTGAGCCAGATCTCCATATCGAGAATGCCAACCTCCCTGATGCCCCTGGTGATCTCAGGCCACACCTTCCCGGGTTTATGAACCTCCTTGTATTTTTCGATAAGTTCGCTGTCGTTTTGCAGGTTCAGGACCTTGCAGTAACGCTTAAAGGCGGGGGTTTCTGTTGTTTTTGAATATCCTTTCATATCTTTCAGTTATTGACTTAAGTTTAATTCTGCGATCAAGAAAGCTAAATCCATTAACAGCAAAGAGCGCAAAGTCCGGTCACATTTTTGTGATTACGGACCGGTAATACGCAAAGTGCGCGAAGGATCAATCATCAAATTTAAGAATACTAATTGTTACTTTCTTTGTCTTGATACAAAGAAAGTAACCAAAGAAAAATCAAGGCTGCAGATAATTTTGGGGCTTCTGTTTATGAGCTTGCCCACGCAATACAACTCCCCTTCGCTCTGCTCAGGGTCAAACAGTATTGCTTACCTCTGGCCAGCGCAGCAAGCTCATAAACAGCCGCTTAATCCCAAAATTCTCTGAGGCCGTCTTAAATCCATAAATAATCAGGAATCCTGTGGTTTTAATCTGACATGTGCGAAAGCAAACCGTAGACGTTGTTTTAAAAACGGTTATATTTGCTTTAATCAAGAAAAAAACGTTAATGGTAAGAAAATGACCGAAAGAAAAAAGAAGATCTTCGTTTCCGGTTGTTTCGATATGCTGCATTCGGGCCATATCGCTTTTCTGCAGGAGGCCTCAGGATACGGGGACCTTTATGTGGGACTCGGCTCCGACAGAACCATACGCGAGCTGAAAGGAAGGGAGACGATCAACTCGGAAGAGGAGCGTGTTTACATCCTTAACTCACTTGCATGCGTACATAAGGCAGCCGTTAACCGGGGAAGCGGACTGATGGATTTCCTCGAGGATATCAGGCTGCTTAAACCTGATGTTTTCATAGTGAATGAAGACGGACACTCTCCTGAAAAAGTGGAGCTCTGCAGGGAACTGGGCATTGAATACAAGGTTCTGAAACGCATTCCTCACGCCAATCTTCCTGCCAGGACAACCACCGCACTGAGGGCAGTTAAGCCTATGCCCTACAGGATAGATATTGCCGGCACCTGGATCGATCAGCCTTATGTTTCGAAGTATCACCCCGGTGCGGCCATCACCGCATCAATAGAGCCCACCATCGAGTTTAACGAACGCTCCGGTATGGCCACCTCCACGCGTAAAAAAGCGATTGAGCTGTGGAACGACCATCTCCCCCTGGAGAAACCCGGGAAGCTCGCAAAAACATTGTTCAGGTATGATAACGATCCTGGCACGAAAGAGGTGAGCGGGTCGCAGGATTCGATCGGCATAACGATGCCGGGGATCAATAAGTTCCATTATGAGAAAGGTGAATACTGGCCCTCAAAATTTGAAACCATCTCTGATATCGCCACTATACGATGGCTCGAGGAGAGGCTTTTCATGCTTACCCTGTGGCCAAGGCCCGATAATTACCAGGTGCTTAAGGATACTCATATCAACACCACCAACGTAAGAAAGCTTGCCGAAGCGGCTGAGCTTACGTGGGAAGGACTTAATGCAAAAGATATCACAACCTTCACCAGGGGATTTAACGATTCATTCAATTCCCAGGTGCGCATGTTTCCCTTAATGATGAACAGTGATATCGAAAAGATCATAAGCCAGTACAGGGATACTGCCCTTGCCTGGAAGCTGTCGGGTGCCGGGGGCGGCGGATATCTCATCCTCATCAGTGAAAAGGAGATACCCAATGCTTTCAGGATCAGGATAAGGGTGAAGGATCTGGGGTTATAGACCCAGAATGCTCTTGCTGAACAAATAGACCCCCCTCCGCTTCGCGGAGCCCCCCTGGCAGGGGGGCATATGTGTTAAACAAAAAATTGGTTACTTTGCATTAAACTGCTGAAATAATATAAAAATGGCAAAAACAGCTTTAATAACCGGTGTGACCGGTCAGGACGGAGCTTACCTCGCGGAATACCTGCTGAAGAAAGGAGA
>JAHYJA010000157.1 GCA_019429325.1 Bacteroidales bacterium
CAACAAGCTTCAGTATGTTGGGATCTACCGCCACACTGTAGGTCAGCTTCGGAAGTTTCCATGCAATATTGTCGAAGCTGTTGGGATCGAGTTCTATATAGCAATCGGTATATGGTTCGAGACCCAGGATCCGTATTGTGGTGTCACGTTCACTCTTTTCCACGCGTCCCCCCTGGGCCCTGAGGTTTAGACCGTAAGCCTTCGGCTCACCGGGATCTCTCCTGCCGTTGGAATTCAGGTCGAAGAATGCCACCACCGAAATGCCTCCCCTGCCGACATTGGTCCGGTTATCAGCACCGAGATACTTGGTTTTCCCGTCGTTTATCAGGCTCCCCCTTGCATACTGTACGAAAGTTGTCTTTTTGCCGGTCTGTCTTACCGAGAGTCCGGTCTGTGCAAATGAAAAATCGTAACGGAACCCGAGTTCGGCCATGCTGATATTGTTTTTAAAATTCTGCTCATAAGAGAGGTTAAGGTAGGCGTTCTCTTTGAAATATTTTTCTATTCCGAGCCTGGCCGAGAGGATATCGTTCCCTGTGTATGCATACTGGGCCTGGGGTCTTATTACAAATCTCCCCGGTAGTCTGAAGGCGACAGCCAGATTGCTGTAGATGTATGGATCCTGTCCTTTAAGTACAAGGGCATAGGTTGTGAGGTTGGTGCTTACCCTGTAGAAGGATCCGGAGATGAGCCATTCACCAGTGGTATAATCTGTGGAAGGCAGGACCAGCTGGTTCAGCGTCAGCCGCTGATAAGTCGAGAAAGCGCCTAACCGCAGGGGGATTGAGATAACAGCCTTGCGCTCCTCCCTGTAGTTTAAATTGATAGCCTTCTGGTCCTTGTCATACCATACATAATTGAGATCTAACTGCATATTTGAAGGCAGACGGTAGGTGAAGGTGCTCCTGGCCCTCACGCCATGAGTATATTCACCTGTCAGAAGCATGTTGTTGGTGATCCTGAGGGAGGCATTAAGAAACGGCATCAGGGGCCCTGACACGACCGAAGAGAGATATTCCGCACCGCCTCCTATGGTAATACTGCGGGTAAGGCCGTAATTTACAGCTGCCTTCGAAAACCTGCTTTGCTGAGAGTCCTCGACTATACCTGCGCTGATCTTGTACTCCAGGGTTTTCTGTGGAAGGAAGTTGAAAGGGATGCTGATATTCTGCTCTTTTGTCCTCTCCTCGCCCCAGGGTCCGTAGAACTTAAGCCTGACCATCGAATTACCATACACCAGGGGTACCTCAAACCGGTAAAAACCCGAGGCGTCTGCTTTTACATAATCGACAAGAATATTGTTCACATATAGTTCAACTATCCATCCCGGTTCAGTCATGTCGCTCAGGGTATAGGAACCGAACGACCGCCTGTAGGTCGTTGGAGTGTTCGTGAGCTGTACCCCGACCACCGGATTGTATACCGAAGAGGTTGCCTGGGTAATTATTTTCCCGGCCATAACCTGCCTTAAGGGATTAAAGTCGTTGTTAACAAATCGCCAGAGATAATTCTGCTGCTTCTCAGTGAAGGGGTCCCTGCTGTTGTAGTTTAATGAAGCGGTAGCCTCTCCTCCGGCGATCATCGATCCGAGTGTCAGATTCATCCTTGTTTCCGCGTTCCCGCTGATCTCCTCGGAAGCGATCACCGACCAGTCGGCCATGCCAAACCTGAAAAGCGGATATGTGCGGCCGATGCTGGTATCAGCGCTAACCTCTCCTTTGAGGCGGATCAGATTACGCCGCATCTCCTCAAGCCTCATTTCACGTATGAGAGGCAGTTCAAGCTTGCTGTTGACGGTAACCGAAAGGGTCCGGAAACTGAAAGTGCACTCGAGACCGAATACACTTCCGAAGTAAACCGATCGGAGGTATAGATTTGATTCAGTGCGGAGAAGATCTCCCGGCCGGAGACTGAAAACCTTTTCCCCGTAACGGATGGTATTGTCGGTACGGCTGATCGTGTACTCAGCTTCGGGGTTTATGAAGAACCCCGATACCGATTCGAGATCCGGTGATGCAATATTCCGGATATTCAGGAAATCGAAGAGGTCGGTAACCGGCAGAAAGAGCTCTGTACCCCTTATGGCTGCATCGATCTCGCCGGTTCCAAGCCCGGGGACCTCAAGAAGAACAGAAATCTCATCATATTCGGGTTCATCCTGCGCGTAAACCGTCTGGGAATTGAATGTCAAAAGGATGGCGGATAAAAGAACGCAGAGACGGTTCAGAACTGCATATATCCTCCGGGGTAATTCCTGGCTGAAGTATGCTGTCCTGTATCTCATATTTATTTCTTCACATTAACAGTATTCCGGCTTTTATTCCTGAACAAAAGTTATATCGAAGGTTCCGCTGTAATTTCCCGGAGGATTATCAGCTGAATTGCCTATTGTGATTGTTCCTCCGACGTTCAGGAGCAACGGCCCCGCGGGTGTTACAAAGGGTGAGAGAGGTGTCGTGTCACCGATCTGCAGGCTCAGGGACCCTCCGTTGCTGCCCGACAGTGTGACCCCTGTGTCTTTCAGGAGCGAAACCACTGTTCCGGGAGGTCCTGTAAGCCTGAAAACGGCGGCAGAAAAGGTATATCCCATGGTCAGCAGGACAATATCGCCAGTGAAGGTACGTGACCCGGCGGGACTGATGGCAACACTCCCCCCAGCAGCCCCGTGATAGAACGCCCCAAAGCTCAGGTCCTGCTGTAATGTGACCGTAAGAGGACGCGGCGGTGGCTCCTGTCCCATTGCAGGAAGTGCCAATAAAACGGAGAAGACTCCGGTAATTATAATAAGATGCCGGCCTTTTCGTGAGGTTATATAATGACTCTTGTTCACTGACTGAGAATTACTATTTTCCTGGAATCTTTCCTGTTTCCGGTTATGAAGGTGGCAATATATATACCACTTCTGTAGTTATGACTGAATTCCTGATATCCTGAATCATAGATCTTACGGGAAAGGAGAATCCTTCCGGTAAGGTCATGAACAATCAGCAGTCCGTTCTCTCCCGGCGGCATATTGAACTCCGCCCGCAATATCCCGTTATGGTTATACACGGAGAAAAAGGGGTTGCCGGTTATTACGGGAGAGACCTCAGTAGACACGGAAGCCAGGTTAAGGTAAAACCTGTTGTTATATTCCCCTGCGTCAAGCCGGATCCTGTACCCGCTGCCGGAAAGAAGATCCTCTTCGCCGGCAGTTGCCAGATCAGTCAGAGAAACCTCAAGACCGGTGATAGATTCCTCGATATGGCTTATGCTGAAAGTAACAAGTCCATCCCTGTAAGTCCTGAGCCCCAGGGGTACGACAAACTTGTTGTCACTTATTAAAGGCAGGGCATTTATTGAGAGTTTTTTTCCTTCGGAGATAACGGAATACAGGTTTGCAACACGCAGGTCGGTGTTCATCAGTTTGAGGGCATCGAGTTTACTGTCAAAGCCTGCTGTGGCTTTCTCGTCGAAGTAGATCACGAAAGGATCGGATGATCCGGGATCGTCAGAATAACCTGCATTCAGGCGGATCAGAGGCTTTGCGCTTTTATTGTCCGACTTGAAGAATGATTGTGTCATATCCGTTATCCTCACATTGTTATTAACCCCCAGGGTGCCGGTAACCGGATAATCCCCGTCAGAAACATGAATAAAGAAGCCCTGCATCGAAGGTATTACGCCCGTGACAAGACCCTCACCCGGAATACCGTTCACATAAGAGCTGTAAGTACCCCCATATTCATCAGTTGTGCCGGCCCTGAAGAGGTATATGGCATCATCGATGTTGTCCTTTGTCCAGCCTGACTCGGCATCCCAGTCGATCGGGGAGGGGTAAGGATTACCTACAAGATTGAAACCCAGTGTATAAGGATTATTATTGTTGTAAAGAGTTGCAGAAAGAGGACCATTATTTACCTCGCCTTTGATATCAACAGTGTTGGGGTCAGCAGATGATCCGAAATTGACTGCATAACCGGCCAGCGGCTGAAGAACAGCCGAGGGTGTTTTATAGGCCACCCATCCCGAAGCCGGAGTGCCTTCGATATTCCTGCTCTCATCGTATCTGTAAAAAGTTGTGAACTGTGCCGCAAGATCCATATCGTCGCTGAATTCACCCACAGTGGCAGATTGGAAAGGAGAGCTGAAATATTTGTATCCGGTTCCTGAAGGGAGATATCTCTGCATGGTAACATCCCCCGTAACCGTTCCGTTGCCTGAACCGTCAATGAGAGCTGTCTGCAGGGAAGTTGAAAGAAGGGTTAAGTTGCCATCAGATGCCAGGGTTCCTTCGGGGACGGAAAGAATACCGGAAATATTCAGTGGTCCTGCCAGGGTTACTCCTGCTGAGTTGTTGATTATCAGGTTCATGATTAAATTTCCAGTGAAAATGTCAGATCCGATCACCTGAGCTTCTGTCCCATTCATTTCTATACTCCCTTCTGATGAATCGAATATCCCGTTAATGGTTATGGTGCCTGCTATGCTTATAATGTTCCCGTTGATGATCAGTGATGAGCCGTTCTCTACTGTCAGGTCATTTACATACGCCTGAGAACCCGTATTGAGAAGCGGTTTATTCGGCACATCAGGGATCATGACAATCGATTCCGGACCAGGAACAAGGCCGCAGGACCAGTTCCCGGGGTCGTTCCAGTCGGAGCTTACTGATCCGCTCCAGATATTGTCGGCGGTTATTGTAAAAAATGCCGCATCGCTGGTTGCAGGGGATGTTCCGCATGTCGTGTAAACCAGACAGGTATACAGCTTCCCCTCTTTTTCGGGCCCCGGATCAGACAGGATCAGTCTGGCTGTTTCGGCCCCGCTGTAGATGCCTTCGTCGGAAATGTTCACCCCATCCTCCTGCCACTGATAAGTCAGGTCATAACCGGTGGCCGTGACTTCAAATACGGCATCGTTGCCATTACAGATGATTAATGAGGCCGGCTGTGTAACAATAGTCGCACCGTCTGTTATCTTAAGGTTTACCGTTGTCGCGCTGCTTTCACAGCCATTTATTGTCTGGGTTACATAATAGGTATATGTTCCTCCGGCTGTTTCTCCTGTAGCAAACGGATTCCCTCTTCCTGCAAGCTCTGTCAGTCCCTGATCATAGTACCACCTGAGGCTGGTCCCCGTCGCTTCAAGGTCGACGATGCCCGAAACACAACATTCCCTGTCCGAAGCTACAGGCGCCGGAGGTTCCGGTGTTACGGTAATGTTCTTACTGGCACTGTACGAACACCCGTCGGCATCAGTATATATATAAGTAATTAAATGAGTTCCGACCCCTGCGACAGATGGATCGAAATCAGTGCTGCTCACACCGGGCCCGCTGTAGAGACCACCCGGGGGGAAGCCCTGATCAAGTGGGAAAGGTCCGGAGCAGACTCCAACGGAAGGGAGTTCGGTGACAGGCTCTTCAGGACCCAGGGAAATGAAACTTTCAGGATCGTTCTGATTGTCATATTCCGTAAGTATCCATCCGGCAGATTTCGGGCTCATCGAAAACCTGGGTTCGTCAAGGCTGGCGGCAATATACTCTCCGTCATTATACCGGCCTATATTGCCCTCTGTGGGCACTGCTGTCTGCGGTGCCACATCTGAACTGCCAGCTTCAACACCATCAATATATAATCGGCTTGTAGTGCCATTAAAAGTATATACGTAGTAGTGCCATGTACTTGCAGAAGGCGAAGGGCCGCCATTGACCAGCACTTCGCCGTTCCATTTCCAGGCAACGGCATTCCCTTCCCGGAAGCCAAGCTGTATGGCCGAACTTTCAGCGGCATTCTGAAAGGAAATAAGGTTTCTGTTTCCCACCGGAGGAGCATCGTAGTTTGCCCAGATGCTTATTGTCTGGTTGTTATCGTTCGGAACAAAGCCGTTAACAGGGACCTGTATATAAGAAGATACTCCGTTAAAACCTTTACCCCCCGCTATCTTACCGTCAACATTTGTTGTGGCATTAGCGGTTCCGTCATTGGAATTGCCGGATGCATCAGAATAATCAGCATCATTGAGATGCCATACCCCTTTGTAGCTGCTGATCCATACCGAACTGACTGAAGGATCTGAAGATACGGCCGGATTTCCGTACAGCATTTTTATGATTGTGGCTGAGGTATTCGACAACACGGGAATGCGGACCCATGCCACAAAACGGCCTGAAAGAGGGTTATAGTACTCCAGCTGATGATCGAGCTTACTGCCTTCGGGATCAGTAAAGATGACGTCAAACCCGTTGAGGCTGGTCAAATGACCCCCATTTTCAGACGAGCTGAGTAAGGGATTTTCAAAACTGATAAGTACGGGGAAATCGGTGAGGTCAGATGATCCGGAAGCAGGATTCAGTGCAATGTCCATTGAATATTTATACCCAAGGGTCACTTCGGGGATCACCAATGTTGCGCTTGTGCTGAGGGCAGAATAGCCAGGGACATCTGTTACCAGGCACCTGTATTGCCAGCCATTCATTGCAGTTGTCGCTCCGGCTACAGTAAGCGTGTTGCTTAGGGAACCGCTGTAGGTCTCATCATCAGCCAGATCAGCGAATCCTTCTCCTCTGTCCTCCTGCCACAGATAGGTTAGTGGTTCTTTTCCGCTTACCACTACAGTGAAGACGGCATTGCATCCGGTATGATCGGTTGGCTGGGTTACGAAGCGCGGGTTTGGTTTACCTATAGCCAGGCCGGTAGAAGAAGCTGAGATTCCACTCATGCCGGTCCGGGTTATCTCAGGGCTTGAAACGGTCCCGTGAGTTCCGTCGAGTGTCAGTACCCCGCCGTCGGTTCTTTTTAAGATCCTGGCGAGAGCGTCGACACCTGTAAATCCCGAATAATTGAGGATCACGTCATAATCAGATGATGCCAGTGAACCTGCAGCAGCCAGGTCCCAGTAGCCGGTGATATGACGGTCGAATATCTCTGTTCCAGAGTCATCAAGCGGCAGTCCGTCAAATCCGATGTCATCAGGAAGAAACTGCACAGCCAGCTCTCCTCCCGTCAGGTCATTGAAAGTTATCGCAAGGGGATTGTGCCCGGATGTGGTCCCCACAGGGAACAGGTACGAGACTCCTGATGACCCTATACCCCTGATGAACCTCCCGGTTATCGTGCCTTCTGAATATGAGAGGCTTTCCGGGGCGCTGTCTGTAAGGGAAAGTGTGCTGTTTCCTGTTATTATATTTCCCCGGATCATGGAAAGGGCACTGCCAAGGGTAATACTGCCGCTCAGTGTGACTCCGGCAGGGTTGTCAATAGTGAGGTTGTTAAGCTCCGTTACACTCCCCGGAACAAAGACTCC
>JAHYJA010000158.1 GCA_019429325.1 Bacteroidales bacterium
GGATAACTGCTCTTATTCTGATAAGCTTTCCATCGTCTTCAAAACTTTCTATCTCATTCTCAACAGAATAAGGAATTTCTTTTTCATAATTGAAAAGTATCTTTTCACGGATTATTTCTGACGCAAAAAATCTTTCATACCGATCAGTCAGCTGATCCTGAGGGAAGTAGGGCTCACCTTCAGGAATCCTGCTCAGGATCGCGTTCAGCAGTGTATCCAGATTAAAGCTGTTCAGCGCCGAAACAGGTATTACAGGTGAGAGAGGGAATTCACTCTGCCAGTATTCAACAATTTTCTCAAGTTTCTGCTGATCAGTGAGATCGATCTTGTTAACAGCCACGATGGAAGGTATTTCAGCCTTTTTGATACTTTCAAGGATATCGTTTTTCAGTCTGTACTGCTCTGTGACGTCTGAGACGTAGAGAATGACGTCAGCATCAGTAAGTGCTGTCCTTACGCTGTTCATCATTGTCTCCTGCAACCTGTATTTCGGATTAAGAATGCCCGGGGTATCGGAATAGACTATCTGAAAATCAGGTCCGTTGACTATTCCAAGAATGCGGTGCCTGGTCGTCTGTGCTTTCGGAGTGATTATTGACAATTTCTCCCCAACAAGTGCATTCATTATCGTGGACTTTCCGACATTGGGATTACCCAGTATATTTACAAACCCTGATTTATGGCTCATTTTGCTAATTTAAAACGCACCTCTCTTAAGCATATTCACCTCTTTTTCAGTAAGGAATCTCCATTTGCCCCGCTGCAGGTTTTTCTTTGTCAGGCCTGCAAAGTAGACACGGTCGAGTTTTTCCACTTTATATCCCAGCGTTTCGAACAGGCGTCTGATAACCCTGTTCTGTCCTGAATGAAGCTCAATGCCGATCTGCGATCTGTCGTCCTGATCAGCGTAGGAGACCGCATCGGCGGCAATAAGCTCACCATCCAGCTCAATACCGCCGGTAAGCCTGAAAAGATCGTTTTTATTTACCGGCTTGTCAAGAAAAACATGATAGATCTTCCTGCGGTTGAAGCTGGGATGTGTAAGTTTTTTTGTCAGCTCACCGTCGTTGGTAAGCAGGAGGACTCCGGTTGTGTCCTTGTCGAGTCTGCCTGCGGGGTATACCCTTGCTGAACATTTGTCCCCGAGGAGCTCCAGCACGGTATGATCGGCATGAGGGTCCCTGACAGTAGTCACATATCCCTTTGGCTTATTCATCAGGATATAGACCTTTTTCTCAGACGAAAGTCGTTTATTGCGGTAGCGGACATCATCGTCAGGGCTCACTTTCGTACCAAGTTCGGTGATAGTTTTACCGTTGACCCTGATCAGACCGTTACGAATAAGATCGTCAGCCTCTCTCCTTGAGCAGATGCCGCTGTTGGCAATAAATCTGTTCAGTCTTATTTCCTTGCTCCCTGTTTTATGTCGGGGATCAGCCATGTCAGTTGATTTTCAGCCTGCAAAGATACAATAATCGATGATATTACCGTTTGATGATTTTTTCGCAACTTTGTACAAACAAATTTCTTATGGCATTAATAAAATCAATTTCAGGCATCAGGGGAACAATAGGGGGTAATCCGGGAGAAGGTCTGACGCCTCAGGATATAGTCAGGTTTGCAGCTGCCTATGGCACCTGGGTACAGCACAGGCATGGAAAACAGAAGGTCTCAGTCGTAACCGGACGTGATGCAAGAGGATCGGGTCCGATGGTAAGCGGTCTGGTTAATGCCACCCTTACAGGGCTTGGAATCGGCGTCACCGACCTTGGCCTGGCATCAACACCTACTGTGGAGATGGCAGTTACCGGAACGGGTGCCGAGGGAGGGATCATTATCACTGCAAGCCATAACCCTGCCGAATGGAACGCGCTGAAGCTGTTGAATGAAAAAGGTGAATTCCTTTCCGACGACGATGGTTCGGCCGTTCTTAAGATAGCGCAATCGGAAAAATTCAATTTTGTCCCTTCCGCTCAGGTCGGTTCATTAAATCATGATAATTCATGGGCTCAGAAACATATTGACAGGATACTGGATCTCAGACTTGTGGATTCAGATGAGATCCGGTCTGCACAATTCTCAGTCGCTGTGGATTCAATCAACTCCGTCGGAAGCCTTATTATTCCCGGACTACTAATGTCGCTGGGAGTCAGGGAAATTTTTGAAATTAATCAGGTGCCTGACGGAAACTTTGCTCATAATCCTGAACCCCTGCCGCAGCACCTCTCCGGGATATCTGATCTGGTTACTTCAAGAAAAGCAGATGTCGGGTTTGTGGTCGATCCCGACGTAGATCGTCTTGCCATTGTGTGCGAGGATGGAAGTATGTTTGGCGAAGAGTACACTCTTGTGGCTGTAGCAGACTATATACTGAAGAACTCCCCCGGCGATACTGTATCAAACATGTCGTCAACAAAAGCGTTAAGGGATATTACTGAGAAATACGGGCAAAAATATTACCCGGCGCCTGTCGGAGAAGTCAATGTTGTTGCGGAGATGAAGCTCAGGAATGCCGTGATCGGGGGAGAGGGTAACGGGGGTGTGATCTACCCGGAACTTCATTATGGAAGGGATGCACTGGCCGGTATCGCACTCTTTCTGTCTCACCTGGCGAAAAGCAGGCTGAAATGCTCTGAATTAAGGAGGCTTTACCCTGAGTATGTTATTGCCAAGAAAAAAATGGCCCTCCCTGCTGATGTTGATTTCAATTTAATCCTGGATGAGGTGGGAAAAGAGTTCAGCGACATGGAAATTGACCGGAGGGATGGTATGAAGATTGATTTTGCCGACGGGTGGGTGCAGATAAGGAAATCGAACACCGAGCCGGTTATAAGGATTTATGCCGAGGGAAGAACAGCCGGGGAAGCTGATGCCTATGCTGACAGGGTGCTCAATATTGTTAAAAATATCTAATTTTTTCTTGTTTTTTTTAAGCACCGGAATAAAACATGGAAGAAAAGTGTCTTTAAAGCGGGTACGAAGATATTTTGATGTTAAATATTGTTAATTGACAGCAGAGTAGAACCCGATTCAATACTTTTGTGGCGCATTTTTTCAGAAACAGAGGAACAGTAAAATGAAAACAAAGAACATAAATAATAATACCAGATGAAAAGAACAATCATTATTTCAGCTATTGTAGTTGTCCTGGCCATAATAGTTATGGTTATCATCGGCAAGGCATCCTCCAAAAAGGATCTCGAGAACCTCTTTGCAGAAGCTAAAAAGGGACAGTTTGACATAATCGTTACCACCACGGGTGAATTACAGGCCGAGAATTCAACGGATATCCTTGGTCCTCAGATAGCCCAGAGCCGTAATATCAGAGTGATGGACATAAAGATCACTGATCTTGTTCCTGAGGGTACCGAAGTAAAAGCCGGTGACTATGTTGCGACTCTCGACCGGACCACCTTTGATAATACGTTAAAGGATGAGCTTGAGAGACTTGTTACTCAGGAGACCAATCTGGAAGTCAAGATACTCGATACTGCTGTGACTCTCAGCAACCTGAGAGATAACATCAAAAACCTGAAGTTTGCGGTTGAGGAAGCGGAGATCACGCTTCAGCAGTCAAAGTATGAACCGCCTACAACAATACGGCAGGCTGAGATTGCACTTGACAGGGCAGCCCGGTCTCTCGACCAGGCAATCAGGGGATATGCCCTGAGGGTGGAACAGGCAAGATCAGACATGCGCAACCTCAGGAATAATCTGTCTGAACAGAGACAGAGGGTTGCCGATCTGCAGGACATACTTTCAAAATTCGTAATTTCAGCTCCGTCGGATGGAATGGTAATATATAAAAGAGACAGAACGGGGACCAAGCGAAGGATAGGATCCAGCATCAGCGCATGGGATAATGTTGTGGCAACATTGCCGGATATGTCGACAATGATCTCGAGGACATATGTGAACGAGATAGATGTAAGCAAGGTAAAGGCTAACCAGTCAGTCGATATTGCCGTGGATGCATTCCCGGAAAGATCTTATACCGGATCCGTTATCAGTGTGGCAAATATCGGCGAACAGCTGCCTAATGCCGATGCCAAGGTTTTTGAAGTGCTGATCACGGTCAACGGATCGGACCCGATCCTGAGACCCTCGATGACCACCGGCAACAAGATCGTCACCAAATCAATATCCGACGTTGTTTATATACCGCTGGAAACGGTGCAGGCAACTACTGACTCTGTTCCCTTCGTATATACAAAGAATGGGTATAAGCAGATTGTACTGCTCGGCGAATCAAATGAGAACAGTATAATAGTTGAGCAGGGGCTGGAACCGGGAACAGCAATCTATCTCAGTACACCTGCAGATCCGGAACGTTTCAAACTGGCTGGTGAAGAGCTTATAGCGATAAACAAGGAACGGGACCAGGCCAGAAGAGATGAAGAGATGAGAATGCGTCAGGAAACCGGCACAGGCCGTCAGGGGTTGCCGGGTATGGAAGGCATGACCCCTGAGATGATGGAGAGGTTTCAGAATATGAGACAGAACGCGCAGCCGGGTCAGGGGCCGGGAATGAGGCAGGGAGCTGGCAGTGATACATCAGCAAGAAGAACGATGAACGTACAGAGAAACCCGCAGGGAGCACAACCCGGCACACAGCAGGGTGCAGCCAGAGACACAACGGCAAGACGCCCGACGGCCGTCCAGCCGAATCAGTAACCGAGTTAATTTTTCTGAATGGGAAAAAGGATAAAATCAATTAAAAGCCAGAAATTATGTTTAAATTTTTCTTCAGATATTTCCACGATATAGAGATCGCTGTTGAATCTATTGTCTCGAACAAGCTTAAGTCGATACTTACCGCTCTGGGGATTATATTCGGAGTTGCGGCAGTGATAGCAATGCTCGCTATAGGAAAGGGCGCGCAGCAGGAGATCCTGGAGCAGATGAAGATGGTCGGGGTAAACAATATCCTTATCAATCCGGTAATACCTGATAAGTCATCATCAGGCGATGAAGGTGAGAAACAGCAGAAAAAATTCTCACGAGGATTGAATATGCTTGATGTTGAAGCAATAAAGGAAACCATCCCTTCCGTAAAGAGAATCAGTCCGGAGATATCGTTCAATTCAACTGCAATGCTCAGCGGTGTCAAATACACTGCAAAGCTTGTGGGCGTATCAAATGATTACTTCCATCTTTACAACCTTCCCCTGGTATCAGGAACTGTTTTTAATGAGTTTCAGGAGAAGAACGGGATACAGGTGTGCATTATAGGTGCGAATATAAGGGCAAAGTTCTTCAGCAAGGTTGACCCTTTAGGCCAGTATATTAAATTCAACGGCAACTGGCTCAAGGTTATCGGTGTGCTTCAGAGAACTAATGTAAGCCTTACGGGATTCGAGGAAAAAGGGGTAAACGTGTATAACGATAACATTTATATACCCATTCAGACGATGCTCATGAGGTATCAGAACAGGGCTCTGGTAAACACAAAATTAGCCTCCGAGGCAACTTCGATAGCATTCTTCGGAGGTGGCGGACCTGGCGGAGGTGGGATGGCGAGAGTTGTTGTCAGCAGTTCAGATGCTTCATCCGATGCTGAAACAAACTATAACCAGCTTGACAGGATCGTTGTTCAGGTACACGAAACCGAACAGCTTAACCCGACAACTGAAATCATAAGCAGGATGCTTACACGCCGTCATTCCGGGGTTAAGGACTTTGAAATAACTGTACCGGAACTACTGCTTAAGCAACAGCAAAGGACAAAAGATATTTTCAATATAGTCCTCGGGGCAATAGCCAGCATATCTCTTGTGGTTGGTGGCATAGGTATTATGAATATCATGTTTGCCTCCGTCATGGAAAGGATCAAGGAGATCGGAACCAGAATGGCAATCGGTGCAAAGAAAATGGATATCGTCGTACAGTTTTTATCTGAGGCTGTCCTGATAAGCGTCAGCGGCGGATTTATCGGTATCTTTTTCGGAGTGATCATGGCCAAGCTGATTGAGCAGATAGCAGGTATAATGACCCTTGTCTCCTTTTTCTCCATAGTCATTGCTTTCGGGGTATCAGCTGCGGTGGGGGTAATCTTTGGCTATTCTCCGGCTAAGCGGGCATCCGAGAAAGACCCGATTGAATCATTAAGATACGAATAAAACACCTGATACAGAAATGAAGAAAATACTGTTATTGACAATGGCAGGGGTATTGCTGTTATCCCTTCAGAAAACAGAAGCCCAGACCGTTAAGGTATTGACCTTTGACGAAGTGATCAAGCTGGCGGCAGAACAATCTCCTAACGCTCTGATGGCCAAACACCGGTTCCGGGCAAGTTACTGGCAATACCGCACCTTCGTTGCTGAGTACCGCCCTTCCCTCACACTTACCGGTACAGCACCTTTTTACAGTACGGCAAACGAGCGTGTCTGGAACTCTCAGCTGAGCGCGTGGGAATACAGGGCAACCAATGTTCTTCGTAACCTTGGCTCTCTTTCCCTTACACAGAATATAGGGCTGACAGGAGGTTCAGTTTCTGTCAATTCAGACCTGACGCTTGAGAACGACTTTGACAGGGATCAACGTAAGTTCATTACAGTTCCGCTCAGTATTGGAGTAGTGCAGCCACTTTTCAGATATAACTCCCTCAGATGGCAGAGAAAGACTGAACCCCTGAAGTATGAAGCGGCAAAAAAGACTTTTCTTACCAATATAGAAGTCGTTCACAGACAGGCTGTTCAGAGCTTCTTCGCGCTTGCCCTTGCACAAATAAACAAGCAGATATCCGAAATGAACTACTCAAATGCCGATACTCTCTGGCAGATTGCCCAGGGCCGGTATGAGCTTGGTACAATCGCGGAGGACGAACTTCTTCAGATGCAGCTCTCGTGGCTTAATGCCGAAACAGACAGAAAAGCAGCAGAAATGAACCTGAGAGACAGGGAAATCCGCCTCCGTTCATTCCTTGGGTTCGCAGATAATGTCAGACTGGAACTTGTTTTGCCATCTGAAATTCCCGATCTGCGGGTTAATGTTCAGGAGGTGCTCGATCTTGCCCTCGAGAATAACCCGGAGATCATGAATCAGCAGCTGACCCTTCTTACGGCTCAGAGCAACCTTGCCCAGGCAAAAGCTGATAAAGGGCTTAATGCCAACCTTATTGCATCATTCGGACTGCGCGACCAGGATCCGGATTTCGCCCTGGCATACTCCGACATGAACCGGCAGCAGAATATAAGGGTAGGCTTCACGGTTCCGATCCTCGACTGGGGACTG
>JAHYJA010000159.1 GCA_019429325.1 Bacteroidales bacterium
ATAATATAAATTCCTCAGGACGTTTTGGGAGGGCAGCTAATTTTGTGAATACCAAGAGCAGAAATTACAATAATATCCGTGATGCTATGCTCTCAGGCAAACATTTCGCACTAATGATGCCGATTTTCACAGATGAAGAATATAAGTTGCAGAGGAACCTGAATCTCCCTGCAATAAACTACCTTGATCTTACAGGTGACACTGTTAAGTTCAGTGTTTCGGAACCTGCCACGATCAACGTTTTTGGACAAAAAGGGTTGCTAAAATATTCATTCTCCGGGGTAACAGGCATCTCAATACCTTTTACCCCTGAAGATACTTATCTGCGTTTTGCAGCCATTTTCGCAGACGGTGTGATCCTTTACACTAATCCATTAGTGAGATTTAACGGTAAGCAGATTGCTTTTCAGACTCTGGCATCAGTTAATTATCCATTGACAATCGTGCAGTTTCTATTAATTTCTACGTTACTGGCAGTTTCCCTCAGGTTTTTCTGGATAATTTTAAGAAAAATGGTAACGCAAAGGATGACATGAAAATTTAACATGGATAAAATCTTTACAACTACCAGGCCATGAACATTGATAGAGTATATTTTGTATCTTTCAGATTAGATATATAGTTTGGTTCATAAAGAAAAATCCTGAATTACAAAAGGATAGCATTTACTTATCTTAAAGAACATCATCAATGATTGAGCTTTCTGTTGTTGTTACCCTTTTTAACGAAGAAGAAAACATCAGGCCTCTTTTGGAAATGATTCCCAAGGCTTTGGCTGGATATACCTATGAGGTTGTCTTTGTTGATGATGGCTCGACCGACAACACTGTTGCAGAGATCAAAAAGCTTAGTGACAAGCATGTAAGGTTGCTCAGGTTGACCAGAAACTATGGCCAGAGTATAGCAATGATTGCCGGGATCGATTTTGCCGAAGGTGAGTTCATTGCATTATTGGACGGTGATTTGCAAAATGATCCGTCAGATATACCATTTATGCTCGAAAAGCTGAAAGTGGAGGGCTGGGATGTTGTTGCAGGCACCAGGCGAAACCGTAAGGACGGAATATTTTTCAGGAAGGTCCCAAGCTGGATTGCTAACTCCCTGATACGTCGTTATACAGGTGTTCATATCCAGGATTATGGCTGTACTCTGAAAGTTTTCAGGTGTGAAATAGCCAAAAACCTCGATCTTTATGGTGAACTTCATCGCTTTATACCTGTTCTTGCAAGCCTGAAGGGAGCAAGGATTACTCAGGTAGATGTACATCATCATCCAAGAAAATTCGGGAGATCAAAATATGGCATAAACAGGACATTTAAGGTTGCAAGCGACCTGATTCTGATACTATTCCTTCAAAGGTATCTCAGAAAGCCAATGCACCTGTTCGGGGGAATGGGTATCCTGTTGCTGATCCCGGGTGGTGCCATACTATTCTATTTATTGATTATAAAGATTTTGGGGAATGATATCTGGGGAAAACCACTTCTGATTCTTGGCGTTCTGTTAGTTATTCTTGGTATTCTGTTCATAATGATGGGAATAATGACCGAACTGCTTATGCGAATTTATTACGGCACAGGCAACAGGAAATTATATGTGGTAAAAGAAGTATTTAATGGGAGGCAGTAAATTTTTAAAGTATATTGCTAATGCCGGAAAAATAGCGCTGTCTGTAGGTGCGGTCTGGTTTGTGCTTTCAAAGGTTAGTATCACCCAGATTGCGGATGCCTTTTCTGATGCAAAATGGCTTTTCCTGATTATTGCGATGATTTTTTTTATAGTATCGAAGATAGTATCTGCTCTCAGATTGAATATCTTCTTCAGGAACATCGATGTTCACCTGTCACAAACCTTAAATCTCAGGCTCTACCTTCTGGGAATGTTCTACAATCTTTTTTTGCCTGGCGGGATAGGAGGAGATGGCTATAAAGTCTGGATTCTGAAGAGGAAAGGTAAATACTCTTATAGAAAGCTTGCTGCAGCCATACTGCTCGACAGGATCAACGGATTTCTTGCAATTTTTCTGATCGTACTTCTCATAACACTTTTTATCCCTGAGCTTAACGGGTATCGTTACCTGTCACCAGCTTTGCTTATAATAACCAGCTTTATATATTGGATTATAATACGAAGGATATTCACCTGGTTTTCCGGCACCATATTATCGACAACAATGCTTTCTATCGTTGTTCAGCTTTTTCAGATAATTTCTTTCATTTTTATAGCCTGGGCATTAGGTATCAAGGAGCAATATGCCGGACTTATCCTGATCTTTCTTATCTCCTCAGCTGTTGCCATACTTCCTTTTACCATAGGAGGTGCAGGAGCAAGGGAACTGGTATTTCTTTATGGGAGCAAGCTTCTTGGATTAGATGTTTCGGTTGCAGTTGCTGTAAGCTTTGTCTTCTTTATCATTACGGCATTTACTTCATTTTTTGGAATATACTATATTATTACCAAAATAGACATCAAAGGAAACCAATAGGACTATGCTACCGGGATCGTTAATTAAAAGAATCGGTGTTAAATACAGGCTGGCTGCGATGATCTTTCTTGTTTCTCTGGTAATTTTTTCTGCCGGTATAAGAAAATCATCCATCTACATTGTAGATGAGAGCAGGAATGCCCAGTGTGCCTGGGAGATGATGCATTCGGATGATCATATCATACCCACCTTCAATGGCCAACTCCGGACCGACAAACCACCTCTTCACTATTATTTTATGATGGCGGGCTATTCCATCTGGGGCAAAAATGCATTCGCTGCACGTTTCTTCTCTTCTTTTACAGGTGCCCTCCTAATGCTTGTTTTGTTCCTGTTTGTTTACACATACACTTCCAGATCGGTTGCACTCTGGACCCTGACTTCGCTTTTAAGTTCCATTCACTGGGTCATTGAATTTCACCTTTCAGTACCTGATCCCTATCTAATATCTTTTATCGGTTTCGGACTAATGGCATTCTTCCATTATGTTGAAACATCAAGAAACAATTCACTTTTCGCAATGTATATCTGCTTTTCCCTGGCCTTCACGGCGAAGGGCCCGGTTGCTATAGCGCTCCCAGGAATAATAATACTTTTATATCTGTTATTACTAAAAATACTTACATGGAATTTCATTAGAAAATTAATGCCACTTACCGGAATTGCAATTTTTTTACTGATAGCAGCCCCCTGGTATTTGCTTGTCTGGAAAGCTACTGATGGTGAATGGATTAAGGGGTTCTTCCTCGATCACAACATAAACAGATTCGCTGTATCCAGGGAGGGTCATGGTGGTGTTTTTGTGATCACACTTATATATTTTGCTGTCGGATTGCTTCCTTATTTTGTTTTCATATGGGGAGTCGTACACAATGCATGGATAAACAGACACTTGAGACTAATTCTGTTTTCCAGCCTCATAGTGTTCGTCTTCCTGGCCTTTTTCTCGGTCAGCCGGACGAAGCTTCCCAACTATGCAATGCCATGTTTCCCCTTTGCTGCGATTATATTAGGTTGCTACCTTGATAAGATCAGTGATGAGATAAAGGCTGAACGGATGAACATCCGAGCAGGATTATGGATTCTTCTTTTAATTTCTGTTGCGGTGCCTGCAGGTCTGACGTTTGGGGTCATCTACGAACCTTTGATCAGCCATATTAAAACGTTAGGCTTATGGCTTGCATTTATGCCGGTTGGTATCGGACTATCAATTTATTTTGCATACAGGAACCTGAATAAAAAGGCTCTTTACTCAGTTGCCGCTACCTTCCTGATGGCTTCATTTGTTTTTAATTTGTACCTGATGCCCCGTATTGATGATTGTAATCCAGTTGTGACAAATATCGAAACACTGGATAAAGCAAATTCCGTAAAGTACTACAGAGCTATTAATCCATCATTTATTTTCAATTATGGTCTTATCGAACGGCTTGATGATACTGCTCAGGTTAGCCTCCATCTAAGCAAGGCTTCTAATATTTTAATAACCTCAGAAAAGGCACTTACTGAATTTCCTTCATTTTGGAACAGATATGATGTCTTATATTCCGGGAAAGATATTTTTGAAGCTAATCATACCATTATCATGAAGGGCCTTGATGGATTAAATAACCAACCGGAATGATACCTTATGAACCAGATTAAAAATTAAAGTAGGAAGTTATGCAGGAATTTATCATTCTCTATTTTGGATGTCTGCCAAAAAACTTCATGATCGCCTTATGAAACTTATGAATGCTGTGAGGCTTGTAGTGCATCAGGATGCACTCTTTGGTAATAAGATTTATATCTGACCCTTCTGTTTCAGTAATTGCTTCCTTTGAATCGGCCATTTGCTGAATCCAGATCTGCCTTATCCCTTTCTCCCTTGCATCCCTGATAACGCCGGCGGTCTGGTCTTTTTTTGTCATGATTATCAACCCCTTTACATCAGAAGGGAGGCTTCGGATATCTTTAAAGACTTCTGATCCAAGTATTTCATCAGCGTAAGGGTTTACAGGAATGATATTCATCCCTTTCTCTTTCAGTTCCTTGAAAGCCGCATATCCGAATTTCTTCGGGTTGCGTGAAACGCCAACCATTGCAACTGGTTCAGATGCAAGGAATTCTTCAATTTGTTTTAATGATACCATGGGTTTAGTTATAGCCGGTTTGAATTGTAAAATTATAAAAATTAATTATATTGCCCGCCTGTTAACCTTTATGAACCTGACCGTAAATAAAAATAAAAAATCCCTGCCATGAGTATCCATATTATTCTGATGCTTCTCTTTTTTCTGTTTATGCCGGTTCTGATCATTTTCCTTGAAGGTAAGTATTCCATCGTAAAGAAGGCTGGCAGTGTTCTGATATGTTATGTGCTTGGTGCCTTTGTCGGCAACATTGGTCTGTTGCCGGAGGAGGCTTACAAGTACCAGGATCTGCTCTCCCAGCTTACCGTTCCGCTTGCCCTCCCTCTGATACTGTTCTCGATGGACGTCAGAAAATGGCTGAAGATGGCCGGTTCTGCAATATCATCACTGCTCCTGGGATTATTCACGGTGGTGCTTATGATTTTTGTAGGTTACTGGATATTTAAGGATTCTATTCCTGAGATCTGGAAGGTTTCCGGGATGCTGACCGGAATATATACCGGTGGTACACCCAACATGGCTGCCATGAAGTCTGCTCTCAACGTTGAGACAGAGGTCTACCTTATGACCCATACCTATGAGGTCGCACTGGGGGCAATCTATCTTGTCTTTATTATGTCTGTCGGCCAGCGCGTGTTCCTTCTGTGGCTGCCCCCCTTCAAGTCTCCCGAGACGGGCAACCTTAAAGCCGATAGTACAAACCTGGAGGATCAGTACGAATCATATACCGGTATTTTCAAAAAGAAGACTTTACTCCCCGTTCTTGGTGCAGTGGGACTATCTGTCCTGATATTCGGGGCAGGTTTCGGGCTGAGCCGTCTTTTCCCTGAAAGCTTTTCCACAGCTGCGATAATTCTTCTTATCACAACCTTCGGGATTGCATTTTCATTTGTTCCAAGGATAAAAAACATTGAAAAGACCTTTCAGTCAGGGATGTATATAATTCTCATTTTCTGCCTTGTCGTATCTTCAATGGCTGATATCAGGAAGCTGGCTGATATCTCCTTCAATCTCTTCTGGTATGTCGGTCTGGCAATGTTCGGGTCACACATCCTTCATGCTTTTCTGGCAAGGTTTTTCAAAATAGATGCTGATACTGTAATCATATCGGGCAGTGCCCTGATCTGTTCTCCCCCGTTTGTTCCGGTTGTTGCGGGTGCCCTCAGGAACAGGGAAGTAATACTGACTGGCCTGATAGTGGGGATTGCGGGTTACGCAGTGGGCAATTACCTCGGAGTGATAATTGCTTATGCACTGAGATAATATTTTCACGAAACGATCCCGGAGGCATCACCTGTTCCTTGCGGTGGTGTAACTGATGAACTCCCTGAGGGAATTTTTTACATCGGAATCGGGGTAATAATCCAGTATCGCAAGGGCCTTATCGCAGTATTGGTTCATCCTGAGCTCGGCGTACTCCATTCCGCCATGGTCAGACACAAAACGAACAACTTCAGCTATATCCGGCCGTGATTTCTTCCTGTTTCTTACAATAGAAAGTATTTGCCGGCTTTTTGAATTGCCTGCCTGTTCCAGGGCATAGATAAGCGGCAGGGTGATCTTTCGCTCCTTGATATCATTCCCGGGAGCTTTACCGGTGAGCCCGTTTCCTTCATAATCAAGAAGATCGTCGCGAATCTGGAAAGCAATGCCAATATTTTCCCCGAAATCCTTCATCATCTGAATTACCTCGGGATCATCAGTAACCGATCTTGCACCGCATGCCGTGCATGCTGAGATGAGGGCCGCGGTTTTACTGGTGATTATTCTGAAGTAGTCATCTTCCCTGATATTCAGTTTTCTTGCTTTCTGTAACTGGAGCAGTTCTCCTTCGGACATCGATTTAACGGCTTCAGAGACTATCTCAAGCATGTCGAATCTGTTCTTTTCAATACTTATGAGCAGGCCCCTCGAAAGCATGTAATCCCCAACAAGTACAGCGATTTTTGAGTTCCACAGAGCATTTACCGACAACACACCCCTTCTCTCCCTGGCATCATCAACAACATCGTCGTGGACGAGCGAGGCGGTGTGAAGCAGTTCAATAAAGGTAGCGGCTACATAGGTCGCTTCAGAGATCTCCCCGTTGAGCCTGGCTGACAAAAAAACAAGCATGGGTCTCATCTGCTTGCCTTTACGCCGGAAAATATAATTAAGAATGATCTTCAGCAACGGGATTTCACTCTGCATGGTCTTGCCGAAATAGGCTTCAAACTGGGCCATTTCATTTTTTACAGGTTTCCTTATATTGGTGAGATCTGACAAATCAAAGGTCTTTAAACATCTTTTTCTGGAAGATCAGAATAGCAAAAACGCCGCAGGTAATAGCCGAATCGGCAATATTGAAAACAGGCCTGAAGAAAATGAATGATTCACCCGGCCTGAAGGGCGACCAGTCGGGCCAGGTGGTGTTTATTACAGGGAAATAGAACATATCGACCACCCTGCCATGAAGAAAGGAGGAGTATCCGCCTCCGGGAGGGAACAATACTGCAGGGGCATGGTAACTTTCACTGAATATCAATCCGTAGAGGGTACTGTCGATTATGTTCCCCATTG
>JAHYJA010000160.1 GCA_019429325.1 Bacteroidales bacterium
CCGAGAAGGGAAAGGACAATTGTAAAAACAGGAGTCTTCATGCTAAGGAGTTCATCCAGTTTGACACCTCCCCATGTTGCAAGTCCTATTATTACAATCATCTGGAATGCCATTCCGGAGTACCTGGCATAATTCTGCAGTCCGCTATTTTCCTTCTCTTTCTCCGGTTCGTTCGGCTTCTTTTGTTCTTCCGGGGGGTGATCCTCCATTGCTTTCGGTTTCTGTCATTTTACAGCTTCCCGTGAATTTTGCACCGGGTTCGATTGATAGCTTGAAAGTCTCAATATCGCCTGTAATCTTTGAAGAAGCTTTGAGAGTGAGCAACTGTCCGATGCTGATCTTGCCCTCGATGGTACCGGAGACTTCGGAGTTTTTGCAATATATCTCCCCGTTTATTTTCCCGGTCGGGCCAATAACAACCTTCCCTTTTGTAGTAAGACTGCCGGTGAGAGCCCCGTCTACCCTGATATCGCCATTTGATCTGATATCACCGGTTATGTCGGTGCCATTGCTGATCAGGTTTATCGTCTGGTTGTCTGTCTCGTTTAATTTTCCCATAGTTATTCCTTTTTGCGTTACAAACTTAATAACTGGAAAATTAAAAACCTATTGCCGTTACGATAAAAAAGGATAATAACGGGAATAAAAAATCATTCGGGATCGTAGGCCCATATCAGATACACTGAGCCCCATGTAAAGCCGCCGCCGAATGCGGCAAGAATTATTTTATCGCCTTTTTTCAGTCTGGGTTCATATTCCCACAGGCAGAGGGGTATGGTTGCGGCTGTAGTATTACCGTATTTTTCTATATTGATCATCACTTTTGCAGGATCCAGTCCCATTCTTCTTCCTGTGGCATCGATAATACGGAGGTTTGCCTGATGGGGCACCAGCCATGCTATATCTTCCGCCCTGAGGTTGTTCCGCTCCATGATCTCTGCCGAGATATCAGCCATGTTTGATACTGCAAACTTGAAAACAACCTGTCCATCCTGATAAATGAAATGTTCCTTGTTATCAACTGTTTCATGGGAAGCCGGTCTGACTGAACCGCCTGCTTTCAGGTAGAGATGTTTACGACCTGATCCGTCCACCCTGAAGATATAATCCATTATCCCGTAATCTTCCGTAACCGGTTCGAGAAGCACCGCGCCTGCGGCATCTCCGAAAAGCGGACAGGTGGTACGGTCGGTATAATCAGTTATTGCGGACATCTTGTCTGCGCCCACCACAATAACCTTTTTGAATTTCCCCGTTTCAACATATGCGGCAGCGGTCTGCAGGGCGAAGAGAAACCCGGAGCAGGCAGCGCCCAGGTCAAAACTGAAAGCGTTCTTTATCCCGGCTTTGTCGGAAATGATGTTTGCCGTGGCTGGAAAGGCCATGTCGGGGGTAATGGTGGCACAGATCAGCAGGTCTACCTCATCGGGTGAGGTGCCTGTCTTTTCGAGTAATCCTTTGACTGCTTTCTCTCCCAGATCCGAAGTACCCAGACCCTCCCCCTTCAGTATCCTTCGCTCTCTGATTCCCACCCTCTGCATAATCCACTCGTCGGAAGTATCCACCATTCTTGATAATTCCTGATTGGTAAGGATATAATCCGGAACCCACGCATGGATGCCTGTGACAGCAGCCCTGATTTTTTTCATAATTAAATTGCTTCTAAAATCTTTTGGGCCAGGTCGGCATGCACGACGTCCCTGGTCTGACGAATCATATTCATTATGGCTTTCCGCTTTGAGATACCATGCCCAATAACAACATTGGCGTTGATACCTATGACAGGGGTCCCTCCAATATTTTCAAAGTCGAGCCTGTCAAGAAACGGATCTGAAAATCCCCTCGATTTAAATATTGAATGAAACGCTTCAGCCTGTTTAAGTACGATATTTCCGACAAATCCGTCACAAACAACAACGTCAGGCATGTTTTCACTGAACAGAATATTGCCTTCAACGTTGCCAAAAAAATTCATTCCGGGGTGTTCCTTTATAAGCTCGTAAGCAGCTTTGACCGCTGCCGTGCCTTTCGACTCTTCTTCCCCGATGTTAAGGAGGCCGACTGAAGGATTGTCAATGCCAAGCACGAATCTGGCATAAAGAGTGCCAAGTATGCCATATTGCATCAGGACATCGGGTTTGCAGTCGGGATTGATCCCGACATCGAGTATAACGCTGTTTCGCCCGTCGATACTCGGCAATATTGTCGCCAGTGCGGGTCTGAAGACACCGGGTATGACATTGACCGTATAGCTTGCACCAACGAGCATGGCGCCTGTATTGCCGGCACTGCAGAAACCGTCAAGCGTTCCCTGCTTGAGCATCCTGTACCCTAATGAAATGCTGGAGTTCCTTTTCTGTGAAACTGCCCTGGCAGGATGATCACCCATTTCAATAACATCCTCGGCATGAACAATCTCAAAGCGTAAGGGATCTGCTTCAAGTTCATTCAATCTGGTCAGGATCTGGTTTTCATTTCCGATCAGGACCAGCTTTTCGCCTTCAGCGAGATGTGCCAGGCAATCAACTGCTCCTTCAATAATTGCATCAGGGGCGAAATCGCCACCCATGATATCAAGACCAATCTTCATGATATCGTTTTAGTTAAAACTATCAGGCTGTGACTTTTTTCTCAACAGCAAGCTTTCCCCTGTAATAACCACATTCAGGGCATACCCTGTGATACCGGACTGCAGAACCGCAGTTTGAGCAGCTGGCAATTGCCGGGGCGGTTGCCTTGTAATGAGTCCTTCGCTTATCCCTCCTGGTTTTGGAGTGTTTTCTCTTCGGATGTGCCATATCGGAAATTAATTTTAATTATCAATCATAAGTTGTTTCAATCCATCCCAGCGGGCATCGCCGGTCCCGTTTCCGCTCACGAGATGCTTATTCAGCTTTTCGATCATCAGGGGATCGCAGGAGCTTGCGCCGTTCTCATCATCGGGGTGCACTCTCTTGATGGGCAGTGCCAGATGAATAAATTCATAAAGGTATTGCTTAATATCCAGTTCATGCTCGTCAGCAGGAAGCATTATAATAACAGGGTCCGCTTCATCCCGCTCCCTTCCGTACCTGATCAGAAGCCTGTTAACACATTCCAGAGGAAAGCCGAACATCTCCAGACACCTGTCGCAGCATACGCTTACCTCGCCTTCGATCCTGATTTCAAGATCAACATGCGAGGAGCCTTTATCTGCCACAACAGATACCCTGAGCTGACCCTCCCTGATCTCCGATTCTTCAAACGATTCAAAAAACTCCCTGCCAATCTCAAAATCAAAATTGTTAGTTCCGGCTTTAAGAACACTCAATGGTATTACATATAATCCGGACATCTCTTTTAATTTTGGTCTGCAAAAATATAAATCCTATTGCAATTAAAAAAATTATCAATAAAAAAGTGATAATTATGGCCCTTAAAGATGATTCACCGGCATAAAAGTGCAGTTCACCGATTTATGTTGTCAATAATTACCGGTCCGGTTTATTTTTGGTACAAATATAACTTTAACGGAAATGAAAAAACGGGAACATCTGCACAGACATCAGGAACATCATCCGAAAGTGAGTATCGGATTGTTCCTGATTTTACTTGGTCTGGCACTTCTTGTGGCAACCAACGATCTACTCAAACTAGGCAGTGTCAGCAGTTATTTTACCTGGCAGACCGCTATGATTTTTGTGGGGGCACTCCTTATCCTGAATCTTCAGTTTACCGGAGGAGTTCTGCTTATTGCAGGGGGCATCTGGTTCTTTCTTGAGAAGATGGATTACCAGCTGCCCGAGATTTACACTACGATCTACTGGCCGTCGGTGATAATACTTATCGGCATCGGATTTATAATATCCTCTTTCCTGAAAAAATTCCGGAAAAGCAATCAATCAGTCAATCAATAAATTATCATGAATCATGGAAACAAATGAAAAATTCAAAGACGAACGTCCTGCCAGGGTGAGCAACAGGGTCATAATAGGAGTGATCCTTGTTCTGGCGGGTTTATTTCTTGTCATCAGGAATACCGGTTTTTTCCCGGATTATATTGACAAGGTTATATTCAGCTGGCCTATGCTGCTCGTGGCAATCGGGCTTGTGATGACACTCGGGGCGAGTGAAAAAACGGCAGGGGTGATTGTAATGGCTGTCGGAGGCTTCTTCATGATACCCCTGATCTTCAGGGAGACATTTCATATGTACAATATGTTCTGGCCCTCAATATTCATTATCGTCGGGGTGATCTTCATAGTTACCACCCGGAAAGGATGGAGTCCCGTCAGGTCGACCGGGACAGTAGGGGATGATTACATTGAATATGTAAACATTTTCAGCGGAGGCGATCGCCAGGTCCTGTCCCAGAATTTCACGGGAGGAAAGATCTCTGCCGTCTTCGGCGGCAGTGAGCTGGACCTGACAAAAGCCAGGCTTGCACCGGGCAGGTCGGAGCTTGAAATTGCATGTGTCTTTGGAGGCACAACAATTATTGTTCCCGACGACTGGTATGTTACGATTGATGTAACACCCATACTTGGGGGCTTCACCGATTCAAGAAAAATTGCTCCGGGAAGAATTATAGACTCAACAAAACAGCTGGTAATCAAGGGAGCGGTAATATTTGGGGGAGGCGAAATTAAAAGTTATTAATTCGTGGCTGAATGAAGCATCCCGTACTTTCAAACAAAGTAAGGCAGATTATCTGGTGGCTGGCCTGGCTCTTCATGGCTCTGGGCCAGCTGCTTTCCTATTACCTTGGTTTTGGCAAACTTACCACGGTAAGTATTTCCGACATAATCATATCAGTAGCTATTTATTCCGTACTGGCTCTTTCACTCTGGTACCCTTTCAGCTTTTTCAACAGCGCAACAACGAGACCGGGAACAATTGTCACCAATATCATCGCCGGAGGCATTATCTCCCTGACCATCTGGATACTTCTTACAAGGATGATCATGCTTCTTTTGTTTCCGCGAGGAGAAGAATACAAACTTTACTGGGAAGCAACTTTCTATTTCCGCATCGGCAGCGGTGTATTTATTTATTGTCTGGTCGTACTGACGTATTATCTTTTCATCAGCCTTACCACTCTTTCGGAAAAGAAGGCCAAAGAGGCCCGTCTCGAAAGCCTTGTAAAGGAGACCGAACTGAGGATGCTGAGATCCCAGATCAATCCCCATTTCCTCTTCAACAGCCTTAACTCGGTAAGCTCGCTCACATTAACAGATCCTGAAAAGGCAAGGGACATGGTGGTCAGACTGTCGGAGTTCATGAGATACGCCCTGTCGAGGAAGGATGAACAGCCTGTCACTCTGAGAAGCGAGCTCGAAAACCTGATGCTCTATCTCGATATAGAAAAAGTACGTTTTGGCGACAGATTATCTACCGAGGAGAGTATCGATCCGGATTGCCTCGAAATAAAAATGCCGGTATTGCTTTTACAGCCGCTCTATGAAAATGCAATAAAACATGGCGTTTATGAAAGTACCGGAGGCGTGAAGATCTCAACAGAGGCAAAAATAGAAGAAGGGCATCTTAAGATAACAATAAGCAACAATTACGATACGGCTCCCTCATCAAGAAAAGGCACCGGAACCGGTCTGCAGAATGTCGCGAGAAGGCTTGAACTCTCCTATGGAAACAGGGCATCGATCCGAACATCCAAGGAGGCCGATCTTTTTACAGTAACCCTTTATATCCCTGCAGAATATTTGTGAACATCTTTCCTGAAGATTTTATAAATTAGCAGGGCGAAACTAAATCGTATGGATAAGATCCGAACCGTAATAATTGATGATGAGGCTCCTGCCCGGGACCTGATTAAGCATTATCTGAAAGAGTTTGATTACATCGAGGTAATTGCAGAGTGTTCTGATGGTTTCTCAGGTTTGAAATCCATTTCATTTATGAAACCTGATCTTGTTTTTCTTGATATTCAGATGCCAAGGCTGACAGGGATCGAGATGGTTGAGGTGCTGACTGAAAAGCCCGAGATAATATTTACAACAGCGTATGACCAGTTTGCTATCCGGGCCTTCGAGCTCAATGCCGTTGATTACCTTTTAAAGCCTTTCCCGAAGAGACGATTCCTTGATGCGGTTGCGAAGGCTGTTGAAAGGATACAATCGGGTGAATCAGGCAGGGTGCCGGCCGGTAAATTGCTGGAGAAAAGGCCGGAAAGCGGTCCTCCGGTTAACAGGGTAGTCGTGCGCAAGGGGAACGCCATTAATGTTATCCCGGTCGGTCAGATCAGATATGTCGAAGCTCAGGATGATTATGTAATGATACATCACGCCGGCGGAAAGGCGCTTAAACAGCAGACTATGAAATATTACGAGGATAATCTTCCCAAAGCAGATTTTGTCAGGATCCACAGATCGTACCTGGTAAGAGTGGAAGATATCAAGCGTATCGAACCATACGGCAAGGAGACCCATGTGGCCATTCTTCACTCCGGGGATAAACTGCCGGTCAGCCGGTCGGGTTATAAACAGCTGAAAGAGGAGCTTAATTTCTGATTGTCGGGCAGGTCATGCAGGTCATGCAGGTCATGCAGGTCATGCAGGTCATGCAGGTCATGCAGGTCATGCAGGTCATGCAGGTCATGCAAGTCTGTTGCAACTTTTAAATCGCGCAAAAGGTTTATACCTTCTGAAACGGAATAACGGAACGGGATCATATCCCTGCGTACCTCCCGGCCTGCACCTCAGGATCCTGTTTGTGGCCATGACAAGTCCCCTGAACGGGCCATGCATCTTCAGGGCATCGAGAGCATACTGCGAGCACGACGGCACATGACGGCAGGAGGGCCTCAGAAGAGGCGAGATGGTATACCGGTAAAGCCAGACCGGCAGGGACAACAGTATGATAAGTACTTTTTTCAGGATCTCTTTCATTTTTCATCTGCCTTCCACAATGAGATACCGGGTCCGTTTGTGCAGGATCCTTATGATCAGCCATATTATAAAGGCAGGTATCGCGGTATAAAGCCAAAGGGTTGTAATGTATGGACTGCCGGTTATGAAAAGGTTCCTGCACAGGTCAAGGAGAGCAAATATCACAAAAATGCTGACAAAGCTGTTATGTTCCCTTTTCAGAACGCTTCTGACACAGAAAGGCAGCAGGGGAGGCACCCAGTTTCCGAATTTCGGAATGACAGGGTGTACTTTTTCCGACCATTT
>JAHYJA010000004.1 GCA_019429325.1 Bacteroidales bacterium
ATTAGTGCCCCAGGAAAAAAATGACGGGTAATAATTTATTCCAAGGTTAAATCCATTTGAGATTCGATAATAGGTCGACAAAGAAAGGCCTATATTATTCTGTTTTATGGAGTATTTTAAAGTATCACCTTAAATCCGCAAGAAATCTTTCAGCAACAAATTTGGAATTTTTTATGACAAATTTTGCATTTTTCATCCTGATTTTCAGAAATATTCCTTAAAAAATGGAGTTAATTAAGGAAAATATTTTTGTAAGCTAATTTGTCAAAATATTTATACCGGTAATTTATTAGATGCGCATAAATTTTATTCCGAAAACAATTGCGAAATTACATAAAAGTCAGTTATTCTGGATGTTAATGAATTTTATTGATTAAATTTTCAGTTATAGTTCTCCCTGGCGATTTTGAAAAACTTTTGAAAGGCGATGTTTTTAGACTACGAGTGCCTCATAAGGCTTGTCGGTAAACAATTTCAGCACCCATTGCCTCCCGGTATAAATCCATTTGCCAGCTACTGATATAAATCTGAATATGAATCGTTTAAGCCTGGTAGTTGGTAATATACCCTCAAAATATTTTGCTACTTTCTCCACGAAGTAATTGTAGAAATTCTTAGCCATTGCCATTATGATTAAATACGCCGTGTTTTCGTTCATGAACGAACATGGAAGATGCTTCCAGCCAAAATCATTGTTCATAACATCAAAAAGCTTTTCACTACTGCCTCTCTGGTTATAATATTCAATAACTTCTTTTTCAGTGCTTTGCCAGTCATTAGTCAAAATTGAACGGTAAATATAAGTATCCCCTGTAAACATATCTATCTGATTATCATCACTCTTTTCTCTCATTATTACCAAACGATAATTTTCTTCTTCAAAAAATTGAGTGAATGATATTGAGGCTACTTCGTAAATTTTGTAATTAATTTCTACTGTTTCCCACTTCTCAATTTCAATTATTTGCCTAAAAAGCTCTGCACATTTGTTAGCCCTGATATAGAACAACTTACTGTTTGACGCGACTTCATTTATGATGTCTTTTGAATAAGAACCTGCATCCATCCTTGAACGGTTTATTTTAATGCCGTTTTCTTTCAATAGATTATATGCTCTGGAAAGTGTTGAGGCTTGTTCCAATTTCACATTGGCATTGCCATCACGGTTTTCGATATAAACTATTTTGTTCCCGATAGTTGCAACTCCCGGGAAATAACCTTTTGTATGTTTGTAAGTATGTTTGGTGTCATATTTTTCGGTAGCAATTATCTGATTGTCATAATCAAAATCATACCAGGTGTCTTTTTTTAATTGCCTGGTTAGAAGTAATGATTTGATATTTAAAAGATTGAGCTTTGCATTGATGTTGAAATCATAAGTTTTCCCCTGATTAGAAGTAAAGCTGGTGTTTTGGGTAGAAAGTTCTTTTATGCCACGTAATATTGTATCGGCACTTGGGACATGGTTGCCAGGAATAGATTTCAGATGTTTCCCTAAGTGAGTTTGAATATCTTCGGCACAATCGCCCCCGGAATAAAAAATATTGAATTGGTTCTTAATGATATCGCTGTATGAGAAACCAACGGTTTTAACTCTTGCACCTAATTCGTTATCAATTAGTTGACTTATTCCCGTTTCGTTAAAAGAATTATTAACAAAAGAAATCCCTGCAAAAGGACTCACATTGGATGATATTTTTTGTACTTTCATACCGGAAAAGTTAATTTGCCTATTTGGTTTGTTTGATAGCACTAAAATAGGTGAAATTCTTCAGCAGCCAAACATTGTGTAAAATATTTATACACAATGTTTTGGCTGCTATTGTTAATAACTTTTTGCGGATTTAAGGTATAATTACAAAATTTCTAAAAAAATATTGGAATTTTTTTTGGTACTATGTATTGCATAGTATAATTATTTATTTATATCTTTGCATTGTAATGTTATTTAATTTCTACAGTAGTAAATAATTTATAGTTCTATGAAGATCACAGTTAGCATTAATCTTGGCGGTTACTCATTCAATATTGATGAGGATGCCTACTCCGAACTCAAGAGGTACCTCAGGTCCCTCGAACTTCATTTCGCAGGTGAAGAGAGCTCGGCTGAGATCCTTTCTGACATTGAAACGCGAATGGCAGAGTTGTTCCGTGCAAAGCTCACAGCCTACAAACAGGTTATTACAATTGAAGATGTTTATGAGGCATGCTCTGTGCTGGGGACACCCGAAGACATATCTGATAATGAAGGGACCTCAGCACGCGAAAAGTTTTCATCGCCCGGCTATCACAGGATGTACCGCGATCCTGACCACAGGATAATCGGCGGAGTTTGTGCCGGCATGGGTGCTTACTGGCGCACTGAGCCATGGATCATCCGAATTGTCTTCGTGATCCTGGCAATGATGGGCGGACTCGGTATTCTGGTCTACCTTATCCTGTACATTGTGCTTCCGGAAGCAAAAACCACTGCACAGAAGATTGAGATGAAAGGCGATCCGGTTAATATTCACAACATTAAGGAATCGGTGAAAAAGGAATTCGAAAATGTAAGAAAGAATATGAACCTGTAGCAGGCAGGGTGTATTTAATTAATTTTTGTCAATATCTAAAACGTCATATTATGGATTTGGAAAACACTAAAGCACAGATGCGCAAGGGTATCCTTGAATACTGCATACTCTCGGTATTATCGAAAGACACATGCTATGCAAGCGATATTATAAAGGTGCTGAAAGAGGCGCGGGTTATCGTTGTTGAAGGCACCTTATACCCTTTGCTGACAAGGCAGAAGAATGCCGGACTGTTGAGCTACCGCTGGGAAGAATCCCAACAGGGTCCTCCCAGGAAATATTATGAACTCACCAGCGATGGCCGGAGCTATCTGAAAGAGCTGGATAAATCGTGGAATGAACTGGTTGAATCGGTCAATCTGATCAGGTCAAAGTAACCCTTTTAAAATCAACTAATACTGAAAATAATGGACAAGACTGTTAAAATAAATCTGGGCGGATCCCTCTTTCAGATTGACGAGGATGCTTACCGGATACTCAGGGACTATCTTCAGGCTATTGATTCACGATTCCGCAATGTAGCAGGAGGGGCCGAGACGATTGAAGATATAGAATCACGTGTTGCAGAGATCTTTCAATCGCAAAAGGGTTCGGTGGGAGTTATCTCTGTGGAGAACGTGGAGGCAATGATTTCGGTTCTTGGGAAACCCGGTGATTTTGATGTAAGTGAAGATGAAGTGATAACCACCTCTTACTCTTCAGAAAGACGAAGAATGTACAGAAATCCGAATGATTCAATTATTGGTGGCGTTTGCGGGGGCATGGGTGCTTATCTGAACACTGACCCGGTATGGTTCAGAATCCTTTTTGTCGTAACTGCTCTCTTCTTCTTTGTGGGCTTTTTTGTCTACATAGCCTTATGGATAGCTCTTCCCTCTGCAGATTCGGATACTAAGAAAAAAGAAATGCTTGCCGGCAGGTACAGATCAGGCAAGGCATCATCAGAGGCATCCCGCTACAGCCCCGGCACGTACCCCGACCCGGGCGTCGGAAGTGCATTTAATGAAGTATTCAGAGCTTTAGGTAAAGCTATATATATCATTGTACGAGTTTTTCTGATAATTATTGGTGTGTCATTCGTTTTTGCAGGTTTTCTTGCACTTGTCTCCTGCGTCATGATATTCTTCTTCAGATACCCGGGTTATTTCTCGACGGATGCTTTCGGAGTGAACCTGTTCTATCTTCCCGATTTTTTAAATTATGTGGTAAACCCGGCCGTTGCACCATGGATCATGCTGTTATTAACCCTGGTGGTAATTCTGCCCCTCCTTGCAATGATCTATTGGGGTGTCAAAATGATATTCTGGTTCAGGGCTAAAGACGGTATAATCAGCCTTGCAGGCCTTGTGTTGTGGGTAATGAGTGTGGCTGCCCTTTCACTCATCCTCTTTAATGAAGGCGTAAGTTTTGCTGAGACAGCCAGAACATCATCGCGCGAGATTATTGAGAATCCTCCGGAGAAACTTTATATTATGGGCGGGCAAACAGTTGATGCCCTCAATTATGATAAAGACATTTCAATACCCGACGAGAATTACAGCCTCTACTTCCGTGATGATAACAAGACCCTTTATATCAATACCCAGCTCAGCATAAACAGCTCGGAAGACAAAGCACTGAAGATCGAAATCATGAAGCGCTCAGCAGGTCGCAGCAAGGCTGATGCAAGAAGGAAAGCCGAAAGCCTGATTTATAATTATCAGGTCTCAGGAGATACCCTTTCGCTCGATGAGTATTTCACATTTCCTCCTGACTCAAAGTGGGCGTGCGATAATGTCGGAGTTGTACTATATATCCCTGAGGGTACCCAGGTGCGGTTTGATGAATCAACTTCCAGAATGTTCCGGCCAAATCGCTATTATGACAGCGATTTTGATTCAGACGAATTTTCCGGAAGAACATACAGCTGGATAATGACTGAGAATGGTCTGAAAATGTCATCCGACCGGTAAATTCTTAAAGGTTTTTCATTCCTGAATTTTTCATTCCCTCCGGCATCTTCTTTTCCGATGCCGGAGTTTTTTTGTTAATTGTTTGTTAATCGTCAGAATCTATGCTCGCGCATCCAAATCTTTTCTTTAATTTCGGGGCTGTTTTTCATTAACTAACCTTTTAAGCAAGCCATGAAAAGAATTCTTTGTCTTTTTCTCCCGCTCTTCATTTTTCTGCATGGAAGATCGCAGGAGCCCGCCGTGCAATCCGATACTCTGCGCAAGGACGCTCTGAACGTCTTTATGACGGCAAGTGATTTTATCCGGAAAGAGATCCCCTGGGTAAATTATGTGAGGGATATCAAGGATGCAGGAGTTTACATTATCTCAACCAGTCAGCCCACAGGTTCGGGCGGTCGTGAATATTCCTACTTTCTGATAGGTCAGCATAAGTTTGAGGGGATGCGCGACACCCTGACCTTTGTAACATCACCTGATGACACTCCCGACCTGATAAGGCAGAAACAGGTCAGTACCTTACAAATGGGATTGATGAGATACGTAGCCAAAACCCCGCTTTCAAAGTATATGAAGATAAGCTTCACAGAACCTCTGTCGGAAACCGTCTCTTCCGATAAATGGGACAGCTGGGTGATCAGATCGTCGGTAAACGGCTATCTGAACGGGCGAAAGACATACAAATCAGAATATATTTCAGGGAGTATTTCGGCAGGCCGCATTACCCAGGACTGGAAAATCAATATCAATGCCCGTTATTATACGAATAACAGCAAGTATATTATCGGTGATGATGTTATTAACAGCAGGAACGATTCAAAATATGTGACCGGACTGATCGTAAAAAGTATCTCTGATCACTGGTCATTGGGAGGTTCAGGAAAGATCGGTTCATCAAGCTACAGCAACGAAAAAGCTTTAGTAAGCATAATGCCGGGAATCGAATATGACCTGTTCCCCTACTCAGAATCGACAAGGCGGCAGCTGAGAATTCTCTATTCTGCAGGTTATAATTATGTAAATTACATGGATTCAACAATCTATGACAAAACCAACGAATCATTATGGCTCCATTCCCTGTCGGCAGTATATGAGGTCGTTCAGAAATGGGGTTCTGTTGATATCAGCCTCACTTACAGCAATTATTTTCACGACTGGTCTAAAAACAATCTGTCCCTTGACAGTTACCTCAACCTGAGGATAGCCAAAGGACTTTCCGTGACATTAGGCGGCGGGGCTTCGCTGATCCATGATCAGCTTGGACTGGTTAAACAGGATCTCTCGACTGATGAAATACTTCTTCAACGTAAGGAACTTGCCACTCAGTATCAATATTTTACAAGCTTCGGCTTCACCTATACATTCGGTTCGATCTACAATAATGTTGTCAATCCCAGGTTCGGGAACAGCGGATCAGGAGGAATGATGATTATCATGAATTGATAAAAAAGGGACAGTTCTATTCGCGGCATACAGGGCAAGCTACCTGTGTTTCTTTTTTGCCAGAGCCCTGGCGTAAAGCTTAATATATTCTCCTGCACTCTCTTCCCATGAGAAATCCTGCTCCATTGCCCTTTTAACAAGTTTGTTAAAATGATCCTTTCTGTTACCAAATGTATCTAATGCCAGGCTGACTGTTTTATAAATCGATCTGCAATCGGGTTCGCTGAATTTAAATCCGGTTCCTTCGCCCCTGATCTGATCATAATCCTCCACGGTGTCATTCAGTCCGCCCGTAGCTCTAACCACCGGGAGTGTCCCGTATTTCAGGGAATATATCTGGTTCAAACCGCATGGTTCGTATATTGAAGGCATAAGGAAGAGATCACTGCCGGCTTCAATTAAATGGGCCAGGTCGTTGTTGTATCCGACAAATGACCCTACTCTGCCAGGATATTTTCCGGGCAGATCACCGTAAAAAGTCTCTAATCGGTTATCCCCTGCACCCAGTATTGCGAATTGCACATCCATATTATTCAGGATATCTTCAATACACTCTGCCAGAATATGGAATCCTTTTTGCTCGACCAGCCTGCTGACAATGCCAATGAGAGGAGTCTCACCTGACTGTTCCAGTCCGAGTTGCTTTTGCAGTGCTGACTTACACACGGCTTTACCTTTCATGTCATCCATTGTATAATTGGCCGGGATCATTGTGTCTTTTGCCGGATCCCATTGTGAATAATCTACACCATTCAGTATCCCGATGTAGTCTTCACCCTTTTCATTCAGAAAACGATCCAGTCCAAATCCCCCCTCCATGGTTCTGGTTTCCGATTCATATCCTTTGCTCACGGTATTGACCATATCGGCAAAATGGATTCCTCCCTTTAAAAAATTAACAGCACCAAAACATTCGAATTTCTCCGGTATGAAGTCGTTTTCACTTAACCCTGTATAATCATAATAATATCGGGCGTATCGTCCCTGATACGCTATGTTATGGATGGTCAGCACGCTTGCTGTGTCGACGAATAAGGGATCATCTCTAAAGAGTCTTTTTAGAAAAGCAGGCAATATAGCTGTATGCCAGTCGTTCGCATGAACAATGTCAGGCTTGAAACTTAACACGCGGCATAATTGAAGGGCGGCTACTGAAAGAAAGGTAAAGCGCAGCGGATTATCATGATAATCATTGAAATCATTGTCGTGATAGATGTTATCTCTTTTAAAAAATTGTCCGTTATCAATAAAATAAACCGGAACTCCCTCACTGTTTATCGTTTCACATATATTAAAGGTTATTTTTCCACTGCCCATTTGAACGCTCACGTTTTCAACGGTAACATTTATGTTAAATTTTTTCCTGTCAATAAAAGAATACAGTGGAACAACTACCCTGGCATCATGACCCTTTCTCCTCAGGAACCCGGGCAAAGCGCCTGTCACATCGCCCAGGCCTCCCGTTTTTGCATAAGGAACGCATTCCGAAGAGACCATAAGTATATTGAGGGGCTCCGCCATATATTTTTAATGTGCCGGGTAGTTAAGTTCTATTTTCTCTTCAGAGCCGAGCAACAGTGCGACGACAAGTGTAAGGTATTCTCTTAAATGACGAGTGATCAGATAATTATCTAATACAAGCTGGCGGGCGTTCCTTCCCATGGCTTCCATTAATTCCCGATGCTTGAGCAGGTAGCGGATTCTCATTGCCGCTCCTTCTGGGGTATTTACCCTGAATCCGTTGTAATGGTTTAAAACCTGTAGTTTGATCCCGCCGACATCTCCTCCTATCACCGGCTTCCCTTTCCATAAGCCTTCTGTTACGGTAAGTCCGAAACCCTCCTTCAAAGATTTTTGTATAATTATATCAGAGCCTCTCTGCAAGGCGTTAATAGCCCTGTGGGCATCAGAGGGAAGCTCAAGAATATGTACATCGGGGTCATTTCCGGCAAAAGCTTTTACCTCCTGAAGTACCTGACTGCCTTCCGGATCATCCGTTGCTCCTCCACCGGCCAGGACAAGTTGAACAGGGACATAGTTTTTGATCAGCCGGTAACTCCGTATGACACCAATAGGGTCTTTGAAACGATCGAATCTTGAAACCTGGGTAATAACCGGGCAATCTTTCTTAATGCCCCAGCTATCGAGAAACTCTGATACAACATTTTCCGGGAGTTCGATATTTTTATCGCTCAGCGGGTCAATGCTTGGAGGTATCAGATAGAGAGGGTGGGTAAGAGGCTGGGCAAATGACGAGAGGGACCATATACTGGCATCATAACCTTTAATATATTCACGTAAGTACTTCCAGACAGGACGATAGGGATGGCTCACATCTATATGGCAACGCCATACCCACTTCCCCTTCCTCCCCGTGCAGTAATGGAGGAATGCCGCAGGCTGAGGGTCATGGATGAAAACAATATCTGCTTCTTCAAGTTTATCCTTCAGCCTTTCGAAATTCTCCAGATTGGTTTTCTCATATATGGCCAGTAGCTCAGAGGAAATGTCATCGCGGTCACCCTGCAGGGAATTATGCATTTTCTTGGTGCACTGATAAAATTCCTTCTCTCCGGTAATAACTTCCCAATCAGCATTGATCCCCAGTTCTCTTTTTAACGGAACAAGACGGTTCAGGATCTCTGCCACACCTCCGCCTTCTTTTGTAGAGTTGACATGAAGTATTCTCGCACCTTTCAAAGGATTAGCGAGCTGTCTGATATGATCGGTTACTTCGTTACCTACTATTTGTGCATATTGTTCAAGCAGATTTTCCATTAGATGCCTTTTTTAAAGAATTACTGTAAACCCTGTGAATTTCCTGCCGCAGCTCATTTAATGTTGTGAAATACGGATCTATTGCATCGAGGTCTTCAACAAGCCCGCTATACCTGTCCCCAAAACCCTTGAGCCAGACAGAAAAATCGTTCTTGCTTTCCTGAGTCCTGCGCCGGGCATCTATAAAATGAAAAAAGATGCTTCCCAGAGACATGCCGGGGATTGAGACAATGAGCTCTTCCGGATCGCTGTAACTTATACCCGTATCGAAAATCACGATCTGCGACCTGATAAAGTCGAATTCATGCCCTGCCTTAACCCACGGGACATGATCTGATTCTGACAGCCGCTCCTCAATGATCTCAACAACCTCATTACGAAGATCTTCAACGTTCTTGTAAATGTTCGGATCGATTATCGAAAGCTGTTCCGCGAGTTTCGGATCATGCAAATCCCTCGATGCCCACACGGCAAAATCATTTTGAAATTCCGGATCGTCAAAATGAGGATGTAACAACCCCCCCCAGAAATGATAATAAATTGATCCTGAGTGTATTTTTTTCAGCAGGTCTCTGAATTCTCTCAGGTTTTGTGCTTTTTCACCAGTGGCGATCGGTATAAGTGCACAATCCAGAATCCTAAAGGTTTGATTGGTCATACCTGTATGTTTTAGATGATCATGTTGCAGTCTTATCTATAATATTGTTAATCATGATATTATAAAACAATATTATTTAAAATCATGACAAGATACAGAAATCTTTTAAAAAGTTAAAAGTTTTGACAACGATATGATAATGGTTAAAAAGCATTTGAAATGATTAATCTTAATATCTTTAATATGCTGTTAACTATATGCCGGGTAGTTTTTAACAAATGGGTTGAAACCAGGAGTGCTGGTTTTTGAACCCGATAAAGAGTTTCGCTGGCGCGGGCACCTCCTCTTTCCCGGGTTGCTTGACGGAGAGCATATTTTTGAAATCACAGACAACGGGAACGGTACAACAACCTTTAAACAAAGTGAAAAATTCAATGGGATACTCGTCCCGCTGTTTAAAAAAATGCTTGACTATAACACAACAAAAGGATTCAACCTGATGAACACCAGGATGAAAGAGAGAGTCGAGGCGAAATAACATCAATCAGGTTAAGTCAGGGAATGTCAGCCTGGTTATACCTGACCGGCAAAACAGCGGGATGGGAAGCCGGAAATCCTTTTCTGACCGAAAATATATCCGGTATGGCAGGACTCAGCCGGAATTTGTTGAAATCGAATAAAAATTGATAAATTTGGCGTAAACATCAGTTTTTCATAATTCATTTCAATTCTGACGTTAGTCGGGATGTAACAAAAGGGTCCGTGAAGAATACCGGCTTGGAAGTCTCCCGAAGGGTAAAAAAAATAAAAGAGGTCACCTTAACCGGCTCTTTTGTCAATATATTGCTTACAGCAGGTAAAATCACTGCCGGTATTGCAGGAAAGAGCTCTGCAATGATAGCTGACGGTGTCCACTCATTATCGGACCTTTTAACGGATATAATCGTAATCGGATTTGTCGGGGTTTCAGAGAAAGAGAGGGATAGTGACCACCGGTACGGTCACGGGAAATATGAAACCTTCGCCACGATGATGGTAAGCTTCATACTGTTTCTTGTCGGTACCGGCATTTTCTGGTCCGGCGCCAGAAAAGTTATTGATTCCATAAATGGGGTATCAATTGAACAGCCGGGATTAATAGCTCTTTATGCGGCGCTTGTTTCGATCGTTAGCAAAGAAGCTCTGTTCTGGTACACCAAGATAGCCGGCAGAAATATAAACAGCCAGACCCTTGTTGCCAACGCGTGGCACCACCGTTCTGATGCATTCACATCACTTGGAACCGCACTGGGCATATCAGGTGCTATCTTCCTTGGTGAAAAATGGAGAATACTGGACCCTATCGCCGGAATAATTGTAAGTCTGTTCATTTTGAAAATAGCCTGGAAGATTGCAAATCCCAGTGTCAGGGAACTGCTCGAGAGTTCCCTCCCGGCAGAGACGGAAAACGACATTTCAGGCATAATATCTAATACCCCGGGGGTTGAGTGCTTCCACAACCTCAGAACAAGGAAAATCGGTGAAGCAATAGCAATTGATGTGCATGTAAAGGTCGATAAGGAGCTTTCAGTTGAATCATCACATCATATTGCATCGGAAATTGAGAATTCCCTCAGGGAAAAATTCGGTTCCCAATCGCATATAGGCATCCATATCGAACCTTTCTACGGAAATCCTGAGACTTAAATCAAATGAAAGACTACTACAAAATTCTCGGACTGACCAGAGACTCGTCCACTGAAACGATAAAGCAGAAATTCAAGGAACTGGCCTTTGAATACCATCCTGATGTAAGTGACAACAGGGATGCAGGTGAGATCTTCATCGAAATTTATGAAGCCTACCACATTTTAAGCAATCCCGAAAAAAAGAAAAGTTATGACCTGTTGCATGATAAATACATCAACAACATCAGGACTTACATTCCCGAAGAAGAATCTGTCAGGGATGATATCAATAATTTATCGGATAGGGCCAGGACGACTGCAAGGCAAAAAGCACAGGTCAGGTACAACGATTTTTTAAGGGATCTGGACTGCTTCTTCACTGAAGGGCAGAAGGCCGATGGAGTGCCCTATTCGTACAATATGCACAAAAATATTGGCATTTCCGGTGGCATAGGGCCGATGGGAAGCATCAAATCAAAATTTTTCCATGCCAGGAAATATTTTCTTGCAGAAAAGTACAGAGCGAAAGGATATAAAAGAGGATTTCATCCTATGGTATCAACTACGCCGGTTGGAATAATTAGTTATTTCCTGCGGTTAATATTCTGAGGAGTGATAATATGATTGAAATGATAGAAAAATTCCACGAACTGATAGCACGGAGGGAATGGAAAAATTTGCGCCAGGAGTTAAGCACGACAGAAGAGATCAATATTGCGGAGATAATTGAAGAGCTGACTGAAGGCGAGGATATTGTGGTATTCCGCCTGTTAACCAGCAAACAGGCGAAAAACACATTTCAGTTTCTTTCTCATGAGAAACAGGAACAGATCATTGAAGGACTTGCAAGAAATTCAACCAGGCTCTCTGCCCTGCTGAACGATCTGGATCCGGACGACAGGACCGCCTTCTTTGAGGAACTGCCCGGTCAGGTTTCCCAACGTCTGATCCAGCTTTTGTCGCCTGAAGAACGCAAGATCGCTGTTCAGTTACTCGGTTATCCCGAAGAGAGTATCGGAAGGCTCATGACTCCGGAGTTTGTAGCGGTAAAACCTCATTTTACCGTTGGCCAGACGCTGGAACATGTCAGAAGATTCGGCCATAACTCTGAAACCCTTAATGTTATATATGTAGTTGAGGACAACTGGAAACTGATTGATGATATCAAGATAAGGGAAATATTGCTTGCTCACCCTGACCAGTTTGTCAGGGATCTCATGGATGATCGTTACGTTTCTCTCAATGCATATGATGATCAGGAGTCTGCCATACGGGTTTTCAAGGATCATGACAGGGTGGCCCTGCCGGTGACCGATAGTGAAGGGATCCTTCTGGGAATTGTAACGTTCGATGATATAATGGACGTTGAAGAAGAAGAGGTCACCGAGGACTTTCATAAATTCGGTTCATTTCAGAATGCCATTATAAACCCTCTTAAAGCAAGGGCAGGCCTCATGTATCAGAAACGTATCCTCTGGCTGACCATACTTGTGTTTATGAACGTATTTTCGGGTGCCGCCATTGCAGGGTTTGAGAACGTCATACAATCCACTGTTTCCCTTCTGTTCTTCCTTCCCCTTCTGATAGGGAGCGGAGGTAATGCGGGTTCCCAGTCTGCAACACTTATGATACGTTCGCTGGCTGTCGGGGATGTTGAGGTGAGGGATTGGGTGAGGCTGGTCGGAAAGGAGTTCCTTGTATCCTTTATGCTGGGGATCACAATGGCTGCAGGCATTTCACTTATTGCAAGCTTCAGGGCTCCTGAAATTATTTTTGTAGTTGCGATAACAATGGTTTTAACTGTAATGGCAGGTAGTCTGGTAGGGTTAACAATACCATTTATTTTTACACGACTAAACCTGGACCCTGCCGCGGCCAGCGCCCCGCTGATCACTTCCATTGCTGATATTGTGGGTGTAATTATTTATTTCTCAATTGCCGCGTGGTACCTGTGAGTGCGAGACAGGTTTATTGTGATAATTTTATAATTAAGTGAAAATTTTACTTACCGGAGCTACGATATCGGAGGACCGGACATTCTTACCTACAAGGAGATGCTGCTCCGGTATGCGAAGGTGAGAGGGCTCTGGCGCCGGATAGTCATTGTGCCTGTGATGACCCCCAGGCTCTCATCCTACTGGCTCTATTTTATCACCTCCACTCCTTATCCCCTTGCACAAAATCTTGTCGACAGCATGAAAGTTGAGGTTATCTGCAGGGAAAACAACCTGAGCAGGTTGCTTGGGATATCGCCGATCGGTTACGAAGATGCAGTGAAGGAGGCGCTGGTGAATATTTCATAAATCATGCAGGATAAGTGCTGAAATTTTGCTATATTTATCTGCAGCACTTTGTTTAACCAATCTGATACTATCATATGAATCCGTTATTGCAGAAAGTAAGGAATATTTACCAGGAAGGATGTGTAACCATCACCCTGAGAACCCACCGGACGAGACCCGATAATGAAAAAGATCCGATAAACCTCAGGAATCTTATCAAAGAGGCTGAAAAAAGATTATACAACGACTATGAAAAAAGGTTTGTATGGCCCATCATTGAAAACCTGAACAACCTGGCTGAAAAGATTGACCACAGCCATAACCTTGACAGTCTGATAATTTTTGCCAGCCGCGATTTCGCTGAACATACAACCCTTCCTGTCACTGTCGGGGACAGGGTAGTTATTGACAACACTTTCGCCACAAGGGACCTGGTAAGGGCAATGCATCAGGAATCAGCCTATTACGTCCTGGTTCTCAGCCGGCAGAAGGCGCGTCTGATAGAAGCCTTCAACGACAGGGTAACCAAAGAAAAAGCAGGACCATTCCCTGTTGAGAATAAACTTTACGCGACCGACAAGGAGAAACTTTCAACCAACAAGGGGCAGGATAATCTCATTGAAGAGTTTTTCAACAGGGTCGACAAGATCCTCTCAGAGACAGTAAAAGATAATCCGTTGCCTCTCTTTCTGGCTACCGAGACCCGGAATTTTCATCATTATCTGAAGGTGGCAGATAAAAAGGATCTGATAATTGGGCATTTAAACCAGAACAGGGATGCAGAGAAGGCACAGAACATTGTATCGGATGTATGGAGTGAAATGAGCGTACTGATAAAGAAAAGGAACAAGGAACGGTTGAATGAGTTGTTTAAAGCAGTAAGCAACAATAAATTCCTTACAGATTACAATGAAATGTGGAACGCGATAAAACAGGGCAGGGGTAAAACCCTTTTCGTGAAAAAGGGATTCTATATGCCTGCCCTGCTGGTCAACGATGAAGTTACCATAGTCGATCGTCACCTGAAGGACCAGAAAGGTATTGTTGACGACATCATCGATGAGATGATCGAGCTTAACCTTCAATATGGCGGAGATACCGTCTTTATTGAAGGAGACGAAATCAAAAAATTCGGAAACGTTGCTCTTATTACCAGATATTAGGACTAAAATCATATTTAATTTTTCCCGCATGAAAAACCTCACAATCCGTCAGATAATAAACATAGTCCTGATCATTCTGACGCTGATAATTGTCGCTCAGAACCTCGACAGTGTCAGAATCAACTTCCTGTTCATAAAATTCAACCTTCCGCTGATAATCATCATTGCCTTTGCATTTTTTACAGGATTTCTCACCGCGAAGGTATTCTGGACCAGGAAGCCGAAGGACACCAGGATTGCTGACTGAGTATAAAAAACACAGTATGGCCGAGACAAAGCAGCAAACGGGTATAGGAGGACAGGACTGGCATTCATTTGAAGAACCGAAGGTTTTTCAGGAACTTAGTTCTGCCATTGATGGCCTGAATTCAGAAGAAGCGGAAAAACGTCTTCAGTACTATGGAGAAAACAAACTGCCTGAAGCAAGGAAAGCAACTCTGCTGAAGATCCTTCTCCATCAGTTGATCCATCCCCTTATTTTCATACTGATTGCGGCTGCTATAGCCTCAGTTCTCATTGGAGAAGGCAAGGACGCCATTTTCATAGTGCTTGTGATCCTGATCAACAGCGTGCTGGGAACATACCAGGAGTATAATGCCGAGAAGAGTGCAGCCAGTCTCCAGAGCCTCATAAAAATAAAGGCCAGGGTAAGGCGCGACGGTAAGGAAAAGGAGCTCCCGTCGGAGGAAGTCGTTCCGGGTGATATAATCCTTCTTGAATCAGGACTTAAGGTGCCGGCCGACATGCGGTTGCTGGAGGCCTCCAACCTTGCCATTGATGAGAGTTTTCTTACCGGAGAATCCATTGCCGCAAAAAAAGCCGCAGGCATACTGAGGCATGATGTCGGTGTGAGTGAAAGGACCAATATGGCGCATGCAGGATCCACTGTAATGTCGGGCAGGGCTGTGGGCATAGTTACCTCCACAGGCATAGATACCCAGGTGGGCAAAATTGCCAGCGATGTTACTGAATCAAAGTCTGCAAAACCTCCGCTGATCCTGCGGATGGAGAAGTTCATCAAACAGATCAGCATCTTTATTGTTGCTCTTAGCGTTATCCTGGCAATTATACTGAGGCTACAGGGGATGGATATTACATCTATCTTCTTCCTGGTTGTGGCGCTGGCAGTCTCCGCAATTCCCGAAGGACTCCCGGTCGCCCTCACAGTGGCTCTCTCAATAGCTACCAAGAGGATGGCAAGGCGCAATGTCATTGTAAGAAAACTGACATCCGTGGAGAGCCTCGGCAGCTGCACCGTGATTGCCAGCGACAAGACAGGCACACTGACCGTCAACCAGCAGACCGCCAGAAAGATTATCTTTCCTGATGGAAAAACCTATTCCATCGACGGAGAAGGGTATAAGGGGGAAGGGAAAGTACATGATGATAATGATCCGGGACATGAAGTAAAATACTCCGATAATAAGCAGCTCCGCCTGATAAGCCGGATAGCCGTGATGGCCAATGAAGGATCCCTTACCCGGGAGAACGGGAAATGGGTTCATTATGGTGACGCTATCGATGTTGCATTGCTGGCCCTCAGTTACAAGCTGGGCGGTAACCCTGAAAAAATCAGGTCGGAAATAAAATATATCGATAGAATCCCCTATGAGTCTGAAAGAAAGTTCTCAGCGTCATTCTGTGAGAAGAATGAGGTTGTAAATATCGGCATGAAAGGAGCAGTGGAGACCATACTCGATTTTTGTACCAAAATGATCCATGATGACAGAGTGGTGGATATCGACAGGGAACTTATTCTCAGGCAATCGGAGGAGATGGCCTCAGGGGGCTACCGGGTGCTGGCCTTTGCCGGAGGAAGAAATGAGAAGTATGAGAAAAAGGAGGTCTTTGAGGATGAAGATATCCCTCCGCTGGTATTCTATGGCATGGTCTGTTTCATTGACCCCCTGAGGCCGGAAGCCAGGGAGTCCGTCATTAAATGTAAAAAAGCAGGGATAAAGGTTATCATGATTACAGGAGATCATCCTGCAACGGCCGGCACAATAGCCGCAGAACTGGGGATCGCCGGTGAGAATTCATCAGTGGTCACGGGACAGATGCTTGCAGATGCATGTGCATCCGACAGTCCGGCGTACAGAAAACTGGTGGCCTCATCGTCGGTGTTTGCCCGGGTCTCTCCAACACAGAAGCTTGAAATAGTCGACTCCCTTATCCGGAACGGGGAGTTTGTGGCAGTGACAGGCGACGGGGTCAACGATGCACCTGCCCTGAAGCGCGCGAATCTGGGTGTTGCCATGGGATCAGGTACAGATGTGGCCAAGGAGGTAGGGGCTATGATAGTGACAGACGATAATTTCTCATCTATTGTGGCAGGAGTTGAGGAGGGCAGATTCGCCTACGACAATGTAAGAAAGGTTATATTTCTTCTTATCTCAACCGGAGCAGCCGAGGTGATACTCTTCATCGCCTCCATACTGGCAGGGCTCCCGATACCCCTGCTCGCCGTGCAGCTGCTGTGGCTGAACCTGGTGACAAACGGAATCCAGGATGTAGCTCTCGCCTTCGAAGGCGGAGAACCGGGTACCATGAATAAAAAACCAAGAAAGCCTTCCGAAAAAATATTCAACCCCGCAATGATAAAACAAACCATTGTATCAAGCGCGGCAATGGGGCTGATAGCTTTCGGGTTCTGGTACTGGCTCGTGAACTTCAGCACCATCAATGAAGTGCACGCCAGGAACATGGTCCTCCTGCTTATGGTATTCATGCAGAACTTCCATGTCTTTTCATGCCGGTCGGAACGGGTCTCCGCATTCAGGGTCCCGCTGAACAGGAATATCCTGCTTGTTTTCGGCGTTCTGCTCGCACAGGGGATCCATATTCTGAGCATGCAGATACCCTTTATGCAGAATATGCTGAGAATTGAACCGATTACCCTGATGGAATGGGGCCTGATACTGCTTGCAGCAATCCCTGTTCTTGTTGCGATGGAAATTCATAAACTTGTCACCTCAAAATAATACTGAATGTCAATGAAAGACATAGAAAGAAAAATTGAAAGGGTAATCATTTATACCCTTATTTCAATGATGGCGGGAATCCTGATTCTTGCTACAATTGAACTGGGCTATTATCTGGTTAAGAATATAATTGAATCCGACTACCTCCTGATAGATCTTGATAATCTGATGGATCTGTTCGGCGTATTCCTGCTGGTCCTGATCGGGATAGAATTGCTCGACACGATAAAGGTGTATCTTCAGCGGAACGTGGTCCATGTGGAAGTGGTCGTCCTGGTCGCTATTATTGCTATTGCACGTAAAGTAGTGGTGCTGAAATTCGAAGAGTTCTCCGGCATTGTCATTATCGGACTGGGCGTCCTGGTCGCTGCCCTGGCCGTTACCTATTACCTGATCAAAAAGGCCGGGATGCTGGAATGCAATTTTGACAAAGCTGACGAAGATGAGGAAAACAGAGAACCGGAGAGTGATTGCGGAAAAAGAGCCGGTAAAAAAAATAACCTGTTGTGAACAATGAAATCAGGGAAATATATGGCCTCTTTCTTCCTGTTAACTATACTCTTTATTTTCAGCTGTCAGACATCCGGCACCGGTGGTGATAAAAATCCGGAAAGCATTGTCAGGACTTACAACCCTCTGGGTTATGATCTTAATAATCCCGACAGGATAATTCACCTGCCCGGAACCCTGAGAGAAATTTCAGGAATAACGGAGATCGATTCGTCGACTCTGGCCTGCATACAGGATGAAAATGGCATTCTGTTTCTTTTTGATCTGACGGCCGGCAGGATAAAACACCAGTCTTTTTTTGCCAATCCGGGAGATTATGAAGGCATTGCACGCATTCACAAAAGGATCTTTGTTCTGAGAAGCGATGGTACGATATTCGAGATACCCGATTATGAAGCACCCGTTACCGGAGTGGTGTCGTATCCGTCAGGGATCCCGGCAGCAGATAATGAAGGCTTCTGTTATGATAATGAGAACAAAAGATTGCTGATCGCCCCAAAAAGCAAGATCAAGGGAGAGAAAGAAAGTAAAAGGGCAATCTATGCCTTCAACCCCGATACTAAAAAACTGGCTTCCAAACCTGCAATTGAGTTTAAGCTGAAAGAGATTCAGGAGTTTGCCATCCGGAATAACGTTGACCTGCCCCTGACAAAGAAAAAGGAAAAGCCTAAAATAGAACTGAAACCCTCTGCCATAGCCATCCATCCAATGACCCGCCAGCTTTACCTGCTTTCAGGCGTTGAGAAGCTTCTGCTTGTCTTCAATATGGAAGGCAAAGTTGAATATATAGAGAAGCTGGATAGTAAATTATTTAAACAGCCTGAGGGAATAACCTTTCTGCCAAACGGAGATATGATCATTTCAAATGAAGGTCAGTCCGGTCAGGCAAATTTGCTGATATTCCGCTACCAGGGGGAATAATAAATCTCCGGTTTTCCGGGGCACTTACCAACCCGGAACAAAATTGATCCCGAAAATCCTGTTTCGGAATCCTCCGTTCTGGAACGGAATTGCATAGTATGGCTCAATGATCAGAGCCCCCAGAAGGTTTATCCTGATGGATGCCCCGGCGCTGTACAAGGGAAACTTCGTACCCTGAGAAACACCAGCAGGGCTCCAGTCAAATGCCAGTGTGTTCCCGGGCGACCATGCCAGTCCGCTGTCGAAGAAAAGATTCAGGTCTGTCAGGAGCCATTTTGACCTGATCAGAGCCAGCCTCTCGGGACCGGTTAGCGGGAGCCTCAACTCAGCATTTGCCACAAGGATCCTTTCACCGCTCAGCCTTGAAACATCGAAGGCATCCGGTTGCAGGGAAGCATCGCCATACAGGGAGATATTTTCATAGCCCCTGATAAGCCAGGGATAACCAAGGTAAAGTGGAGAAACCACGTTATTTGCCGCTCCGCCTCCGTACCTTCCGTAATGGTAAGTCCTGAAGGCCAGTGTGAAAGGCTTAACAAAGAAATACCTCCTGTAATCAAGCAGGGCAGTATAAAAATCAACAACGCCGAAATACTTCTCAACCTGGTATCGTGCACGATGCCCCTGCAAGGGTGAAGTCATTCCAAAGAATGAATTATCAGTGACATAAGCAAGCGAAAACTGCTGGTAATTATTTCCCTTTGGAGCATCGAGCTTCTCTCTTGTCCCTCCCAGGCTCAATCCGTTAGGCAGGTAATAATTGTTAAATCTGTCGATGCGGTAGTAATACCACGAAAGGGTGGCTCCGGCTTCAATCCTCCTGTTCTGGGAAATCGGGTAAAATGCAAATGCGGAAATATTATCCTCAAACATTCTGACATAATCAAGTACAAGATTGGTTACCGGAATTACATCATCCCTGTAATTAAGAGTGTCCAGCGTAAGGAACATGTTCCCATAACGGTAAGGAATGTGTGACAGGCCCGCACCCCATTTTATCCTGCCCTTCTGATTGATATATGCTGCCTGACCTCCGAAATCGTAGATCTCTCCGTTGAGAGCAAGTGATGAATATACCGTACTGTTGCCAAGCATATCACTGAATATCATGTTTATGCTCCCTGCCATATTGTTCCGGTACATCCCTGTGGTGATGCCGATGTTTGCGGTGTTTGAAATATAATCCAGCCTGAATTTCGGGCGATAGGGTACCTCTTCCACTGCCTCAGCCGGCAATTCTGCTATTTCGTGCCTGCTGTAAAGTGTTGTGTCAATAATGTTGGATCCGATATGTTTCAGCGGGGGCAATGTACCTGCGTCGAAATTGATATAATTCCTGTCAACCGGTGTCTGCCTGAATTCTTCTCCTCCCGCAACCCAGATCTGATACTTGTTGTTGAAATAATATGTGTAGGCTACCCGGTCAATCTCAGCAGCCACGCTTAATGCAGGTGAAAAAGGGGTAATTCCGCTGATGCCGGTCAGATAATCCGTAAGCCTGTAAACAATCTGATCGTATATGCCGTATCTGTAAAGATTCCTGAAGCCGTCGGCATCGGAAAGGAAATAGATGGATCTGCCATCCGGCGCGAAAACCGGATTCAGATTCCAGGCTCCATTGAAAACGTCAATGGTTCTGATGCTTCTCTCTGCAAGGTCGAGCACTGCTATATCAAAATTGAACTTTCTCTGACCCGGGATATCACTTATCCTTTCCTGCGAGTACACGATATACCTGCCATCCGGCGACCAGGCCGGGTGTATGTTTGAAGCCAGGTCATGCGTAAGGCGCTCAACTGATCCGCTGTTCATACTGAAAAGGTAAAGATCCGTTACACCGTCAACCATACCCGGGAAAACAATCTTTTTCCCATCCGGCGACCAGGCAGGGTTATAGAGTGCGTTAATGCCTTTGATCTCCGTCTCCTTCATTCTACGCGGTCTGTCCAGATCAACAACCGCAAGCTTGTTCTTCCCTTTTGTGAAAATAACAAATGCAAACCTCCTGCTGTCAGGCGACCAGGTTCCTGCTGATTCAATAAAGCTGAAATCATCTATATCGGTGTTCCTTACCACACTCGACAGTTTCCTGATTATCCTGCCGTTATTCGCATCTGCCAGAAACAGATCAAGTGTAAAAAGGTTCTTCTCTGAGAAAAAGGCTACATATCTGCCATCCGGACTGATTGAGGGTGAAATGTTCATTCTGCCGGCGTTTTTATCTGAAATTATGAGCTTGCCGGCAAGGGTGTCGCTCCTGTTTTCAAGATAGCTCCTGAAATGAACATCCATTGCATTTTTCCACATTCCTGAAAGTGTCTTCTCATTGAACCTGAACACCGAATCCACAGCAGTGTTAAAACCATAACGGGCAGTTTTCCTGAACAGGGGCATGACAATTGAATCGCCCCAGGTCTTTGCAGCCATGGCCCAGAACGCCTGCCCATACCGGTAAGGAAAATATTTTGATTCAGTTGAAAGCTTTTTTAATGTTGGAAAATCATCATTGATCAGGGCATCCCTCATCCACATAGCTGTGTTTGGATCAACGCTCCCGAGCGACATGTATTCAGCCATGCCTTCTATCATCCATAAAGGCATGTTCCTTAAGGAATAAGATCTGGCTGTGTCGTTTTTCAGAAACATATTGAACTGGAAGGCATGAACAAGCTCATGTCCCAGTGTGTGATCCGTCTGAGCAAGTGTAGGGGCAACCGGCATTATCACCCTGTTCTTCAGGCTCTCTGTTACTCCGCCGGTCCCTGAACCGACAAGGCCGCTAATTGTGTTGGTCTGCTGAAAATCAGCATGATTATTATAAAAGATAAGGGGATTTCTGGTCTTAAAGGTATCCAGAAACGTTTTCTGATGTATCTCATACCAGTTCTCCGACCATCTGTAGATCTTGTTCAGCAGGGAATCATTTCCGAGATAATGGTAAATCTCAAAATTAGGTGTCTGCAGCACATCATACCGGAACCTGCTGTATCCGGGTTTATTCCTGCCGAAATACTGTGCATTCAGTCCGGGGCCAGTTAAAAAGAACAGTGCAGCCAATAACAATAAAAACCTCCTGATATAATGCTTCAAATATTCAGTATTGCAATGTTTTGTTTTCATAGGCACCTCCTTTCAGGTAGCTTTATCTGTCATAATCAAAGTTCTATTAATCAATATGGTAACAAAAATTTAATAAGGTTTCACTTATTAATATTCAAATTTTATGCCATACCTTATCCTGAATGCTTCCCTCTTTTCTTAATGAAATGTTAAATATGATATATGGGTCTTTTTATCTTGATTCCATAGAGTCTGTGGAGAGCCTTCTGATGGTGCAATTTATAAGTTACCGTTGGCTGAAGCCAACGGCAATTGAGGAACTCCTAACCAGTCCAGGAAATGGCTGAAGCCAACGGCAATTGAGGAACTCTTTAACCAGTCCAGGAAATTTTAAATTTATGCCTTGGTCCTAATGCTGAAAAGAGTTAATATCTTATTTTTATGATGATCAAAAATGCATGAATTATTATACAAAGTCTGAAAATGAATATTAACATCAGAAAGGCAAATCCGCAGGACTTCCCGGCTATACTGTCACTTATTAAGGAGCTTGCAGAATTTGAAAAGGCTCCGGAGAAAGTCACCAACACCGTTGAACAGATGCAGGCGGAGCAACATCTGTTCCAATGCTATGTAGCGGAGAACGAAGAGCATGGGATAATAGGCATGGCGCTCTGGTTCTTTGCTTATTATACATGGGTGGGCAAATCCCTTTATCTCGACGATATTTATGTGAAAAAGGAGTTCCGCGGTCACAGGATCGGGACTGAACTGCTGAAAAAGGTCTTTGAGGTCGCAAATGAGGAGAAGTGTAATAGGGTGAGGTGGCAGGTACTGAACTGGAACGAGCCGGCTATAGCGATGTACAGGAAATGCGGGGCCGTGATCGATGATGAATGGCTGAACTGCGACTTTGAACATGAGGCGATCCGTGATTTTAAGATTTAATAAATCGCTCCCTATTGAAGAATTTCGATGTGATTATCTGCGGGGCAGGTCCGGCAGGACTTACTGCCTCCCTGGTGCTTGGCAATGCCGGGTTAAAGGTTGCCCTGATCGATAAGGAAACTTCACCCGGGAATAAGGTGTGTGGTGATGCCATTGCCGCCTATGTGCCGAAGGTACTCACAAAGATATGCCCGGAATTTGCCTCTGCCTGGGAAAAATGCGACATGAAGAGCGCGGTGAATACCTGCAGGATTACCTCTCCCGGAGGGAAAACGCTGGACCTGCAGTACTCAGAGTCGGGGTTTATCTGCAGGCGGTCCGTTTTTGACATGCTCCTTTTCGGCCTTGTGAAGCAGCTGCCGGGAATAACCATACTTGCAGGCACGAAAGTCAGGGATGTTAAAACAGATGAAAGTCATGTCGAAGTTGCAACAAGTGAGGATCAGGTGCTAAGGGGAAGGCTTGTCATTGGCTGTGACGGAGCCGGCAGTATCACAGCCAGAAGGCTGACTGATGCCAGGTCTGATCTGACTCATTGCTCAGGGGCAGTAAGGGCTTATTTTAAAGATGTGAAGGATATTCCCCCTTTAACATTCGAGCTTCATTTCCTCAGGGACATATTGCCGGGCTATTTCTGGATATTCCCACTGCCGGACAATATGGCCAGCGTGGGATTGGGGCTTCCATCGCGGGTAATAGCGGCCGGTAAGATCAATCTGAAGGATAAGATGTTCCGTATTATAAAGGAGGAGCCCGGCCTGAAAGTCCGATTCGCAGATGCCGAACCGACCGGGACTCCTGAAGTCTCCCTGCTTCCTCTCGGCTCACGCAGAGTGACTGTTTCCGGCAACCGCTTTATGCTGTGTGGCGATGCCGCATCACTTATTGACCCTGCTACCGGCGAAGGAACCGGCCATGCAATATTATCCGGCAGGTATGCGGGATGGCAGGCGATGAGATGTTTTGAAGAGAATGATTTCTCTGCATCCTTCATGGAAGGATATGACAAATCCCTTTATGGCAAGATCCAAAAACATAACCGGTTTCGGTATCTTATCCGGAAAACAGTGGTTTCCAGGCCTTATGCGATCAACGGTGTAATCAGCCTGGCTTTGAAAAATAAATTAATAGCCAAAACCATTAAGAAAGCACTGGAACAATAATTCTCTCCCTATTTTTTCATAACTTGTAAACTGAAGAGCAAGACATTATCAGATCATTGCGGCAAACTATAATTGTACCTGTTATGAACCTTAAATTTATCTTTCCATTTTTACTTATATTATTGGTATGTTCATCCTGCGGACAAAAAAACAGCGGACCGGCAGATTATGTCAATCCTTATATCGGAAATATAAGCCATTTGCTTGTCCCGACATTCCCGACGGTACATCTGCCCAACAGCATGCTCAGGTTCTATCCCGACCGCGGTGATTTTACGGCATACAAAATGCAGGGTTTTCCGCTTAATATTCCATCCCACAGGTCAGGCAGGGTCTTTTCACTTATGCCCTTTACCGGGAAGCCTGAAGATCAGACTCCGAACCTGATGTATACTTATGACAATGAGGAGATAACACCCTACAGCTATTCTGTGCACCTGGATGAGCATGACATAAGGGTCAGGTTTGCTCCGTCAGAAAGATCAGGATTCTTCAGCCTGGAGTTCCCTGACGGGAAGGAGCACGGAATCATTTTGAGGACCAGGGGAAGAGGAAGTTTTATGATCGGTGAGAACGGAATAAGCGGATATGATACTTATAACGGGGTTAAAGTATGGCTCTTCTTTGAGCCCGACCGGATGCCTGACCACATCACCGGGCTTTCAGAGGCAGAAAGAAACAGGATGCTGACCACGGGTTCGTCGGTTGAGGACAATCGCACTGCGCTCCTGCTCTCTTTTCCCCCGGACAATACAGGGGTAGTGAATATCCGGTATGGTCTCTCATATATCAGTGCCGGTCAGGCAGAGGAAAACATGAAAAACGATATCGGAAGCCGGGGTTTTACTGAGGTAGCCGGCCGGGCTAAGGAAATATGGAATTCAGTCCTTTCGCGGATTGAAGTGGAAGGCGGGACGGAAGATCAGAGGACTGTGTTCTATACATCATTGTACAGGTGCCACGAAAGGATGATCGATATAACCGAAAACGGTCAATACTACAGTGCCTGGAGCGGAAGGACAGAACCTGCATCCGACACTGCCTTCTACACCGACGACTGGGTATGGGATACCTGGCTGGCCCTTCATCCCCTTCAGGTTATCCTTAATCCGTCGCGACAGGACGAAAAGATCACCTCATATATACGAATGGCCAGACAATCGGGCTGGATGCCTACCTTCCCGACCATTTCGGGAGATAATCACGCGATGAACGGGAACCACTCTGTTGCCGTAATACTGGATGCCTGGAACAAAGGGATCCGCAATTTTGACCTCGAAGAGGCTTATTATCACTTAAAACACACTATCCTCTCTGAAACAAAACTGCCCTGGGTCAGGGGCAATGCAACCTGGTTCGATGAGTTCTATGACAGGAACGGCTATTTTCCGGGACTGCAGAAAGGCGAAGCAGAAACACTTCCCGAGGTTCATTCCTTTGAGAAAAGGCAGTCAGTGGCCGTGACACTTGCTGCCTCGTACGACGACTGGTGCATGGCGCAGATTGCCGGAATACTGGATAAAGAAGATGATCATGATTTCTTCCTTAAGAGAAGTCTGAACCACAGGAATTTATTCAATAAAGAGACGGGCTTCTACCATCCCAGAGACAAAGACGGTAACTGGGTCCTGCCGTTCGATTACCGCATTGACGGGGGAATGGGGGCCCGTGACTATTATGACGAAAATAACGGATGGACTTATATCTGGCAGCCGTACCATGCTTTTGACGATCTGATCTATATGCTGGGAGGCATTGAAGGATTTGATAACAGGCTCGATCAGTTTTTCAGCGAAGGCCTCGGGAGTTCCAAATGGATATATTATTCAACCATGCCAGACGCAACCGGGAATGTAGGACAGTTCGTTATGGGGAATGAGCCATCCATGCATATCCCATACCTTTATAATCTCGCTGGCAAACCATGGAAAACCCAGAAGCGCGTCAGGATGCTTATGGACACATGGTTCAGGAATGATCTGATGGGGGTCCCGGGCGATGAGGATGGCGGAGGCCTGTCGGCTTTTTATGTTTTTTCGGCGATGGGCTTTTACCCGATAACGCCGGGAATACCTGAATACCAGATAGGAAGCCCTCTTTTCAAAAAAATAAAGATCAATCTGGAAAACGGAAAATCTTTCACCGTGGTTGCCAGGAACAATAGCCAGGTCAACAGGTATATCCTGTCGGCAACCCTCAATGGTGAACCTTTGAACAAAACGGTGATAACCCATAACGATATTATTGAAGGAGGCACCCTTGTCCTTGAAATGGGTGAATATCCCGATTATAAATGGGGTTCAGATGTAACAATACATAAATGATCTGTATGAAGAAAAGTGCGAATTATTCAATGGGCCTGGTATCGGCTGTAACTGTCAGCTTTCTCGCAGGCTGTTCCGGTGATACTGATTTCGGACAGCCAAATATCCTGATTGCGATTGCCGACGATGCCTCCTACCCGCATATGAGTGCATATGGCTGCAGCTGGGTCAGTACTCCGGGGTTCGACTATGTGGCTAAAAACGGTATCCTCTTTCAGAATGCCTATACACCAAATGCCAAATCCTCTCCTTCGAGGGCCTGTCTTCTCACAGGCCGCAACAGCTGGCAGCTCGAAGAGGCTGCCAATCATGTTCCGTTTTTCCCTCCGAAGTTCACAACATTCATGGAATCGCTTGGAAGGAACGGATATGAAGTCGGGTTCACCTCGAAAGGGTGGGCTCCCGGAGTTGCTCTCGACAGTGCAGGCAATCCGAGGCAGATGACAGGCAGACCATTCAACACCAGAAAAGCTCCTCCTCCGGCCTCTGGAATCTCAAACTCTGATTATGCCGCCAACTTCGGGGATTTCCTTGATTCAAGGGATCCCGGCAAACCATTCTGTTTCTGGTATGGATCCCAGGAGCCCCACAGGAGATACGAGTACGGATCGGGCGTGGATATCGGAGGGAAAAGCCTGTCGGACATTGACCGGGTGCCGGGCTTCTGGCCCGACAATAATACCGTGAGAAACGACATGCTCGATTATGCCTTCGAAATAGAGCATTTCGACAGCCATCTGGTAAAAATGATTGATCTCCTCAGAAGCAGGGGTGAACTCGAAAATACCATTATCATAGTAACTTCCGACAACGGTATGCCTTTCCCCAGGGTAAAAGGACAGGCTTACGAACTTTCAAATCATATGCCGCTGGCTGTCATGTGGGGTAAAGGGATAAAGAAGACTGGCCGGTCGGTACTCGACTATATAAGTTTCATCGATTTTGCACCCACCATACTTGAACTTACAGGTATCGGACCGGAGAAGAGCGGAATGCAGCCGGTCGAGGGCAGGAGCTTTACCGATATCCTCTTCTCTAAAAAGAAGTGGTTCGTCGACAGATCCCGCGATTTTGTGCTGATAGGAAAAGAGCGGCATGATGTGGGGCGACCCGACGATGCAGGCTATCCGATAAGGGGGATTGTAAAGAATAACTATCTCTATATTGCCAATTTCAAGCCACAGCGCTGGCCATCGGGAGATCCCTTTACAGGATATATGAACACCGATGCCAGCCCGACAAAGACACTTATCCTCGAAATGAGACGCAACAGATCGTCTCAGGCTTACTGGGATCTGAATTTCGGGCTCAGGCAGGAAGAGGAGCTATATAATATCGGAAAGGACCCTGACTGCGTGATCAATCTCGCCAATGATCCGGGATTCAACAATACCAGGCGGGAACTGCGTTCACTGCTGATGGAGGAACTTCGGAGGCAGGGCGATCCCAGGGTGCTTGGCAATGGTGATATTTTTGACCGTTACCCCTATGCCTCAGATGCTACGCGGGATTTTTATAACAGATTTATCCGGGGTGAATTATCCCGTCGGGCTGCCGGCTGGATTGATTCGACCGATTTTGAAAACCAGCCCTGAACGGAGCAGAAGATTTTTTTTATTTATCGAATTTTTTTTGTTAAATTACCATTTTTATGATTCCGGCAAAAAATCAATGAAATTCGGAAAATAACATCACTCCTTTTATTAACCAAAATTAAATTCATCATGGCTGTATTGAAAGTTATTGAAATCATGGCATCCTCGGCAAAGAGCTGGGAAGATGCTACCATCGAGGCTGTAAAAACCGCCGCTAAAACCGTGAAAGGAATAAAATCAGCTTATGTCCAGGACATGAGCGTTGTTGTGAAAAATGACAAGGTGGTTGAATACCGGGTCAATCTGAAGATCTCATTCGAAGTGCTGAACTGATAAAGCAGGGCAGTCGTGATATAATCAAAAAGATCAAATCTTTAACCAGGCTAAATCAAACATTATGGGACTTATTTCATTTATTAAAAACGCAGGGACAAAAATCTTTGGAAAATCCGGAGAGAAACAGGAACAGGAAAAAGCAGCTTTGATAGAAGCTCATATAAAAAAGTTCGGTTTCGATACAAGTGACATCAAAATAAAGGTTGATGACGACAGGGTAATGCTGGCAGGAAGTGTTGACACCCTGGAGAACAAAAACAAAATCATTGTAACTGCCGGTAATATTGAAGGAATTTCTTTCGTTGACGACTGGATCGTGGTAAAAAATCCTCCGGTTGTTGCACCGCCTGAACCTGAAAAACAGTTCTACACGGTTAAGAAGGGTGACTATCTGTCAAAGATTGCCAAAGAAGTTTACGGCAATGCAAACAAATACAATATTATTTTCGAAGCCAATAAACCAATGCTTAAGGATCCGAACCTGATCTATCCCGGACAGGTATTGGTTATTCCTCCGCTCGAAAAGTAAATGAGTCCCGAGGTTCTCACATCTGTTGCAATCGGAATTGGATTGAGCGCCAGTTGCGGATTCAGGGTTTTCGTTCCTATGCTCGTGGCATCTATTGCAGCAAAGCTGGGGATTTTTCCTGTAAACGAAGGTTTTCAGTGGCTCGCAACCTGGCCGGCGATCCTATGCTTTGGAACCGCTACCGTTGGTGAGATTCTTGCATATTATATCCCTTTTATTGACAATCTGCTTGATAGTCTGACAACGCCTCTTGCCATCGGTGCGGGCACCTTGCTTGTTACGTCAGTCCTGCCGGTTGACAATGATATGCTTAAATGGATCATGGGATTTATTATCGGGGGAGGAGCTGCCGCTACTGTTCAGGGAGGTAGTGTGCTCGCCCGGCTGGCTTCAACCAAGATGACTGCAGGCACCGGCAATGCTGTCGTTGCCACCGGAGAACATGCCGCTGCATTCGGCACTTCGATCCTTTCGCTTTTTATGCCTCTTGTCATTACCGCTATTCTCATTGTTGTGATTTTCTGGTTAATTATGAAGTTCGGTAAAAGAATTATTACCAGAAATCCGCAAAATGGATAACCTACGGAAGAAAAGCACGAAATATAATCTTCCTGTTTAACAAAATAGATTAATTTTATCTGATATTAGTGCAAAATCTTTTACGATTATATTGAAATTATAATGAATTCAGATACTTCCATCGTGGGCCCATCAAGGTGGGACAGGGTAAAAAGAAGAACCAGAAAAATCTTCAGGTGGTTCCTGGCTCTGTCGATAATCTTCCTGGGCGCTTTTATTTACTGGAAGTATTTCTATACTTACAGCGAAGGTTACCGCGCCGGGCTGCTGCAGAAGTTTTCGAACAAGGGAACCATCTTTAAAACTTATGAAGGGGAAATGATCCTGAGCAGTGTTTCCAGCACGTCGAATGTCGCCATCGCATCTGAAAAATTCTTCTTTTCTGTCATTAATAAGGAGCTTGTTCCACAATTCGATACCCTGCAGGGAGAAAACGTAATCGTACATTATATCCAGAAGAACGGAGCCGTTTTCTGGAGAGGAGATTCAAAATATCTTGTGGATAGTATAAAATTAAGGCGATAAACAGCTTTTCCTCTCTCCCTGAATCCCTAAATGACCTTTTTCAGGATTCCCATTACCCCTCTGATAAATGTGGCACTCGTAAGTACTTTAACAGCAGGATGTATCGTTGTTCTCCTGCTCCTCGTTGTTGTAGTTCTGCGTGACGGAGTCCGGGGTGCAGGGGTTCGGGATGTCGTGCGTTCTCCAGCTCTCTCCTTCTCCCTCTCCTTCCTCGCTGCCTCCTCAGCAGCCTGTTTTTCTATGATGCTTATCTTCCTTGTCAGTATCTCATAAGCGCTCTCCCTGTCGATCACCTGATTATATTTTCTCACCAGGTCAGAGGCCCGGTTTATTGTGTCAAGTTCCTGTTGCGACAATATATCCATTCTTCCCATGGGAGCCCTCATCATAGTCGCGGCCAGGGGTGTGGGTATCCCTTTTTCGTTAAGGGCAGTTACCAAAGCCTCTCCGGTACCAAGCGAGGTGAGTACTTCATCAGTCTTATAGTAGTCTGAAAGAGGAAAGTTCTCTGCAGTAAGTTTTATGGCTTTCCGGTCTATTGCAGTAAAGGCTCTGAGGGCATGCTGTACTTTAAGACCGAGCTGGGCTAGAACACCGTTGGGGACATCCATGGGATTCTGGGTAACGAAGAAGACCCCGACGCCCTTTGACCGGATAAGCTTGACGATCGTTTCGATCTGGTCAAGGAGTGCCTTGCTTGCCTGACTGAAAATGAGATGTGCCTCATCAATGAAGAGGACCAGCTCCGGTTTATCCATATCGCCCCTCTCGGGCATTTCATTATAGATCTCCGCAAGAAGGCACAGCATAAAGGTAGAAAAGAGTTTTGGCTTATCCTGGATATCTGTAAGCCGGATTATGTTGACATATCCGTTTCCGTTCCTGTCGCGCCTCATGAGATCCCTGATGTCGAACGAGAGCTCTCCGAAGAAAAGGTCGGCCTCCTGCTGTTCAAGCTCGATCAGCTTCCTGAGTATGATGCCCGTAGTGGCAGGAGATATCTTGCCATAATCTTTTTCAAGCTCTTTTCTGCCCTCCTCCGTAACAAACTGAATTACTTTTTTAAGGTCTTTCAGATCGAGTAATGGCATATGATTGTCGTCGCAGTATTTAAAGATGATTGCCAGCACCCCTCCCTGTGTATCGTTAAGGTCGAGTATCCTTGAAAGAAGCACAGGTCCGAACTCAGAGATCGTGGCTCTGAGCCTTACCCCCTCCTGCCGCGATAACGACAACAACTCCACCGGGGTTCCCTTTGCTGAATATGGCAGGCCTATCTTCGTATGCCTGTCGGTAATGAAAGGGGTTTCTGTTCCAGGCATTGCCAGTCCGCTGAGGTCCCCTTTTACATCCATCAGAAGAACCGGAACGCCTTTTTCAGAGAGCTGTTCTGATATGACCTGAAGGGTTTTTGTTTTGCCGGTGCCGGTGGCACCTGCGATCAAACCGTGCCTGTTCATCGTTTTCAGAGGAACCCTGATAAGGGTGTCCGGAAGGACCTCGCCCTGAAGCATTGCCCCGCCAAGAACGATAAAATCGCCCTTGCATGTATATCCCTTATTTATAGCTTCTGCAAAATTCTCTCTTTTATCCATTATTAAGATTTGATTAGGTGTAACGGATTTGTAATTCTGCAATTTAACAGTTTTAAATAAATTTCCATGAACAAAATCCGAGAATTTCAACTTATTGAGAACTGATCAGGCTACCTGAGGAATGATATCCCCAGGTAGTAAGATTTTCAGGATTTTTGTTTATCAGAAAAAAATAGTATATTTAGACTTATAAAAATAACACTGAATTTTTCATATCTTCTAACTAATATTTTTAAGTATGGCAAAATTTGAAGTTTACCAGAGTGGTAAGAAAAACGAATTCCGTTTCCGGCTGAAGGCTGATAACGGACAGATCATCCTGAGCAGTGAGGGTTATACATCCAAACCGGCATGTTTGAACGGCATCGAGTCAGTAAAGAAGAATTCTGCTGATGCAAAAAGATTCACAAAAACCACAACTCCAACAAACATGTTTCGTTTTGCAATTACGGCTGCGAACAGCCAGATCATCGGCACAAGTCAGAACTACAAGACCGAAAGCGGCCGTAACAACGGGATCGAATCAGTTATGAAAAATGCCGCCAGGGCTGAGGTCAAAGAGTTGGAAAAATAAACCTGCTTAGAAGTAAACTGGTACGACACTAATATGAGGTTGCCTCAAAGGCAAAAATCCATTAACCGCTGAGATCGCAAAGGAGTAACGCTAAGAACGCAAAGAATTGATAATATGGCTCTTTTCTTTGCAGCCTTTGCGTCGACTTTGCCTTCTTTGCGGTCAGAAAAGATTTTTGAGACAACCTCTTATTAATTTTATCGTGGCAGATCAGAAAATATTGCGCCTGCTGTTTAAACCAAAAATACTCTGAAATGAAAATTAAAATTTTTATTACCCCAATGCTTCTGGCTTTTATCTGCCAGGTCGCCTTCGGGCAGGTTACGGAGGCTGAGAAGACTCTTAGATCCGTGAATGCTGATACTGTTATGGCGTGGAAGAAAGGAGGTGTAATTTCCGCCAACCTTGCCCAGACATCACTGACTAACTGGGCCGCAGGCGGACAAAATTCCCTTGCAATAAACAGTATCCTGAGTGTTTTTGCCAATTATAAAATGGATAAATCAGTCTGGGATAATTCTCTCAATCTGGGCTATGGCCTTCTGAAACAGGGCAAGGATGCCGACTTCAGGAAAACCGATGATAAGATCGATTTCCTGTCCAAGTACGGAAGGGAAGCGTTTAATAATGTCTATTATGCCGCCTTGCTGAACTTCAAGACACAGATGACACCGGGTTACAATTATCCTGATGTGACAAACAAGATCTCAGATCTTTTTGCACCCGCATACCTTCTGCTTGCTGTGGGGCTGGATTACAAACCGGACGCGTATTTCAGTGCCTTCCTTGCACCACTGACCGGGAAGTTCACATTTGTTACCGATGAGACGCTTTCCAATGCAGGAGCTTTTGGCGTAACACCCGGTGAGAAGAGCAAAAGTGAGCTCGGCGGCTACCTGAGGGTAATTTATTCAAAAAACGACTTTAAGAATGAATTCCTTCAAAACGTTTCTTTCACCACAAAGATCGATCTCTTCTCCAACTACCTGAATAACCCGCAGAATATAGATGTCAACTGGGAAACTCTGATTGCACTGAAGGTTAACAAGTATATATCTGTAAGCCTCAACACCCACCTGATCTACGATGATGACATAAAGATCCTTGCGGAATCATCTGAAATCCCCGGACCCAGAATACAATTCAAGGAAATATTCGGAGTAGGATTCTCATATAATTTCTGATAACTAACAACTAAAACCTGACAAAATGAAAATTTTAGACGAATTCAAAGCTTTTGCAATTAAAGGCAATGTTGTCGACATGGCTGTGGGTATCATTATTGGTCTTGCTTTCGGCAAGATCGTCTCATCAGCGGTAAATGACATCATCATGCCACCGATCGGATTACTTCTTGGTGGTGTCAACTTTACAGATCTGAAAGTTGTCATGAAAGCAGCTACTGAAACAGTTCCCGCGGTGACCTGGAATTACGGTAATTTTATTCAGGTGATAATTGATTTCTTAATTGTCGCTTTTGTTGTCTTTCTGCTTATTAGAGCAATTAATGCAGACAAAAAGAAGGAAGCAGCAGCTCCTCCGCCTCCCCCGGCTCCTTCAAAAGAGGAAACACTGCTGACCGAGATCCGCGATCTGCTGAAGAAATAATGGTAAGTATGGTAAGGGCGTTGCATGCAACGCCCCTTCTTTTAATACTGAATTGTTCATTTTTATGCGGGCAGGAACTCCCCTCAGGCATGAAGATCTGGTTCAGCAAACCTGCTGAAACCTGGAATGATGCTCTTCCGGTCGGCAACGGGAGGCTTGGCGCAATGGTCTTCGGCACGGTAGCGAATGAAAGGCTTCAGCTTAACGAGGAGTCTGTCTGGACCGGTGAGCCCCGCCGGGATGCCAATCCTGATGCTCTCAGGACACTTCCCAAAGTAAGGCAGCTATTGTTTGAAGGCAAGTACACGGAAGCTGAGCAACTTGCCCAAAGCGGTATCCTTGGCAGGTTTCGCCGCGACCAGGCCTCAAGTTACCAGACGCTTGGAGATCTTAACCTCAAATTCAGACAACTTAAAGGGATAAGTAATTACAGGAGAGAACTTGACATAGGGGAGGCTGTTGCCAGGGTTTTCTATACGGCTAACCAGACAAACTTCGTCAGGGAGATCTTCTCAAGTGCAGCGGATCAGGCACTGGTAATCCGGCTGACAGCCGAAAGGGAGGGTGCCCTCTCATTCACTGCCCGCCTATCTCGTCCGGGCAACAAGGCTGGTTTTATTGCTCAAAATAACCAGATCACAATGACTGAGCACGTGGGTGACGGCACAGGTGTTAGAATGGTTGCACGTTTGAGAGTGCTGGCCGATGGTGGTTCACTTGTCAGCGGCGGTGACAGCATAATGATCGAAAAGGCAAACTCTGTTACAATATTACTCACCGCAGCTACAGATTACGCTGGCATTGATCCGCTTGCCGTATCAGCCGCACAGATTGAGAAAGCAGCAGAACGGCAGTATACTGATATCCTCAGGGATCATATTACCGATTATAAATCCTTTTTCGACCGTGTAAGGCTAGATCTGGGTTCATCTGACGGTAATTTCTTCACAACTGACGCCCGCATCATTGCCATGCAGAACGGATATACTGATACGGACCTGATCGAGCTTTACTACCAGTTTGGAAGGTACCTGCTCATCAGCAGCTCCAGACCCGGCTCTCTTCCTGCAAACCTGCAGGGGATATGGGCCGACGGCCTTCGACCGCCATGGAGCGCAGACTACCATATCAACGTAAATATTCAGATGAATTACTGGCCGTCTGAAATCACAAACCTGGGAGAACTGCACCGGCCGTTTATCGAATTCATCGATGCACTAAGGCCGGGCGGGCGAAGAACGGCAAAAGAGGTGTACGGCATGAAGGGAATTGTTGCACATTACACTACCGATGTCTGGCACTATACCGAACCACTCGGTGCAATTGTATACGGCATGTGGCCGATGGGAATCGCCTGGAGCTGTCAGAACATCTGGGATCACTATCTTTTTGGCGGAGATGAGGAGTATCTCAGATCAAAATCCTATCCGATAATGAAGGAGGCCGCCGAGTTTTGTATGGACTGGCTGGTGAGGGATCCACGAACAGGATTTCTTGTATCCGGACCTTCGGTATCGCCTGAAAACAGTTTCATAATACCCGGAAATGGCGGGCGGGCAAGCATGGTATTGGGGCCCACAATGGATCACATGATCATCCGCGACCTGCTTCAGAATACTATTGAGGCAACTATTGTGCTTAATACCGACCGGGCTTTCCGGACACGGATGCAGAGAACTCTTGAAAGGCTCGCGCCCACAAGGATCGGATCCGACGGTCGACTGATGGAGTGGCCCGAAGAGTTCGAAGAAGCTGAACCCGGACACAGGCACATTTCACACCTTTACGGGCTTCATCCCGGAAACCAGGTCACAAAACAGAACCATCCTGAGCTTATGGATGCTGCACGGAAAACAATTGAATACCGGCTATCGCACGGAGGCGGGCATACAGGCTGGAGCAGGGCATGGATAATCAATTTCTATGCACGGCTTCTCGACGGAGAGAAAGCTTACGAGAATGTTCTTGAACTCCTGAGAAAATCAACCCTTAATAACTTGTTCGACACTCACCCTCCCTTCCAGATAGACGGCAATTTCGGAGGTACAGCCGGGATAACAGAGATGCTTCTTCAGAGCCATGCCGGAGAAGTGGAACTTCTGCCTGCACTGCCTGCGGCATGGAACAAGGGCTTTATACATGGACTTATGGCAAGGGGTGGATTTGAAGTGGATATCGACTGGGAGAACGGAAGACTTAAGCATGCAAGGATAAACTCAAAACTTGGCAATCCATTGAAACTGACCTGTTCCGGAAAAGTTGTTAAGTTACCTTCTACAGAAAAAGGGAAATCATACCATTTCGGTGCAGGATTATCGCAATTACCTGACAGATAGCGGAGGCTGTAACCATAACTTTAAACCTGCCGAAACTCCTTCATTATTCCCGAACCTGATTGTCAGGGAGACTTTGAAAATTGAAGAAATATTCATTTTTGAATAAAAATCACGAAAGGAGTACTAAATTTAATAGTTATTAAAATAGCTCTTTTAACCGCAAAGTACGCGGATCCGGAACAAAGGAAACAAAGTTAAAAATCATATTGCCAATACTTTGCGTTCTTTGCGCTTTTTCTTTGCGATCTCTGCGGTTAATGGATTCAGACTTTTAATTATGTGCTTCCTTCATCAAATGCATCTTTTATCTGATGATCAGCTATTATAACCAGAGCACTGAAGAGATATTCCTTCATTTAAAGACCTCGCCGGAAACCGGATTATCTTCAGAGGAAGTCAGAAAAAGGCTCGGCGAATACGGATATAACAAGCTTGAATCCAAATCGAGGAAAAGTTTCCTTCAGAAGTTCTTTGCACAGTTCAAAAGCTTCATGATAATAATTCTGCTTATAGCTGCTGCTATATCCGGAGTTGTTGGTGTTATGGAAGGGGAAGGATTGCTTGACACCTTTGTGATCCTCGGGATCCTTATACTTAATGCTTTTGTGGGAGCCTATCAGGAGATAAAGGCTGAAACATCCCTTGAAGCCCTGAAAAATCTTGCCGCCCCTGAGACAAAAGCTCTGCGGGATGGAGTGACAAAAGTGATACCAACCAGCGGACTGGTTCCCGGAGATGTAGTAATCCTTGAAACCGGAGGAGTGGTTCCAGCAGATCTCCGGCTCACCGAGGCGATCAATCTGAAGATACAGGAATCAGCGCTTACCGGTGAATCCGTTTCCGTTGAAAAACATGCTGATGTATTGCCGGGGGAAGATATTGCTCTCGGAGACCGCATCAACATGGCATTTTCAGGCAGTATGGTCACATACGGCAGGGGTCGCGGGGTTGTTGTCTTCACCGGAATGAAGACTGAGGTGGGGAAGATTGCACACATGCTGCAGGAGACTGTTGATACTGAAACACCTATGAGCCGGCGGCTCGGTCAGCTCGGGAAAATCCTGGGTACAGCTGCGCTGATCATATGTGCTGTGATCTTTATCGTCGGGGTGCTCTACGGAAACTCAGTCTTAAGAATGTTCATGACAGCCGTCAGCCTGGCAGTAGCTGCCATTCCTGAGGGACTGCCTGCCGTTTCTACGGTTGTCCTGGCGATCGGAGTACAGCGAATGGTTAAGAGGAATGCAATAATCCGAACACTTCCTTCAGTAGAGACACTGGGCAGTGCAACCGTAATATGCTCTGACAAAACCGGCACACTTACCCAGAACAAAATGACTGTGGTTGAAGCTTATGTCAATCATAAAAAAGATATAGTAAACAGGGATGCTCCCTCCACTACCCTGAATCCCGAGGAGCACAGACTGCTGTCAATAGCTGTCCTGTGTGCTGATGCGCAAGCCAGTACAGGTACGGACGGCAAGCCGGATTTTTCAGGTGACCCCACAGAGACTGCACTTCTTGATTTCGGAATTCTCTATGGGGTGTATAAAAGTGAAATTGAAAAGGAACGCCCCAGGATAGCCGAGATCCCTTTCGACTCTGAAAGGAAGCGGATGACCACGGTTAACAGGATGAGCGACAATATAATCCGGATAAATCTTAAAGGAGGTGCAGATGAAGTCATGAGTGTTTGTGACAGTATATTGATAGAAGGCAAAATAAGGCCTATAACCCCGGATGATACCGGACTGATACATCTGGCGAATGAAACGATGGCAGATTCCGCACTTAGGGTACTGGCGATAGCTTACAGGGACCTTACGGAACTTCCACGCGAAATAAGTGTCGCTGAAATTGAAAAAGACCTTGTCTTCGTCGGACTGATTGGGATGATTGATCCGGCAAGACCGGAAGTAACTTATGCAGTTGCCAGATGTAACGATGCCGGAATACGTCCGGTTATGATAACCGGTGATCATAAAAACACCGCAATGGCGATAGCCCGCGAGATTGGGATATTCAGGGAGGGAGACCTGGCTGTGACAGGTGCTGAGCTGGAAAAAATAAGTGAGGAAGAGTTCCGGACCACTGTGACCTCTTACTCTGTTTATGCGAGAGTGGCACCTGAGCACAAGGTACGGATAGTAAAGGCTCTTCAGTTGCATGACGAGGTTGTCGCGATGACGGGTGACGGCGTCAACGATGCTCCGGCGCTTAAACAGGCTGACATCGGGGCAGCTATGGGCATAGCAGGCACCGACGTGGCAAAAGGCGCGGCAGACATGGTTCTGACCGATGATAATTTTGCCACCATCGTCTCTGCAGTCGAAGAAGGCAGGAGGATCTATGATAACATCCTGAAAGCAATACAGTTCCTCCTTTCAACCAATGTCGGGGAGATTTTCCTTCTGCTGATCACCTCGGTCTTCAACCTCGGGATACCCCTCCTCCCTGTGCACATACTCTGGGTCAACCTTGTCACTGACAGTCTTCCGGCACTTGCATTAAGCGTCGATCCCGCGGAGAAGGATATAATGAGTCGGAAGCCCCGCAATTCAAAAAGAGGATTCATGACAAGGGGCATGGTGTGGAGAGTGATGTATCAGGGCATAATGATAGGCATAATTTCACTTATTGCCTATATTATCGGCCTACGCGACGGGGGGGAGATCCTGGGTCAGACAATGGCTTTTACAACCCTTATTTTTGCCCAGCTTATGCACGTCCGTAACCTTCATTCAAATACCAGGTCATCCCTGACAACAAGTCCGCTTAAGAACAAGCCGCTGGTACTCGCTATCCTGGTCTCGGCAGGCATGGCACTGCTCGTGCTGTTCATTACACCTGTAAGGATAGCCTTCAGCCTGACGGAAATGGACGGGATACACTGGCTTTATGTCGTATCTTTGTCAATTGTGCCAATCGTTGTGGTCGAGATCTTCAAACTATTAAAGATCAACAGCACAAGGGATGAAAAGTCCGGCTGACCAGGATACCGGGACCTGAGAAGAAGAACATGATCCGGTGTCACTTCAGATATTGTTCGAAAAATTCATTCATCTTCTCCTGACAGAAATCATTTACACGCCGGACAACGTCCATGGTATGCGGCCATAACGGTAAACGGTAATAAACACAGGGAACACCCAGGGAGTCCAGCCTGGATTTGAGATCATCGGACTGGCTCACCGGGACCAGTTTGTCGGAAGTTCCGTGAAGGATGAGGGTTGGGGGATCGCCCTTATCAACATGGAATAGAGGTGAAGCCTCCATGTAGAGTTCAGGGGATTCATCGTATGAATGGGCAATTAATGCTGTAACGAGAGGGTGATTCCTTGCGTATTCAGTAGTGAGGTCAGCCGGACCGTAAATATTTACCAGGGCCTTTATCCGTTGACTACTGCCTGATACATTTGCGGTATCCTCTCCACCAGGAATTTTCCCCCATCCGTAAGCAGCCAGCATGGCAAGATGAGCTCCTGCAGAACCTCCGATAAGTGCAATTCTTTCAGGATCATAGCCATAGTTACTTCCATTGTTTAACAACCAGCTTACCGCATCAGATATATCCTCGGCACATGCCGGATAAGGACCATCCTTCAGTAACCTGTAGGAAACTGTAGCGGTAATAAAACCCCTCTTTGCAAAATCAACAAGATAAACCAGATAATCTGATCTTTTCCCGCCCTTCCATGAGCCGCCGTGTATAAAAACCAGCAGAGGCGCAGGGGTAATGATGTTTTTTGGTTTATAGATATCCAGACGAAGTGAATTCCCGTTAATATTTTTATACTCAATATCCTTGAATTCTTCAACATCCGGAGGAATTTCGGGCGTCAGGCTGACCATTTTCTCAAGCCCTGTCCATAAGGCAAGATAAACCGCCGGCTCGAAATGGTAGCCGGTTGGGGGCTTCTGAGGATTTAACCCCGACCATATACGGGGTGTTAACATCAGAAATATGCCTGTAAGTAAAAGTATCAGTAAGCCAGAAAGAATCTGTTTCAGTATTTTAGATCTCATATTTAAATCTTTGACAGAATTACCGTGTTTTCCATAGGGTTTTCAATTTATGGGTTCTATTTTATCCCGGCCAGCATTTCCATTAGATTCCTGTGCAATATCACAGCTGTTTCAGGACCCAGTGAATTCTCCTCTCCGTAAGGGGCACGTGAACGGTTGTAAGTGAACGGAGCCCTGACATCCCACTGGCTTTTGGGTATTATATAGCCAATCTCGTCGTTTGTGATGCCAAAAACAAATTTGTATTTCCCCTGCATCCTGTCCCTGACTGATGGCACTTCAACCGGTTCAATCAGATAATCCCTGCCTTCAGGTGATTCTGTTCCTCCGTTGATAATCTCAGGATAGACTTCACCCGGAAGAGTTGCAAATGAAACCGGCCCGATTGTGAAAACAGATAGTTCCGTCCGCATTTTCATCCATCCCGTTGTACTCCCGTTCAGAACACCGAGGGCAGCTCCGAGCCTGAATAAGTTATTATCAAGAGGCAGGATGACCGTACGCACGATCAGGGAGATCGCTGCAGAATCAATTACATCACCCGGCTGGTCCATGGCATTCAGCGCCAGCAGAGCCAGTTGTTTCCCCTGTGCTTCTGCCTTATCAAATGCGGGTTCCGTGAATTCCTCTCGGGTAAAGGGATCTGCTACTGCCAGGCTTGGGTGTGTGGTCATTAATCCTCCTATTGCTCCGTTAACATAGAGGGCAGTTCCTCCTATGCCCTTTTTAACAAGGCTGTCGCGGAAAAACACTCCATTCTCCACACCTTCCCTGAAATAATGCGGAAAATCTGAAGTAATAAGCAGATTCTTCCCCCAAAGTGTCTCAGGGTGGTTCGCCCAGGCAAGCAGGGATCCTATTGCAGTACCGTTTTCACTATCGACCACTTTTATCATTCTGAGACCCGGATCAAAGACTTGTGGTTCTCTTGTATCCTTAACCATATGAAGCGCACCTGTCATGTCCTCCGACAACTCCAGCCGTACGGGGCGCAGGTTGCTCACGGCACTTATAACAGAATTTACAATCTGGCTCTTAACATATTCCATATACTCCCTGCTGACACCGCTTCTGATGAACGATTTTCCCCATAACCCCAGCAGATCGGGCCCCTGATGAGTATGAGTCGAGGAAATGATGGTGTATGTGATACCTGCATCAGCAGGAATACTGTTCCTTACATCAATAACATCATCATTCATAAATCCGATGGCATCGAGTGCAACAATGGCAAGACGGGTTTTCCCGTCATCAAGTATCATCGTCCGGGCCCAGAGATCGTCGTTAATCCCGTTTGCAGCCCTTCGGTTCCCGAATCCTGCAATCCATACCGGATCAAATCTGCCGTTCCCGTTTCCGTCAGTAAAGGTGTCCCCGTCTTTCGGGTTATACCTGGCATCTCCGTTGATATCAATCCACCGGTCCGGTACTTCAGGCGTAACCGGTACAGCAGAAAAACCTGCCTTGAGTGGCCGCTTTCCCCCGGCAATGATCTCCATGTCTGCCCGGTATCCGGGATGCCTGTCCTTAAGGTTTGAAGCGAACCATATCAGAAGGACAACAATAATCAGAAGCAGTATTAACCCCGATATTTTCAATAATTTTCTCATAAGCTTATCTTTATTGGCTGACAGGTCCTTTGTATTGGCAGAAAAATTAATTTTGCATCTCAAAGTTACAGGACAAAAGGATAATTTATACGTCTTTTATAAAACTTTTCTAAACGTTTGGATAAAACATGACTGAAACCAGATCGGCAGTGATCATAGGGGCAGGCGTGGGTGGGATTACCACTGCCCTTTACCTGGCAAAACAGGGTTATGATGTGTCTGTCTATGAAAAGAACTCCTCTCCCGGAGGCCGCTGCAGCAGTCTGGTGAGGGATGGCCACAGGTTTGATCTTGGAGCAACAATGCTTCTTATGCCGGAGATTTACCGGTCCATATTCAGGTCGCTCGGGACGGAGCTGGAAAAAAGCATCAATATTACACCCCTTGAGGATCTCTACAAGATTTATTTTGACGATGGCAGGGTTCTGCCGTTTACCACCGACAGTGACAGGATGAGGCCGGTACTTGAGAGTATTGAACAGGGGAGTTTTTCAAGATCAGAGGATTATGTAAGAAAAGGATATGATATCTTCAGGCTTTCGATGAAGAAGCTAATCAACCGTAATTTTTACAACATTTTTCAGTTTGCCCATCCCGGCAATATTCCGCTTCTGTTCAGAATAAAGGCATTTACCTCCCACTTTCGGTATACGCGCAGGTTTTTCAGGCATCCCCACCTTCTTATGGCCTATACCTTTCAGAATATTTATGTCGGCCAGAGCCCCTTCGATTCCCCGGCTCTCTTTTCAATGGTTCCTGCTGCCGAACTTACCGAGGGCTCCTTCTTCCCGTCAGGCGGAGGATTATTTGCAGTAGTTGACAAATTAACTGAAATGGCGGTTAAGGAGGGTGTCAGGTTTTTTTACGATACCCCCGTTAAACGAATCATTGTTAAAGGCAAAAAAGCAGAGGGTGTTGTTCTGTACGATGACAGCCGGGTCAGTTCAGATATTGTTGTGGCAAATGCCGATCTGCCTTATGTTTACAGGGAACTTTTGCCAGACAGAAGAGCTTCACGACGTCTTGAAAGACTGAAATACTCCTGTTCTGCCATCTGTTTTCACTGGGGTCTCGACAAAGTCTATGATCAGATCGGGCACCACAGTGTGTTCCTGTCGGACGGTTTCAGGAACGGGCTCGATAAGATATTCAGGGATAAATCAGTAAGCAATAATCCCAGCTTCTATGTTCATGCACCTGCCAGGACCGATCCCTCCGCAGCTCCCCTCAACCATGATACGCTCTCGGTAATCGTTGCTGCAGGTCATGTCGACCGGAAAATGGACCAGGATTGGGAATCGATGAAGAAGAGAGCCCGTGAGGCTGTCATAAGAAGGCTGAAGCAGCAGGGCCTGGACGATATTGAGGAGCATATAAAATTTGAAATATCATATACCCCGGCCGACTGGGAAAGCGCCTGCAACATTGAACGCGGGGCGGTTTTCGGCAGTCTTGGACATAATATCTTTCAGATGGGATATTTCCGCCCTCATAACCGTCACGACAGCTATAAAAATGTTTATTTTGTCGGAGGAAGCACTCACCCCGGGAACGGAATCCCGAATGTATTGATTTCTGCCAGGCTTGTGTCAGAAAGAATCCTGAAAGAGAGACTGCAGGATAAGAATTAAGGACTAATTTATTTCAGTTGATGAATTCACAGAAGGATAAATTCATAGAAAAATATAATTCGATAGATTTTAATGCCATCAGGGATCATCCCAATATTCTGATAGCTGCCGGTTTCTGGGAGAATGACCGGTTCTGCGCTGCAAAAACATGCTACAGGTTTATGCGCGAGATCGACGATCTGATCGATAATCATAAAGCCAGCTTCAGGACTATTGCCGATGAAGAGAAAAATGAATTCTATAAGAGCGTCAACGACTGGCTTAAAATGATCACCTCTGCTGAAGAGTGCAGTGCTACTCAGCAGGATCTGAGGGAGACCATCAGGAGCTTCAGGATACCCTCCTGGCCGCTGGAATCATTTGCAAAATCGATGATATACGACATCTTCCATGACGGGTTTCCAACGATGGAAACATTCATTGATTATGCCCGGGGCGCATCAGTTGCCCCGGCTTCAATTTTCGTTCACCTGGCCGGACTCGTGAAGGAAGATTGTCTTTACCGGAATCCGTATTTCGACGTAAAGGAAGCTGCAACACCTTGTGCAATATTCAGCTATCTGGTTCATATCATCCGCGACTTCCAGAAAGATCACAAAAATCACCTGAACTATTTTGCCGATGACCTGGTGGCTCAGCATGGTCTCACAAGAAACGACCTTAACGACATAGCACACGGTGCTCATATCACTGTGAATTTCCGCAATCTGATCGGCGATTATTACAGACTGGCTGATGAGTACCGTAACAGAACCCTTGCTGTGATAAGTAAGATCAGGCCGCTTCTTGAACCGGCATATCAACTAAGCCTTGAAGTAATCTTTGATCTCTATCTGATGGTTTTCGAGAGAATTGATGTTCAGAACGGGAAGTTTACCACTGAAGAGCTGAATCCGACTCCTCAAGAGACGCGGGAAAGAGTTTATCAGCTGATCATGAATTTCAACCCATTTTGAGGGGGAGAAAGGGAAACCGCTGGCGCGGATTTGACTTCGTCGAGGCACCGATTGCAAATCGGCGCCAACAGTCCGGTGAACCACTGGCGCGAATCCCCCTGATATGCTGGCGCGGATTTAATGTAACGAAGTGAAGTGTAATCCGTGCCCTTTGCATACACTTTTTTACTATTTTCCCGTCAAAAATACAAATTATGCAAAAAGCGTTTCTTTCCTGTCTGGTTTCTCTTTTCTTTCTGCTTTCCTGCCACGGCCAGCAGAATGTATTTCTTTATTCCTATTTCGTGGGAAACGGGGAAGACGGTCTTCACCTTGCATACAGCAGGGACGGCCTTGAATTCACTGCCCTGAATAACGGCAAGCCGTTCCTTGCTCCGGCTGTCGGGGTATCAAAGCTAATGCGCGATCCATGCATAATCAGAACACCCGACGGCACCTTTCACATGGTCTGGACTGCAGGCTGGACCGAGCGTGGAATAGGATATGCTTCCTCTAAGGATCTTATAAACTGGAGCGAACAGAAATATTTCATGGTTATGGAGAAAGAACCTGAGGCGAGGAACTGCCGGAAAATCCGAAACAGTCGGGCCCCGAAATCAATCTGATGAGTTTTACGGGAACAATATTGGTATAACTTTTGTTATTATTAATCTGAAAACACGTTCTACTAATACGCAAGTTGCCACGAGCACGCGGATGAAAAGTCAGAAGAGTCATTTTTAATTAAAGGAGATTCCCTGGTGAAGTGTTTCAGATATTGATGTATACAAAAGTAAAAGTGTGAATAATATAAATCTTCTCAATAATTGTATAACACCTTTTTATATCAATGAAAGTATTTTTGTGCGAAGTTAATCACAATAATAAACTCTATCATGAAAAAGTTTATACTCACATCGGTTCTCGGGGTTTTTCTCTCAGCCGGCTTTACAGCGATGGGACAAAGACAACCTGAGGAGTATCTCGGACTGCCGGGAGATAATCTGAACCTTTACGCTGTGATGAAGCTGTTCCAGGAATCAGAAACGCTTGAGGCTTTTGAGAGAAGTCTGAACGACGAAAACTCCAGGATCAATAACCTTGACCTTAACAGGGACAATTATGTTGACTACATAAAAGTTGTCAATTTTACCGGTGACAATGTCCACACAATTGTCCTTCAGGCTGTTCTTGAAAGTAACCAGAGCCAGGACGTGGCTGTTTTTACTGTTGAACGCCTCAATGACGGGGAGGCTCAGATCCAGCTTATTGGTGATGAACTGTTATATGGAAGGAATTACATAGTTGAACCCATATATGCCGAGACGCCCAACCCGGGCTATATTGGAAGAGGGAACAGAGGGAATAGCGTGGTCACCACCACCTACGTTGAAGTTGCCGCCTGGCCTATTGTAAGGGTTATGTACCTGCCCGGATATGTTGGGTGGCGCTCCTCATATTACTGGGGTTACTACCCCCCCTACTGGAGTACCTGGAGTCCCGTTTACTGGCATCACTACTACGGATACCACTACTACTGGCAGCCCGACTACTACGTGCATTACAGACGCTGGCACGAGCCCCGCTTCATAAGGTATCATGAAGTTTACTACACCAGACAAAGAGTCTTTGCTCCGGTAGTTAATAACAATATCAATTCCGGGAACTATAAAACTACTTACTCAAGGCCTGAATCAAGGAGGGATGGTGAGACATTGTTCGCCAAAACACACCCTGAAGAGTACCGGAGATCCTCGGCTGTCGCAGGTACCATTTCGGAAAGGCTGCCTGTGTCACAATCCACCCCTGCCAGACAATCTTCAGGGACAAGCACAGGGACCGACCGCAGACTACCGGCTGCCACAACCAACAGATCAGCAACCGGATCCTCAGCAGACCAGAACAACAGCGGTGAACTCAGATCAAATGAGGCTGCCACCCGCAGATCTGCCGCAAGCAGGTCCGCCGGTCAGGGCTCAGGCTCAGCACAAAGATCGCCTGCCGTATCTCCTTCCCGAAGCTCTACCAGAACCGAATCGGGTCAGAGGACAAGTACTGACAGAACAACCAGACAATCATCAAGAGATGTGAGTTCATCGAGCCGCAGGAGCAGTGAGAGAAGCACAGCCACACAGAAGGAACCTGAAAGTTCGAAAAGCTCAGAAAGCAGCAATTCGCGCAGAAAATAATTCCGAACAGAGCACTTATAAGGAAGCACCTTAACTATCAGAGCACAACTTCAGGCGGTTGTGCTCTTTCTTATGAATCCCCACAATGTCAAAAGGGCGACCAGCGATAATGCAACAACAGCTGCAATGAAAATCGACCTGTGATCCGCCTGTCTTTTTATTGCGATGCCAATGAATGCCCAGATCACCGACAAACCGATAAAGGGATTACGCAATATATACATCGCCCATCCGGTAATAAGCATTCCCGCAGCAATCATAATTATTGTCCAGGCTTCCTCGGAGATACCCGACAGGCTGAAGTTATAATTCACCAGAAGTGCGGTAACATTGGCTATTGTGGCAATACAGATCCAACCAAGATAGATGCCGAACGCTGCCTTTATAAGTCCCTGCGGCATTGTGGCGATATATCTGTTAATCATGATCAGGGTAACAAGCAATCCGATCATCACCAATAACGACAGGGGAAGCTTTTCATAATGCCAGGATACTATCCAGAGGGAATTAAGAAGACATGAAATGCCGAAGAGCAGGCTTATTCCCGAAACATCCTCCTGATCCGGTCCTGTAAACTGCATAACACAATAAGCAAGCAGCAGCAGATAGATGACACCCCATATTGAAAAGGTCAGTCCGGCAGGGACAAAAAGGTTGGGGAATGAACCCGAAAGCTCACCTGTGGTCCTGTTATTGAGTGGAAGGGCATTTGCCAGATAGTTCATAACCAGCATCAGGGCGTAGAGGAAAACATTTACAATCTTCATCTTGAAGTTTATTTTTAATGGATAACTCTGAATTCTGCCGGATCAGGATACATCAGAAAGCTGTTATGAATCCTGCACTTGCTTTTCCGTAAGAATAACCTGAGAATTGATATGTATATTCGCCAACCACCCTCAGATTCCTCCTTAAAAGGTACCCTGCATGAATAGTTGCAGAGGTATAATCAAGCGGATCATAATCCGACTCCACCCAGTTAATAAGGCCTGTCAGATACCATTTGCTCATGTCACCCCTGGGTGAATAAATGATTTCTGTAAATCCTCCGGTTGTAACAACATCTGTCATAATGCCTGAGGGAAAACCGGGGAGAATTACTTCCGAATCAGTTCTTCTTACCCATTGGAAATTGACAATGAATTTTTCATCCAGATCCAGTGTAATATCCGGACCATACATCCGGATAGTGCTGGTAACTGGCGGACCAATTACATCTTGTATTAGCTCTTTCCCGGTGTATCCGAAAAATCCTGCAGAAAGGTATTTCCCGATCGATTGAGAAACCCTGAGCATGAAATTCTTATACTTGTCCTTGTCGAAAAGATACCCCTCCCCTGCTTCCCCTATTCCGGCTCCGTTCACAATTTCACCGACCACATCCGTGCCGGTAGAAAAACCTTTCTCGAATATGATACCTCTGTCATATTTCATGTCTACGGAAGAGATGCCGGGAGAAGAACTGTAGATCTTATATGGTTCCAGAGTGTATCTTAATTCACCTTTAAACAATGGATCCGAGACCTGGAACTGTCCGGCGTACAGGTTTATTCCGGATCCGAGAAAGTCGTGATACATCACGAAGGCATCTTCCACTCCGGCAATTTTTCCTCTTTCACCAAGCAAAAAATAAAAATAATATGAAAGTTTTTTTGAAAGCTCCCCGCCCGAAAGGATCTTCAATACGAAAGGAGCTGCAAAATCAGCCGAACCCTGATTGCCAAAATTATACGAGGCAAATCCATCTATCCGGAATGCCAGGGGCACCTCCCTGAACAGAGAAAGCTTTTCATCCCCTGTTTCGATAAAGTGTCGTGGTGATTCATATTCAGTCATCCTGAATCCGTTTCCGGCAAACTCATCTCCGAATGCTTTGAGACGGGGCATGGCCGGCGAGTGGCACACCTGACAGCTGATCTGGTATTTGCGCGCAAAGGCCGGAATAGCTTTTGCGTAATCAGTCGGGAAAAATAAAAAAATTGATAGTGCAAGGGTTGCAAGTTTGATATGAAAGAATTTTTTCATATTGCTATAATTAAATTGTTGCTACTATAATACTTCCTGAATATCCTGCTGACCCCCTTCCCGGCCTTCCCCCGGCGGGGGAAGGAGATCTGCACTAAGGAAGAATCTCTATAGTTGTAGAATGTTCATTAACCATCATTATTTCTGATTCATCC
>JAHYJA010000161.1 GCA_019429325.1 Bacteroidales bacterium
CATCTCTCTTTCGAGGCTGTCGGACTGCCGGGATTCCAGTTCATCCAGGATCCTTTGGAATACGGCCGGGGATATCATTCTGTTATGGATTCTTACGAAAGGCTGATAATGGCCGATCTGAGACAGAATGCCGTAATAACCGCATCATTCGTTTACAACGCAGCTATGCGCGATGCAAAAATTCCGCGCAAACCGGCAATGACGGCGAGGCCCGGTGCCCAGGACATGATGAGGATGATGCCATAACCTTTGCATAATTTGACACATAGGAAGAGACTGTCTTAAAAGTTCAAATTAACTTAACCACAAAGGACACCAAGGATAACACAAAGGAAACAAAGGATTATCAACCAGGATTATATACTTTGTGTCCTTAGTGCGTACTTAGAGTCCTTAGTGGTTAAATTTACTTTTGAGACAGCCTGTTTATTTTTACGGGTTTGAACCGGAGGTTTGGATAAGGCTCTTCAATTCGTCAATATGGCTCTCATAGATCCCCCTGGGGGTTGTTTCGTATTTCCGGCACAGCGATGCGGCATAACCGACCACCACACCCATCTGTCCGGTAGTGTGCATCACCCTTGGACCACCGAGGCCGATATGGGAACAACTGAAGCAACGGCCGGCCATAAAAAGATTACTGATATTCACTGAATAAAGGGTACGATAAGGTAAATAATAATGATCAACCTGATAATAAAGAGCCTCTGACAGGAAGTCGGGCTGTGACGGATCTGTCAGGTTCTGCTGGTAATGGACATCTATATTTCTCTTTTCCATTATTACGGCATCGGGGAATTCCCTCATGTATCTTGCATCGTTGAAAGTATAGATATAATCACCCTTAAGTCTTCTTGATTCTCTCTTTCCTGCCAGATAACCCACCCATTCAAGGGCGAGTCCCGAATTTTCCGGTTTCTTCTTCGCATTGCTGAATGATCCGTATATTGCTTTGAACATATGATCCCTGATCTGTTCCGCATCATTTACCTGGTGCAGGTCATCCCGTGTAAACTCCCATTTCCAGGTGCCTCCTGTTGATGAGTAATCACCGGCAACCTCAATCGCCCATGGCACTTCAGGGAACACTTCCGTATTTCCGGTATCGTATGTCCGCCACAGCACTGATGAACCCATAACCCTGTTGTCAGGCTCAGCCGGGCTCCAGAGCTCTTTATGTTCATCCCAGTTTTCACCATACATCGTTGAATCCTCCCTGCCGTACATATATTCCGCGCCTGCCCAGTAACCTATCCAGCCGTCGCCGGTACAGTCGGCAAAAAGAGGTGCACTGATCCTGATTGTTTTGCCTGTGGATGTATGGCGGGAGTCAACGGAAGTGATGTAATTATCTGTTGTGTTGGTCCTGAATGCCCTCCAGTTAAGGAATAGGGTAATGTTCTCATAACGGTTAATGTGATCATGGCGCTTTTCATCATCAAGATGAGCGTCCGGCGACCCGTTCGGCCACCATACGGTATTCAGCATGCTGATTATCCTGTCGGATTTCCAGGTGATTCCTTCGGTATGAACTCTAATCTCGCCGCTGGCGTTTCCTCCAAGCACCGGACGATCGTGAATAAGCGCAACTTTCATTCCCTGTTCCGCAGCAGCAATTCCTGCGGCACAGCCGGCTATGCCGCCACCGGCGATAACCAGGTCAAACCTTTTCTCTTCACCCGGAACGTCATTTTCTCCCGAGACGGTACTTCGCCATTCGGGAAGTGCCCCGGGGTCCTCCGGAGGCGCTTTTCGGGATTTACTGAAATAAATTGCATCACACCTTCCTTCAAAACCTGTAAGATCATTCAGTCCGATCCTGACAACCGGGCCAGATAACCTTGCTTTGCCTGCGTACTGCCAGCCCCAGTCTCCCTCCGTTCCCAGCACCTGATCCAACGGAGCACCATCAACGACAAGCTTAAAACGCCCCGGAGCTTCCCAGTTGCCGGGGGCCCAGTTCTTTGTCCTGACCCATACATGATAACTACCCGGCTGTGACAGGTCAAATGCGGTTGAAGCATTGTTTACCGGTTTGCCCATCCCGTGGGCCAGCAGATAAGGCGACCCCATCTGCTCGACAAACTGCTGGTCAACAACCCAGCCTCCTTTATCCGTGAAACTTTCGGCTTCAATCAAAATATGCTGAGCCCCGCCGCTGCATGAGGATAATAGTCCGGCTATAAGAAAAAGGGCAGATAGAATATATAATTTCAGAATTTTCATATCAGAGTTCATTTATTTCTTTATTCCGGCAAGATCGAGGATAAAGGCATACTGGAGAGCAATGATCCTGTAACGTTCAAACCTGCCGGATGCTCCGCCGTGCCCTGCTGTCATATTGACATCCATTATAAGGGTGTTCCTGTCTGTTTTCATATCCCTTAGCTTTGCCACCCATTTGGCCGGCTCCCAGTACTGGACCTGTGAATCCCAGTATCCTGTCGTAACAAGAATATTCGGATACTCCTGTGCCTGTACCTGATCGTAGGGCGAATAGGAAAGCATATAGTCGTAATATTCCTTCTTCCTCGGATCGCCCCATTCATCCCACTCAAAAGTCGTAAGCGGGATTGAAGCATCGAGCATCGTAGTCACAACATCCACGAACGGGACCGCGGCGATAACTCCCTTATACAGGTCAGGCCTCATGTTCACAACAGCGCCAATAAGCAGGCCGCCGGCACTTCCTCCGCTGGCAAATAGCCTTTCGGTGCTGGTATATCTCTCATCTATAAGATATTGTGCACAATCGTTGAAATCCGTGAATGTGTTTTTCTTTTTAAGAAGCTTCCCGTCTTCATACCAGTAACGTCCCATTTCGCTGCCTCCCCTTACGTGAGCAATGGCATAAACAAAACCTCTGTCGAGCAGGCTTATGATATTCGATCTGAAGCCCGGATCAGTTGAACTGCCGTATGAGCCGTAGGCATAGAGCAGAAGTGGTGCTTTGCCATCCCGGTTAAAACCTTTTCTATAAACCAGCGAAACAGGAATCATGGTCCCGTCAGAGGCTTTTGCCCATAGCCGCCTCGATTCATAATTGTTCCTGTCAAAGCCACCCAAAACTTCCTCCTGCTTCATAAGCCTCTTTTCCTTTGTGGTCATGTTGTAGTCAATAACAGAGCCCGGAGTAGTAAGCGAGGAATAACTGTATCTCAGGATCTCGGAGTCAGGATCAGGGTTGATGTTGATCCCGGCCGTGTAAGCTTCTTCACCAAAATCAATGTAGTGTTCTGTATTATCAGCTATATTGATAATCCTGAGGTTATTAAGGCCTTTGATCCTTTCATTGCTTACCAGGAAGTTGTCAAAAAGCGCAAATCCCTCAAAAAGCACATCGCTCCTGTGAGGAATGATATCGGTCCAGTTCTCCCTGGTGGTTTTCGTCTCAGGCGTCTTCACAAGTTTAAAATTGGATGCTCCGTCAATGTTGGTCCTGATGTAAAAACTGTTTCCCAGATGATCAGCCTGATACTCGTGATTGACAACCCTGGGCTCAATGACCCCTGCCGGACTATCGGGTTTGGATGATTCAATAAATCTTACTTCAGTCGAAAGGGTATGAGATGAATTTATCAGAATGTACTTCCGGCTTTTTGTTTCGGAAAGATAGACGCTGAATGTCTCATCAGATTCATAGAATACTTCCTTGTCATCCTCTGCCGGTGTACCAAGCCTGTGTTTCATCACCCTGTCGGCTCTCAATGTTTCGAAATCCCTGCTGGTATAAAAAAGAGTTACATTATCTGCTGCCCAGACAAGATTTCCTGTAGTATTCTCAATCATATCGGGAAGAAGTCTGCCTGACTCAAGATCAAACACATGAATGGTATAGCGCCTACGGCTTACAAAGTCAGCACCATATGCTACCATTTTATTGTCGCGGCTCACCCTCACCTGACTGACTGAACAGTAGTCTTTTCCTTCTGCCAGTTTATTGACATCCAGTATTATTTCCTCCTCCGCGTCTGTCGAGCCTTTCTTCCGGCAGTAAACAGGATATTCACTCCCTTCGTAATACCTTGTATAGTAGTAGTAACCATTATCCAGGTAGGGGACTGATTCGTCATCTTTTTTAATTCTTCCGGTAATCTCGTCAAAAAGGGTTTTCTGAAGAGCCTCAGTATGCTTCATAACTGCCCCTGAATATTCATTTTCGCTGTTAAGGTATCCGAGCACTTTCAGAGTGTGGCCGTCGGGTGATTCAGCACTCTTCTGTTCGTCGCTCAACCTCATCCAGAAGTAATTATCAATACGGCCATCGAAGACTTCGTGTGATATTTTTTCAGCTACAGGCGGCTTAAACTTTTGGTTAGTACAGGCTGTAAAAATCAGAGCCAGAAAGATCAGAAGAAAATGTTTAATGGTTTTCATAGTATCATCATTAAATTAGTATTACTGTAGGGGCGTTGCATGCAACGCCCGTACCATCATCAAATGCAACGCCCGTACCATCATCAAATGCAACGCCCGTACCATCATCAAATGCAACGCCCGTACCACTACTGTCAGACAGAAATTACCCGGCTCCATTTTTTGCTATATCAATCTCTTTCATGGAAAGCTGAATACGTTTCCTTTCTGTGTCTACAGCAATTATCTTCACCATCACATGCTGGTTAAGCTTCACCACGGCAGACGGGTCCTTAACAAAGCCTTTCGCCAGGTTTGAAATATGGACCAGTCCATCCTGTTTCACTCCGATATCGACAAACGCCCCGAATTTTGTGATGTTTGTAACAATACCCGGAACGACCATTCCGGGTTTGAGATCGTCGATTGAATGAACATCTGCAAATCTGAACTCTTTGATCCTGCTCCTGGGATCGCGTCCCGGTTTCGCCAGTTCCTCAATAATATCAAGCAAAGTCGGCAGTCCTGTAGTATCGGTTATGTATTTTTCGGGTCTTATTTCTTTCCATTTAGTTTCGTCAGATATCAGCTCGGAGAACTTAACACCCAGATCATGAGCTATTTTCTCAACCACGTGATAGCTTTCCGGGTGAACGGCGCTTGAGTCAAGCGGATTGTCGGCATTCCTGATACGAAGGAATCCTGCACTTTGTTCAAATGCCTTCTCTCCCATTCTCTTCACTCTGAGAAGCTCTGCACGTGAACGGAACGGTCCGTTTTCGCTCCTGTAATCTACAATATTCTGCGCCAGCTGGGGTCCCAGACCTGAGACATAAGTCAGCAGATGACTGCTCGCAGTATTGACCTCAACCCCTACAGCATTAACGCAGCTAATAACCACTTCATCGAGTGAATTCTGCAGTTTCTGCTGATCAACGTCGTGCTGGTACTGGCCAACCCCTATAGATTTTGGATCTATTTTTACAAGTTCTGCAAGCGGATCCATCAGCCTTCTTCCAATTGAGACTGCCCCTCGCACTGTTACATCATAATCAGGAAACTCATCCCGTGCAGTTTTGGAAGCCGAATAGACAGAAGCGCCCGCTTCGTTGACAACAAAAACCTGGATATCTTTTTCAAATTTAACCCATTTCATGAATTCTTCAGTTTCGCGGCTGGCGGTTCCGTTACCTATCGCAATTGCTTCTGTCTGGTATGCATTAACGAGGGTCAGTATCTTTTTTACAGATTTGGCTGTCTCGTTCTGAGGCGGGTGCGGATAGATTGTTTCGTTATGAAGGAGATTGCCCTGGCGGTCGAGGCATACGATTTTACATCCGGTCCTGAAGCCGGGATCAATGGCCAGAACATTTTTTTCACCCAGCGGTGAAGCAAGAAGCAGTTGCCTGAGATTCTCAGCAAACACCCTTATCGCTTCTTCATCTGCCTTCTCTTTTGATATCTTTCTGTACTCAGTTTCCATTGCCGGAGAAAGGAGCCGCTTCCAGGAATCCTTCACTGTTTCGGCCACCAATTGAGACGACCTGTTGCGGCCGGTGACAAAAAGTGAATCAAGTATTTTTATTGCATTTTCTTCAGCTGGTTCTATTGATAAGCGAAGGAAACCTTCCTCCTCCCCTCTTCTCATTGCCAGCAATCTGTGAGAAGGGCACCTCCTGAGAGGTTCTGACCAGTCAAAGTAATCCCTGAATTTCATCCCTTCAGTTTCCTTGCCTTTCACAAGTACTGAATAAATAACAGCCTCTTTATCAAACAGGTACCTTAGTCTTTTCCTTGCCTGTTCATTTTCGCTTATCCATTCGGCAATTATATCGCATGCCCCTGACAGAGCCTCCTCAACACTTGCAACACTGTTATTCAGGTACTCCCTTGCCCGCAGTTCCGGATAATGCTCCTTCTGCTCAAAAATTATTTCCGCCAGTGACTCCAATCCCTTCTCCCTGGCAATTGTAGCCCGCGTCCTTCTCTTAGGCCTGTAAGGAAGATAAATATCCTCAAGCTCTCCCATTGTAAGTGCATCGTCGATCTTCTGCTTCAACAGCGGAGTCATCTTTTCCTGCTCTTCAACCGACCTTATTATTGCTGCCCGCCGGGTATCAAGATCTTTAAGGCGCTGATACTCCTGCTTTATATGAGAAAGCTGAACCTCATCCAGAGCGCCGGTCATTTCCTTCCTGTACCTGCTGACGAAAGGGATGGTGGCCCCGCCATCCATGAGCCTGATAGTGCTTTCAACCTGCCACTCCGCAAGCCCGAGTCTTTTTGCTACGATAGCGATATTCCTGTCTGAACTCATAATATTTTATTCAACAAACAATACCAGTCCTTTAAGATATTCACTTTCCGGATGATAAATGTTTACCGGATGATCGGGCGGCTGACCCATCTGGTGGAGAATCCTTACATTCCTGCCTGTATTGGCGGCGGCGGCAAAAACCGACTTTCTGAAGTTTTCCCTGCTTACAACCTGCGAACATGAAAAAGTGAATATGATCCCATTAGGTTTAATCTGCTCAATAGCTCTCATGTTGAGCCTCTTGTAACCCTGCAGGGCATTGGACAGGACATTATTGTGTTTCGCAAATGCAGGCGGATCAAGGATGATAAGATCATATTCTCCCCTGATATTGCCAAGATAATCGAAGGCGTCCACTGTAATCGCCCTGTGCCTGGGATCATCGCCGAAATTGAGCCTTACATTTTCGACAGCCATTTCGGTTGCAGGAAGGGAGGAGGCAACAGTGTGGACCGATTCGG
>JAHYJA010000162.1 GCA_019429325.1 Bacteroidales bacterium
CCAGCTAACAGTTGCATGGCCGGCTTCGTGATAGGCGATGGTCTTCTTTTCATCCATCGAAATGATCTTGTTCTTTCTTTCGAGCCCTCCGACGATCCTGTCGATGGCATCGAGGAAATCCTGTCTCTCTACCACCTTTTTGTTCTTTCTGGCAGCGATAAGTGCAGCTTCATTACAGACATTGGCAATATCGGCGCCTGAGAATCCTGGTGTCTGCTTGGCAAGAAACGCAATATTGAAATCCTTTTCAAGCTTGATCGGCCTCAGATGGACCTTAAAGATCGCTTCTCTTTCCGTAAGATCAGGCAGTTCGACATGTATCTGCCTGTCGAAACGGCCGGCACGAAGAAGCGCCCTGTCAAGTATATCAGCCCTGTTAGTGGCTGCCAGGATTATCACACCCATGTTGGTGCCGAAGCCATCCATCTCTGTAAGCAGTTGATTCAGGGTGTTCTCACGCTCATCGTTCGATCCGAAATTAACATTCCGCCCCCTTGCCCTTCCAACTGCGTCTATTTCATCAATAAATACAATACAGGGGGCTTTCTCCTTTGCCTGCTTGAAGAGGTCCCTCACCCTTGAGGCTCCGACACCGACGAACATCTCAACAAAGTCCGAGCCCGATATCGAAAAGAAAGGAACGTTTGCCTCACCTGCCACTGCCTTTGCCAGAAGGGTCTTGCCGGTTCCCGGAGGTCCGATAAGAAGGGCTCCCTTGGGTATCTTACCTCCAAGCTGGGTGTATTTCTTCGGATTCTTGAGAAAATCAACTATTTCCATCACTTCGGTCTTGGCCTCCTCAAGTCCGGCAACATCATTGAAATTCAGTTTAATATTTGTATCCTTATCGAATATCTGCGCCCTCGATTTTCCCACATTGAATATCCCTCCGGCACCGCCTGCCCCTCCGCCAGCCATGCGACGCATCAGGAACATCCAGATCACGATCAGAAATGCGAACGGAAGTATCCATCCGAGGATCTCCCCGAAATAATTCTTACGGGTTATGTAATCCGGATAAATTATCTCCTTTTCGGTATAACCTGCATTCTTCTGCTCTTCCATCAGGAAGGGCTCAAAATTGCTTATATCACCAATATTATAAGTGTAGTGAGGCTTGGGAACTGCCAGCCCGAATCCCCGTCCGGGCTGAACCACCTCCGGGTATCTGCCGGATTCAATTGCTATTGGTGTAAGGAAGATCTCAGCCTGATCCTTGTTGACAACCACCACCTTCTCGATATCGCGCCTGACGATCATATCCTTGATCATGCTGGTCGTGGCTTTCTGAACGGTCTTTCCGGACGACAGGAGCTGGAAAGCGATTATTGATATGGCAAGTATCGCAAAGATCCAGTTGGAATTGAACTTTGGCTTTGTGATCTTATCGTTTTTATTCCCGGGTGCCGGGTTATTATTGTTGTTCTCTGACATAAACGCTTGACTTATTAAATGTTGTCCTTTATGGCTTCAATTGTGGCATCGGCCCATAACGACTCAAGAGAGTAAAAAGTCCTGTACTCACTTAGAAAAATATGTACAACCACATCTCCATAATCAATCAGTACCCAGAAACAGTTTTCGAGACCTTCAACATGAGAGGGCTTCATCCCCGTTCCCTTCCTGACACTCTCTTCAACGGAATAACAAATTGAATCGACTTGTGTTGTGGAAGAGCCGTGACAAACAATAAAATAATCCGTTATCCTGTTTTCAAATCTCCGTAAATCAATTTTCAGAACATCCTGCCCCCTCTTTTCAAACATCCCCCTGTAAACACTATCCAGTAAAAGTCCGGCTTCGTCTGGCTCTTTCTTCATTAACAAAATTATCAGTTACATTCAAGTCGCAAAAGTACAAACTTTTATCCGTATTTTTGCACCACCCGTCCTCTTTTTGCAATTTCATCGTCATGACTGAAAAGCCGGGCAGGATATCGGGAACACAAAACTGCTGTTGAAATAAATCATTAATAATCATGATAATAGGCTCAGAACTGATTTTCGTCGGGAATGCAGTATCAACCAATACGCTTGCATCGGAGTTAATACATAACAATAAGCCGCGCGAGGGAACCATTATCCACACCAATCATCAGTCGCACGGAAAAGGGCAGCAGGGGAACAGATGGGAAAGCGAAGACGGTAAGAATCTGCTGTTTACAATAATCCTGTACCCTGGAATGATACTCCCCGGAAAACAGTTCCTGATATCGATGGCCCTCTCGCTGGGGATCTGCGACTTCCTTAAAGGTGAGGTTCAGAATTGCAGCATAAAATGGCCAAATGACATATATGTAAGCGGTAAGAAAATTGCTGGTATACTTATTGAGAACAGCATATCGGGAAACAGCATCAGGAGCTCCATTGCGGGGATCGGTCTCAATGTCAACCAGGTCAGGTTTCCCGCCTTTTCGCCCGAACCGGTATCAATGAGCATGATCACCCGCAGGAGATACGACACCGGAAGATGCCTTTCCCTCCTGGCCTCACAGCTTGATAAAAGGTATAAACAGCTGATAGCGGGTCAGGAGAACAGTATAAGGGATGATTATATCTCCCGCCTGTACAGGTACCTTGAGCAAAGCAGGTACAGGGATCATACCGGTGAATTTACCGGCAGGATAATCTCTGTTACTGAGCAGGGGCTGCTGAGAATAGAAAAGGAGGCGGACCAGATTCAGGATTACGGGTTCCGGGAGATTGAATATATCCATTAAGCCTGTTTCCAGTCCCTGAACTTCTCCATTTCACCTATCATCATCTCAAGAAACTGTCCTGCAGGCTTTGAAATCATCATCTTCATCAGGGGATTCAGATCGGCTCTCAGCGTTATATCAACCTCGGATGAATCATTATCGGTATCGAGGATATCAAGCAGAAGGGTAAAATTGTTTCTCTGAAGCACGTCACCGGCATAAACCACTTTGCTGAAAGGCACTTTCTCATTAAGCACCACACTGACTCTTCCGAGGGGAACTACATCAAAAGTGCAGGATTCGCCGTCGCTCTTCCAGTTGGAAACAGTATCTCCGGGCACAAACCGGTTGAAGTTATTAATATCTGTGGCAAAAAGCCAGAGATCCCTGGCACTGCAGGCAAGCCTGCCTCTTCTGCTCCTGAACTCGGTACTTTCGCTCATTTTTCCTGCTGTTTTCCCCATACTGACGGATCTTTTCTCCATTCCTTCAGGGTATCCACATCTGATTTGCTTATATAGCCGGTCTTAACTGCCGTTTCAACAAGGGCAGAGTAATTGCTTAAGGTGTTCAGCCTGCAGTTTTCTGATGCAAAAGCCTCTTCTGCCCTGGTGAATTCATATGTGAATATTGCAACCATTCCTGACACAACTGTTCCTGCTTCCCTCAGGGCTTTGACAGCTCCCAGGCTGCTCCCGCCGGTCGAGATAAGGTCCTCTACAACAACAACCTTCTGCCCGGGTTCAAAATACCCTTCAATCTGGTTGCCCAGGCCATGCTCCTTTGCACCTGACCGTACATAGATAAAAGGCAGGCTCAGCTTCTGTGCAACCAGTGCGCCATGTGCTATCGCACCGGTGGCCACACCGGCAATCACCTCTGTTTCAGGGTACAGGGTGCTTATCAGTTCTGCAAAGGAATCGCGGATATAGGTCCTTATCCCGGGATATGAGAGGGTCTTGCGGTTATCGCAATAAATAGGAGACCTCCATCCCGAGGCCCAGGTAAAAGGATTTGATGGTTGTAATTTAATTGCTTTAATTTGTAACAAATAATCCGCGATCTTTGTTGTTGTGTTATTCATACCGGTTATGTATAAAGTTCATTTCGAAAACAGATTTATCCTGATCAGCCCGGAGCCTGACCGGTTACAAAAATACGGGTTATTCCACAATTTCAACCGTACAAAGGAACTTTACAGGCTTATTTCCGATTTTCAGTCCGACCTTAGCATCCCCTCTGTAAATATCTATGGTACGGATATTGAACACATATGGAAACTATTCAGGATATATTTCACTGAAGTACAGGCGGCAGGAGGTCTGGTAAAGCATGTGTCAGGCAGGTTTCTCTTCATCGAGAAGAAGGGAAGGCTCGACCTTCCCAAGGGGCATATTGACAAGGGAGAGAAGGCAGAGGAGGCCGCACTGAGGGAGGTTCAGGAGGAGTGCGGGGTATGCGGACATAAGATAATAAAGCCGCTCGAATCAACCTACCATACCTATAACAAGGGGAGAATATCATACCTTAAAAAGACACAGTGGTTCCTGATGCATTACGAGGGGAAACTGGTTGCGGAACCTCAGGTTAAGGAGGGCATAACGCGTGTTGAGTGGCTGTTTCCCGATGAGGTTTCAAGGATCAGGGAGAGAGCCTGGCCTTCCCTTCTTGATGTTATCAATACCTACGTTTTCTCGCGGGAGTGAAAATGATCATTCTGACAGATCATCACCCTTGTATTCATTAAGGTCAATAGCAGACGGCACAAATCTTGATGCATCGCCACCGCTCCTTATAATATCGCGCACAATGGTCGAATTGACGGATGCATGTTCCGGAATAGTGAGAATAAAAACCGATTCAATTTCAGGTGCCATTGTCTTGTTAACCTGAGCGATAGCTCTCTCAAACTCGAAATCGGCCGCGGTCCTGAGTCCCCTCAGAAGGAAGCCGGCCCCGTTCGTCCTGCAGTAATCGACAGTAAGCCCTTCATAGTGATCAACTTTTATCCTTGGCTCATCCAGGAATACCCTGGAGATCATTTCTTTTCTGACACTCAGGGGATAGTAGCTCTTTTTAAGGGCATTTGCCCCGACAGCAACAATGATCTCATCAAACACTGCCAGTGCCCGTCGTACAATTCCCTCATGTCCGATGGTAAAAGGATCGAACGATCCCGGGAAAACAGCGATCTTTTTCATTCGAATAATATTTTTTTCGGATTCTTCACCTTCTGCCTCAGAAGGGTCAGCCGCAGCACTTCCATTATGCTCTCAACATAATGGAATTTCAATCCCGTGATATATATTTCCTTGATGTTTTCCACATCCTTGCGGTTCTCTTCCGAAAGGATCACTTCTTTTATGCTTGCCCTTTTTGCGGCAAGGATCTTTTCTTTTATCCCTCCTACCGGCAGTACTTTTCCCCTCAGTGTTATTTCCCCCGTCATGGCAAGGTATTTCTTCACCTTGCGCTGTGTAAAGGCTGATGCCACGGATGCTGCCATGGTTATTCCGGCCGAGGGTCCGTCCTTTGGAATGGCCCCTTCAGGTACGTGTATATGAATGTTCCATTTATCGGAGAAATTCTCAGGCAGGCTCAGTAATCCTGCATTGGCTTTCAGGTATTCGAGTGCGATAACAGCCGATTCCTTCATTACTTCTCCAAGGTTGCCTGTCAGTGTCAGTTTTCCTGTTCCCTTGCTGAGGCTGGTCTCGACAAAAAGGATCTCGCCGCCCGAGGGTGTCCAGGCAAGTCCTGTCACCACCCCGGCCTGTTCGTTCCCCGCATACAGATCGCGGAAATACCTGGGAGGACCTGCTATCTCTGTCAGTGACTCTATGGAAAGGGCGGGATCATATTCTGTTTCCGAGGCAATCTTTTTTGCCGTTACCCTCACGATCTTTGCCAGGCTCTTGTCAAGCTCCCTCACACCCGACTCCCGGGTATGCTTGTCGATCAGATGTTCCATCACCTTATCATCAATCGTAAGCTGATCAGGTCTGACGCCATGGTTCTCAAGCTGTTTCGGAAGAAGGTGCCTTCTGGCGATCTCGAGCTTCTCCTCAACAAGGTAGCCGGTAATCTCTATCAGCTCCATCCTGTCGCGCAGTGCCGGGTTGATCGTCGAGAGCGTGTTTGCCGTGGCAATAAAGAGCACCTTCGACAGGTCATACTCCATCTCAAGGAAATTGTCGAAGAAGGTGCTGTTCTGCTCGGGATCAAGGACTTCAAGAAGTGCCGATGAAGGATCGCCCCTGAAATCGTGGCCTACCTTGTCTATCTCGTCAAGGATAAAAACCGGGTTGGACGATGAGGCTCTCCTGATGTTCTGAATGATCCTCCCCGGCATTGCGCCTATATATGTTTTCCTGTGACCCCTGATCTCGGCTTCATCATGCAGTCCTCCAAGCGACATCCTGACATATTTTCTGGCAAGTGCCTTGGCAACCGATTTGCCGAGTGAGGTCTTCCCCACACCCGGAGGACCATAAAGACAGAGTATCGGCGACTTCAGATCGCCCTTCAGCTTAAGAACGGCCAGGTGTTCAAGTATCCGGTCCTTCACCTCATCCAGTCCGAAATGGTCATCATCAAGTACTTTCCGGGCATTCCCCAGATCAAGGTTATCGTTCGTATAATAGCCCCAGGGCAGATCCAGAAGTGTCTGGATATAGTTCACCTGAACTGAATATTCCGCTGCAGCGGGATTAAGACGATGAAGCTTGTTAAGCTCCTTCTCGAAGGTTCTCTTCACATCATCGCTCCAGAGTTTCAACTCAGCCTTTTTCCTGTACTCCTCTATCTCCTTGTCCAAAGGGTTGCCCCCAAGCTCATTCTGAATGGTCTTCATCTGCTGATGAAGAAGAAATTCACGCTGCTGCTGGTCAAGGTCGATCTTTACCTTCGACTGCAGTTCATTTTTAAGCTCAAGCACCTGTATCTCCTGAACAAGATATTCAAGCAATGCATAGCCCCTGTCCCGCAAACTGTTTATTTCAAGTAATTTCTGCTTATCCTGAACCTTGATGTCGGTGTTGGAACAGATAAAGTTTATAAGATAGGTGCTGTTCTCTATATTCTTGATAGCGAATGAGGCTTCGGGGCTTATGTTGGGATTGATCTTGATTATCTTGAGTGATAGATCTTTAAGTGAGCCCACAATCGCATCAAAATCCCTGTTTTTTGAGTCCGCCTTTATCTCGGGGATAGTTCTTACCCTTGCAACGAAATAGGGATCGTCCGAAATAAGCTCGCTCAGTATCATTCTTCTTCTTCCCTGAATAATGGCGGTTGTCGAACCGTCGGGCATCTCGAGAAGCTTGACGATCTGGCCCACCGTTTCAACGGTGTGAAGATCTTCAAACTTCGGATTTTCCGTGT
>JAHYJA010000163.1 GCA_019429325.1 Bacteroidales bacterium
CATTTTTCATTATTTGAAAACGAAACTATCAAGTAAAATAAGCTCTCTACCAATTAATTTGCGCCCGGCATTGCCTTTAACGGCCCGGCGGTATAATTCAGTAAGCGTTACTCGACGAAGCATCCGGTAGTGTCCTGATTCTTTAGACACAAGGTTGTCCCGGTGCAAGGAGAGTATGGCGCAGTTTTTGCCGTCCAGGTACAAAGTTTTATGAGTATTACGCGTGTCGCGGTACAAGTTTGATCGGGAGCAGGTTTTAACGACGGCTTAAACTGATACCACCTAAGGGTAAAAAACGATACCACCTCTTCCTTCTTTGATAAAAACGGCAATCTTTCGCTTTTAGAAAGTTTGCTATCATGATTTTAACCTTTACCTGCCAGTGTTGTGGCAAATTGGTTCCACGGAATCCCCGGATAAAGAAGCAAAAGTTTTGTTCATCCAGGGCCTGTCAGAATACCCGACGATATACAAACACTAAGGCAAGAGTCACTAAAAGTTCAGGGTGCCGCTGCTTACGGCGGGCTCGTAATAAGCGTTGGCGTGATAATTATCCTGCCCACGAATATCAGAAGGAATACCGAAAGAAGCACCCTGAGTACGTAAATAGCAATCGTGAAGGTCAAAAAGAACGAAATAAAAAGCGTAAACCAGAACGTTCATCAATGATTGTAAAGACGTACGCGTTATCTCCCCAGCCCTTACAGGATGGGCTCTACAGAGGTTTTGAGGTAAAAAAGGGAAAGATTGTAAAGACGTACGCGTTACCCACTCAAATGCAGGTTCAGTCTGCACTGCAGGCGATTTTTCTAACAAATACAGTATGATTGTAAAGACGTACGCATTCGTTTAAGAAAAAGCAGCTATTTATTTTTACCGGGACCAAAAACTTGTTCCGGTGAATACCAGAATCGAAGAAATATCCATAAATAAATTTGACCTGTCACTCTCGGGGATGCGCATCATGAACATGACACGGATCCTACAGGTTGAGAAGTCGATGCGTCTGCACGGACAGCTGCAACCGGTTGTTGCACGGGTACATGAAGGGGGTTATCAGTTAATCGATGGATTTAAGCGGTTCTACGCGTCAGAGGACCTGATGATGGAGGCCCTTCAATGCCTTGTGCTGGAGATAGATCTGACCCAGGCCAAGGTTCTGCTTCTGAGCTACAACCGACTCCACCAGTCGATGGAGGCCTGGGAGGAGGCTATGGTACTACAGGATCTTCAGAAGACCCACTCTATGGATCAGCGCAGCCTGTCACGGCTGACCGGTTACAGCCGCTCCTGGGTCAGCCGCCGCCTGTCGCTGATCGGCAAGATGGATGAAGCTGTCTCATCAGAGATCATGATGGGCACTCTTACCTCAAGCCATGCGCGGGCGTTAACTAAGTTGCCGCGCGGCAACCAGGGGGAGATCGCCCGGGCAATCACAACCCACCACCTGAGCAGCCGCCAGAGCGATGCTCTTGCAGAAGCTTTTCTGGGGGCAAAGAATGAGGATGAGAGGCAGTATATACTCTCTCACCCGGATCAAATACTTAAGAATGACCAGCAGTACCAGGAAGAAGAGCCATACGATGTAAGGTTGTCCTCCTATGGCAATGATCTTATAAAATCAATAGGGTATGTGATCCATTCGGTTCAGATCATGCTCTCGAGGCTGGGAGATCATCGCACAGGCATGTTAAATGAATCGGAGAAAGTGATCATCAACCCGGGCTTTGGAAAGGTATCAGCATATGCGGATAAACTGAAAGAAGCCATAAACCAGTTACAAATCCCATAAAACAAAACAAAGAGATGAAAGACGAGAGTTTAGAAAACAGTGTCATAACCCTTCACGCAAAAGGATGGCCGATCAGAAAGATCTCCAAGAGTCTTGGTATCTCTCGCGGGCGTGTCCGCCGGTGGCTGGTATCAAACTCGGTTTTGCGTGATACCACCCCCGGGGATGAAATCTCTCTTAAAAAGAAACGCCAAAGCAAGCTTGACCCATATAAAGAGTTTATTGCCGGGTTGTTGATGAAATATAATAATATCACTGGTCAGCGGATATATGAGCACCTCAGGGAAAAGGGTTTTGAAGGAGAGATCACCATCGTTCGTGACTACCTGAAAAGCATCCGGGCGGTGGGTTCAAAAACGCCGGTGCGGATGGTGGAAACGGACCCGGGTCAAAGGGCCGCACATGACTGGAGCGATTACAATATCCGGTTTACCTCAACGGGCAAAACTCAGCAGGTAACCTTCTTCAGTTACATACTGTGCTACTCCCGCCGGCAATACATTGATGTAACCAGTGACAAGAAGCAGCAAACCCTTTTTCGGGAACTAATCAATGCCTTTATCTATCTCGATGGAGTGCCGCTGGAGATCAAGAGCGATAACCAGAAGGCTTGCGTTGACCGCTACGAGGCGGGCCGACCGGTCTTCAACGCCAGGTACCTTGAATTTGCCACACATTACCGGTTCCGGCCACTGACGATCCGCCCTAGTCACCCGAGTGAGAATCTGAAGGTGGAGCGGCCATTTTATTACCTCGAGAGAAGCTTCCTGAATGGCCGTGAGTTCAGAGACATGGAGGATCTCAAAGAACAACTGCGAAGGTGGCTCGCAGATGTTAATGATGTACGTATCCACGCTACGACAAGGAAGAGGCCAATTGATATGTATATTGAAGAGCATCCCTTCCTGCAGGCACTACCGGTAAATCATTTTGACACCTCACAGGTTGCCAACCTTGTTGTAAACCAGGAGTCGTGTGTACAGTGGAAAGGTTACCTGTACGTTGTACCCCGGAAATACATGTACGAAGTATGCCCGGTTCGTATATCAGGGAATCACCTGGTAGTTTATTCTCCCATCGGCGAGCACCTTGTTACGCATCCTTTGGCTGAAGCTGACCGAAAGGATAGATACGTGGGAGTTCACCAGAAAACCGGTAAGAAACCTGATCTGGTTTATAAACTCCGGGAACCAAAAAGTGATGCGTTCTTCTTATATTACATGTCCACATAACAGTTCACAAAAGAGTTAACTGCTTCTTTTGAAATTTCAGTATCAGAGAAGTGCTTCTCTAATTCTACTTTCAAATGTGAAAGCAATGTCTCGTGTTTTTCCTGGTTCCCGTTGCCGATCCTTTTTCTGATACGGCCTTTATATCCTGGGTGGGTAATATTTAACCTGTAATAACCGCCTTCAAGAGTTATGACGATTTCAAAAGGGATGATGTAATTATTGGTTTCTTTCATAAAAGTAATAAATTGCCTTATATTTTCAATATATATACAAAATAAAAAGCAAAATGTTACACTTTGGGGCAAATAAATTACACTTTATTTTGTTGATGGGTCCCCCCATACCGGATCACCGAAGGTAATCGCCACCGACCTCAACAAAAACCCCCGGAGCTGCTGAAGGAGGTAACGGAAAAATGATCCTCCCGGGGTGGCCTACATCAGGAAGTCCATCGTTATTGGAAAGTCGTCGGGCGGAGGCTTCTTCTTCGGCTTTGAGTCTTGCCTGGGCTTCTGCGAGAAGATCAGATAGGTCTTGCCCTCGTTCTCCTTGGTTACGTCCCTTATTTTCCCCAGCTCGGGATATTGTGCTGCTATATCCTCGAAGCTCATGGAATCGTAGTCCGGCTCGTTTGGAGTCGGGGTACCTTCCGGGATTGATTCATTAGCTTGTTCAGTATTGTCTTTATCTGATGTTGAATCCATTGTATGGTTCTTTTGAGTACGCTTTATTATCTGAGTATTTACCAGGGAAATTAACTAATTATCTGAGCTTCTTTAATGTTTTGATTATAATAATTGATGAGAATGGTCTTTCATATTGAAAAATTATCTTAAGGTCGTCAGAACAGTTAAAATGCGGTCAACAATAAGGTAACATACAGTATATTTGAGCAACCTTTGATATCATATTATTATGGCACAAAAAATCCTTATCTTAATTAATGATGCTCCCTACGGAACAGAGAAAGCGTATAATGCCCTGCGACTGGCCATGCAACTCGGAAAAGACCACTCGGATACGGAAGTACGGGTATTTTTAATGGCAGATGCTGCAAATTGCGCATTGGCAAATCAAATTACACCCAATGGTTATTATAACATCGAAAGAATGTTCAAAGCCGTTCTTGCAAAGGGTGGAAAAGTTAAGATATGCGGCAGTTGTGCGGAAGCACGAGGATTAAAGAGTGCTCAATTGATTGAAGGAACAGAAATAAGTACCATGGCTGAACTTGCAAATTGGGTTGTGGATAGTGATAAAGTGATTACATTTTAATAATCAGGAACTGAACCAGTTTAGTTTAAGTCATAAGAAGTGGGAATATCAGGAACAGTAATACAATTGTTTATGCTCACATTCCAAACAAAATTTCAAAATTTTCGTTATAATTGCAGCGATCTGTAATTGAATAATGATAAAAAGAACAACAGCATTTGCCTTTTTAATGCTTGCCGGTCTGTTATTACTGGCTCATGCTGTTATTCCTCATCATCATCATGATAAGCAGATTTGCTTTGTAACCCCACATTGTTTACATGATGAATCTGCTGATGAACATGACAAAAACCAGTTGGGCCACAGTCATGATGAAGAGAATGATCCTGACGATTGCGTTTTAAAAAATCCGGTCGTTCTGTATTCAAATCAGTGGAGGACTGATTATAAATTCTATAACATTTCATCCAGCCTCTCAGCTTTTGATGATTCGCAATATAGTTTACTGAACGGCAGGAAAGAATTTCCAATACCGGTCTTATCACCTTTTGTTTATGAGCATTTTACCAATTGCTCTTACTCCGTTCTTGTCGCAGCTTCCTTAGGATTACGTGCACCCCCTGTTGTTTAGGTTTTTGTGTCGGTTAAATGCAGCAACTACATTAGAAATTAATGTTTTGTGGCATTTATCTCTTTTATTCTAAAAACTTAAACAGACAGAAATATGTATTTCAAAATATTGCTGACATCGTTGATTGCATTAACTTTTGCGGGATGTGATCATAATCATGAAAATGAAAATCAAAGTGAAGCTGAAGAGGCAAAGTTTCAATATACAGCATACAGCGAACACTTTGAACTATTTGCCGAAGCTGACCCTTTCGTAATTGGTCAGATGTCAAATATCCTGTCGCATTTTTCCAACTTGCCGGAATTTACTGCTGTTACCAAAGGTGCAATTACATTAAGAATTATTGTTAACAGCACTGTCTCGGAACAAACACTTGAGAGTCCTGCCCGCAAAGGTATTTACAGCTTTGATATTATGCCTGAGGTAAGCGGCGATGGTACGATGGAGTACCTGATAAAAACTGATACAGGTGATTATAAAGTTATTGTACCGGAAGTTACAGTCTATTCCGGTATTCAGGAAGCGACGGAAGCTGCAGGGAAGAACACAATTTCAAGAACCAATGCCACGGTTTTTACCAAAGAACAATCATGGAAAATTGATTTTTCCACTGGCTATCCCGTGAGAAAACCATTCGGTCAGGTGATAAAAACAACAGCACAGGTTCAATCAGCACAGGATGATGAGGTGTTTGTGACAGCGAAAGCAAGCGGTGTTATATCATTCTCAGGGAACAACATTTTAGAGGGGAAAAGCGTATCGGCCGGTCAGACACTTATAACAATAAGTGGCAGTGGACTTGCTGAGAATAATTCTGCAGTCCGTTATGCCGGGGCACAAAACAATTTTGAAAAAGCCAGGGCGGACTATGAAAGAGCAAAGATTCTGGCAGAGGATAAGATTGTATCTGAAAAGCAATTGCTTGAAGCCAAAACAATTTATGAGAATTCCAGGTCGGTTTACGAAAATCTGAGTCAAAATTTTAGTGCATCCGGGCAAACCGTTATCAGTCCGGCGACTGGTTTCATTAAGGAGCTCTATGTGAAGAACGGACTATATGTTGAGGCTGGCCAGCCATTGATTATGATTACACAGAACAGATCATTAATTCTGCGTGCTGAAGTTCAGCAAAAGTACGCGCAGCACCTCATGTCAATTGCAAACGCAAACATCAGAACGATTGAAGATAACAGAACCTACACTCTTGAAGAATTAAACGGGAAGGTCTTATCAGTCGGGAAAACAACCACTTCTGATAATTTCCTGATACCGGTAATCCTTCAGATAAATAATGCCACAGGCTTTGTACCGGGCAGTTTTGTAGAATTATATCTGAAAACGATTTCAAGTTCTCAGGCTCTTACAATACCAATTTCGGCTGTTCTCGAAGAGCAGGGTAACTTTTTTGTATTTGTACAGCTTACTCCGGAACTATTTGAAAAACGTGAAATCAAAACCGGAGTTTCTGATGGAATTAATGTTGAAGTTATGAGTGGATTAGCTGATGATGAACGCATTGTTACAAAAGGTGGTGTCCTTATTAAGCTTGCTCAGGCTACCGGAACTCTGGATGCACATTCAGGTCATGTACATTAATAATATTCAGGCTCATGATAGATAATCTTATAAAATTCTCACTGAACAATAAGTACCTGATCATTTTATTTTCAGTGGTACTGGTGGTTTTCGGAGTGAGAACCGCTGTAAATATGGATGTTGATGTTTTTCCTGACCTGACTGCCCCGACAGTGGTTGTAATGACAGATGCTCATGGAATGGCGTCAGAAGAGGTTGAACGATTGGTAACCTTTCCTATTGAGACTTCGGTGAACGGTGCTACGGGAGTGCGAAGGGTCCGCTCAGCCTCATCACAGGGCTTCTCTTTTGTCTGGGTTGAGTTTGACTGGGGTACGGATATCTTCAAAGCGCGCCAGATAGTCAGTGAAAAGCTCATCACGGTCTCTTCAAAGATGCCATTGGGAGTCGGTCAACCGGTTATTGCGCCACAGTCAAGTGTTATGGGTGAAATATTTTTTATCGGGATTCAGGCTGACAGCACAAG
>JAHYJA010000164.1 GCA_019429325.1 Bacteroidales bacterium
CCGACACGCTTCGCGTGTCACCCCCCTGAACAGGGGGTAATCCTCAATGACTATTACATATTCTTCTTAAGTCCAGCGCATTACCCCCCCCTCCCAGGGGGGGCCCGGGGGGGTCATTCGTTAGCACAAGATTGGCCGGAAAACTCCTTCCGGATTATTGTTGACAGAATGACTCCCCGACACGCTTCGCGTGTCACCCCCCTGAACAGGGGGGTTAATCCTCAATGACTATTACAATTCTTCTTAGGTCCAGCGCATTACCCCCCCTCCCAGGGGGGGCCCGGGGGGGTCATTCGTTAGCACAAGATTGGCCGGAAAACTCCTTCCGGATTATTGTTGACAGAATGACCCCCCGACACGCTTCGCGTGTCACCCCCCTGGGTCAGAACGCCGCTTTCACTATCCTGGCAATATTATCCGATCTTCCGAGAGTATAGTAATGTATTCCCGGCACACCTGCTTTCAGGAGCTCCCTCGACTGCATCGTGGCCCATTCGATCCCGGCTTCCCTTGCATCTTCGTCGGTCCTGCACTTTTTCAGCTCCGACACCAGCTCGTTCGGCACCTCGATATGGAAGGTCTGCGGCAGAAGATTTATGTCGTTCAGCGCCGAAATGGGCTTGATGCCGGCGATAACCGGGACATTAATACCCATTTTTGCGCATTCACCCCGGAACCTGAAGAACTTGCTGTTGTTGAAGAACATCTGCGTAACAACATAGCTTGCACCGGCATCGACCTTGTGCTTAAGGTTTTCCATGTCGGCCTGGCGGTTGGGCGCCTCGAAATGCTTCTCGGGATATCCGGCCACGCCGATGCAAAAAGATGTGGGAGCCATTCCTATAAGCGTCTCTTCCAGATACTTCCCGCTGTTCATATTGACAATCTGCCTGACCAGCTCATGGGTGAACATGTGCCCGTTCTTCTCGGGAATGAAGCTCCTGAACCCCTTCTGGGGATCGCCCCTCAGGGCAAGAACGTCATCAATACCAAGAAAATTCATTTCAATCAGGACATTCTCAGTCTCTTCCTTCGTAAAACCGCCGCACAGCACATGAGGAACAACCGGTATGTTGTACTTGTACTTCACTGCGGCCGCCAGGGCAATGGTCCCCGGCCTCTTCCTCACCGTCCGCTTTTCAAGAAGTCCGTCGGGACGTTCGTAATAGACCGTCTCGTTCCGGTGCGAGGTGAAATTAATATAAGCAGGACAGAACTCAATCAGACGGTCGATGGCCTTGTAGACCCTCTCGATGCTGTGACCCTTTAACGGTGGTAATAACTCAAATGTAAAAAGCGGCGACGCGGAGTTTTTAATTTTATCGATAACACTCATAAGATCTGGTAATCATAAATTTGGAGCGAGCCATCTGGCAGCCTCCTCAACACTCATATTCTTTCTCGATGCATAACCTTCAAGCTGGTCCTTCCCTATCCTGCCTATGTTGAAATAGGTCGATGAAGGGTGGGCGAAGATATAGCCTGATACCGCTGCCGGCGGAGTCATGGCAAAATTCTCCGTCAGTCCGGCTCCGATCAGTCTCTCTGCATCGAGGAGGTCAAATATAACACGTTTTTCTGTATGATCCGGACATGCGGGGTAACCCGGTGCCGGCCTTATCCCCTTATAGTTTAGTTTGAAAAGCGCCTCCGGCGTAAGCTCCTCTTCCGGAGCGTAACCCCAGTATCTCTTCCGTATCTTTTCGTGCAGCAGTTCCGCGGCCGCCTCGGCAATGCGGTCGCTCAGTATCCTTATCATGATGACGGCATAATCATCATCCCTGTATTCCGCAAGAGCTTCGTTGCTGATAACCGCCGTTACAACAAAGGCACCTATCGAGTCGACCAGGCCGGTGGCCTCCGGGACGATGAGATCAGCCAGGCAGAGGTTGGGAACACCCCTCTCCTTCCTCTCCTGGTTCCTCAGGAACCTGAAGAAGGTCTTCACCTCTCCCGGGTTGTTCTCCGACAACACCTTCACATCATCTCCGTTCGACACGGCGGGAAAGAGCCCGAAAACACCGTTTGCCGTAACAATCTTTTTGTCGATGATCTCCTGAAGGTACCTCAGCGCATCTTCATGAAGCTTCTTCGCCTCTGCACCCTTTACGGGATCGTCGAAGATGGCCGGATATTTTCCGGTCAGTTTCCAGGCATAAAAGAAGAATGTCCAGTCGATATACCTGTAGAGCTCTTCCGGTTTGAATTCCCTGATAAGGTGAAGCCCCGGCTTGAGAGGCTTCGTAAGTATTGCCGATTTCCAGTCGGTCTTGAGCCTGTTGGCCCTGGCTTCGCTTAAGGTTATCAGGTCTCTTGTGATCCGGCGCGCCTGATGCTCTTCCCTCAGCCTTCTGTATTTCTCCTTGACTGAAGCAGTGAAAGCGCTGTTTTCCTCCTGAAGAAGGGCTGAGAGCACACCTGCAGCCCTGGAAGCGTCCCTCACATGCACCACGCTGTTTGAGTACGCGGGATCGATCTTCACCGCAGCATGCACCTCCGAGGTGGTGGCCCCACCGATAAGAAGGGGTATATTGACGCGGCGCCTCTGCATCTCGGAGGCTACATGCACCATCTCCTCAAGCGATGGCGTTATTAACCCGCTGAGGCCTATAAAGGCGGCTTTCTCGCTTATTGCAGTATCTATGATCTTTTCTGCCGGGACCATAACACCCAGATCAATGATCTCGTAGTTATTGCACGACAGCACCACCCCCACTATATTCTTCCCGATATCGTGCACATCCCCTTTCACTGTCGCGAGAAGAACCTTTCCGGCATTTTTCTTTTCCCCGTCGCCGCTCTCCTGCTCAATGTACGGCGAAAGCACCGAAACAGCCTTCTTCATCACCCTGGCGCTCTTGACCACCTGTGGGAGGAACATTTTCCCCGAACCGAACAGGTCGCCGACCTCGTTCATCCCTCCCATCAGGGGACCCTCAATAAGTTCAATCGACCGCGCGTACAGGTGGCGGGCCTCCTCAACATCCTGTTCAATATACTGATCGATGCCCCTTATAAGGGAGTGCCTGATCCTCTCCGCAACAGGCAGCGAACGCCATTCATCGGCCTTCTCCTCCTTCTTACCTTCATTCTTAAGCCCTTCAGCGTATTTAATGAGCCTCTCTGTGGCATCCTTCCTGCGGTTAAGTATCACATCCTCCGTCAGATGAAGAAGATCGGGCTCGATCTCGGTGTAAACCTGAAGCATGCCGGGATTCACTATGCCCATATCGAGGCCTGCCCTTATTGCATGATAAAGAAAGACCGAATGCATGGCTTCCCTTACCCTGTCGATGCCCCTGAACGAGAATGAGAGATTGCTTATCCCTCCGCTCACCTTGGCGTGCGGCAGGTTCTTTTTTATCCATTCAACAGCTTTTATGAAGTTCACAGCGTAGTTGTTGTGCTCTTCGATCCCCGTCGCAACTGCCAGCACATTGGGGTCAAATATTATATCTTCCGGCGGGAACCCTGCCTTTTCAGTAAGCAGACGGTACGATCTTTCAGCAACCTCACACTTCCTCTCAAAGGTATCGGCCTGTCCGTCCTCGTCGAACAGCATGACCACCGCAGCCGCTCCATATTTTCTTACCAGACCGGCCCGCCCGATGAACAGCTCCTCTCCCTCCTTCAGGCTTATGGAGTTAACCACCGACTTTCCCTGTATGCACTTAAGGGCCGACTCTATTATGCTCCAGCGCGACGAATCGATCATAAGCGGCAGTCTGGCGATATCGGGTTCCGACATCACGAGGTTTACGAACCGTACCATAGCCTTTTCGGAATCGAGCATAGCCTCGTCCATGCATATATCTATAACCTGGGCACCTCCCTCAACCTGGTTCCTGGCAATGGCAAGCGCCTCATCATACTTCTCTTCCCGTATCAGCCGTGCGAATTTCAGTGATCCCGACACGTTGGTGCGCTCACCTATATTGACAAAATTGGTCTCCGGAGTGATAGTCAGGGCCTCCAGTCCGCTCAGGCGTGTCGAGACCGGTATTCCGGGCTTCACCCGCGGCGGATATTTTACGGATACCTCCCGTAACTTCCTGATATGCTGCGGCGTTGTTCCGCAGCACCCACCTATTATGTTGACCCATCCCTCTTTCATAAAATCCTCTGCTACCGAAGCCATGAATTCCGCCGACTGGTCATACTCCCCGAACTGGTTGGGCAGTCCGGCGTTGGGATGTGCAGAGACATAAAACCCTGCCCTGCCGGAGAGTTCCTCAACAAAGGGCCTCAGCTGCTCAGCTCCCAGGGCACAGTTGAGCCCTATGGAGAGAAGGGGGAAATGCGAGACCGACACGAGGAAAGCCCCGAGGGTCTGCCCCGTAAGCGTTCTGCCGCTCGCATCGGTTATGGTGCCCGAGACCATCACCGGAAGAGTGATGCCTCTCTCTTCAAACAGTGTGGCAATGGCAAAAAGAGCCGCTTTGCAGTTGAGGACATCGAATACTGTTTCAACAAGCAGGATATCCGCACCACCGTCGGTCAGTCCCCGGGCCTGCTCATGGTACGCTTTAACAAGATCGTCAAAGGAGACGGTTCTGGCACCCGGATCACTGACATCCGGCGACATCGAGGCCGTGCGGTTAGTCGGTCCCAGCGTCCCGGCAACAAAACGGGAACCTTCGCTTCCCGCCTGCTCATGCTCCCTCACAGCCTGCACGGCAAGCTTTGCCGATTCGAGGTTTATCTCGTAAACCATCCCCTCCATGCCGTAGTCCGCCATCGATATCGCGTTGGCATTAAAGGTGTTGGTGGTGATGATGTCTGCTCCCGCCTCGAGATACTCCCTGTGTATGTCGCTGATCAGGCCGGGCCTGGTAAGCGATAACAGGTCGTTGTTCCCCCTGAGAGGGCGGGGATGATCCCTGAACCTCTCACCCCGGAAATCTGATTCTTCGAGCCCGTGCTTCTGGATCATCGTACCCATTGCACCATCGAGGACCAGTATGCGTTGTTTTATAAGCTCTTCTATATTTTTCTTCATTACTATCAATTGTTACTGTTAAAACCTTTGTGTTGCCCTTTGCGCCCTTTGCGGTTCATCCTTTGCGGACTTTGCGGTTCCCCTTTGTGTCCTTCGTGTTACCCTTCGTGTCCTTCGTGGTAAGACCCACTGACCCCGGAAACCTTTTCAGGTCCGGCTGTATTATCAGTTTCAGGATTGCCCGTAAAAGTATTCAGAACTTGCATCAGATGCAAATACTTTGCATGCACATAGGCATGTGCGGCATAAGGAAATTGTATTGTATCAGTTGAAATGAATTCACTGCCCTGATATTTGATTCGTAACAGCAAAATTATCAACCAATTTTGACAAATGCAAGAAAATCACCCGTTCATAGCATTCAAATCCTTTCCGGAACTGTTTTTTCCTTTACTTTTGTTCTGTAAAACCAGTAATGCATGCAGAATAATTTTTCGATCTACAACAGCCTCACGCGCAGGAAGGAACCCTTCGAGCCTCTTTATCCTCCCTTCGCCGGGTTGTATGTCTGCGGTCCGACCGTTTACAGCGATGCACACCTGGGTCATGCCCGTCCCGCCGTAACCTTCGATCTTCTCTACCGTTATCTGATGCATCTGGGCTACAATGTGCGCTATGTTCGTAATATTACGGATGTGGGCCACCTCGAGAACGATGCCGACGAGGGGGAGGACAAGATACAGAAGAAGGCGCGCCTGGAGCACCTCGAACCCATGGAAGTTGTCCAGAAATACATGAACACCTACCACAGGAACATGGATCAGCTCAATGTACTGCCTCCGTCGATTGAGCCGCGGGCATCGGGACATATTATTGAACAGCAGGTGTTCATAAAAAAAATTATTGAAGCCGGACTGGCATACGAAGTAAACGGATCGGTTTATTTTGATGTACTTGAATACAGCCGGAATCACGATTACGGTAAGCTTTCCGGACGTGTGCTTGAAGATCTTCAGTCATCCAGCCGGGTACTGGAGGGTACGGATGAGAAGAGGAACTCTTTCGATTTTGCATTGTGGAAAAAAGCATCCCCTGAGCATCTTATGAGGTGGCCGTCGCCCTGGAGCGAAGGCTTCCCGGGATGGCACCTCGAATGTTCCGCCATGAGCGTTAAGTATCTCGGCGAGCGGTTCGACATACATGGCGGGGGTATGGATCTCCAGTTCCCGCACCACGAGTGCGAGATTGCCCAGTCGACTGCCGCCCTGGGCGAAGAGACGGTGAAATACTGGATGCATAACAACATGATCACCATCAGCGGCCAGAAGATGGCAAGATCGCTGGGTAACTTCATCACGCTCGACCAGCTGTTCAGCGGCGATCATCCGCTTCTTGAGCAGGCTTACAGCCCCATGACAATACGCTTCTTCATACTCCAGGCACACTACCGGAGTGTCGCCGACTTCTCCAACGAAGCGCTTAAAGCGGCGGAAAAAGGGCTCAGGCGACTCATGAAAGCTGTTGCGACACTTGAAATGCTTAAGCCTTCGGACTCATCGACGCTCGACATAACAGAACTGAAATCAAAATGCTATGAGGCTATCGATGATGATCTGAATACCCCTGTTCTTCTCTCCTGCCTTTTCGACGGGGTGAGGTATATCAACTCGGTGAACGACGGAACGGAAAGACTCTCGGAATCGGATCTCGCGATCCTGAAGGAACTATTTGGAACGTTCGTCTTCGGTATCCTGGGTCTGAAGGATGAGGAACAAAACATGGAGCAGGGCAAGCTTACTGAAGAGCTCGTAAATCTTGTTATAAACCTGAGGCAGGATGCCAAAGCCCGCAAGGAGTGGGCGGTGTCGGACAATATCAGGGAAGATCTGAAGAGAATTGGAATTGTATTGAAGGATTTAAAAGAGGGGGTCAGCTGGGAGATTGAATCTCCGGAATAGTTACAGGAAAGTCTGAAGAGTCTTTTAAGGGAATTGGGGAGTTGGTCCCGACCCCCCTATG
>JAHYJA010000165.1 GCA_019429325.1 Bacteroidales bacterium
ATTTGGGGTACGAATAATTATGAGGCAAGATAATTAAAAAGGCGTAGCGGCGCAGGGGCATAACGGCGTAGCGGCATAGTGGCGCAGAGGCAAAACAGCGAAATACGTAAAAAGAACTTAGTAAAATGCATCATGGCAGAAATGGTCTGATTAGACTGGACAAATTTGCACTTCAACTTCATATTTGTCCAAAAATTTAGTATTTCTCTGAAAAATGCAAATCATACAATTGTTTCTAAACATTACGCGGCACAGCGGCCTTTAAGGCAGGGGGCAGGGAGCAGGGAGCAGGGAGCAGGGGGCAGGGGGCAGGGAGCAGAGGGCCAGGAAAACGGCGTAACGGTGCAGGGGCATCTTTATGTGTAAACTATTCAGTAACATTGTAACTAATTGACTCCATCGTAAACTTCCCGTAGCAAAAGTCGCCGGCAGGGTATTTATAAATCAAATCGGCTGATGATGCCAGACGATGTCCGTTAATCTCCCTGTAACCGAAGAGTGGCGTTTCCCATCTTACCTGCGATATTTTGCCTCCTTCCTCTAGAGCCCAGCGATCGTCGGAAACGAAATTGACTGAGCTTTTATACGATCATCTGGCAGAAATCCCTGACATGGAGCCTATTAATACCTTTAAATGTTGTTGTTTCATGCATATCGTCCATGGTAACGACATATTTGGGAAAATTATCAGGTATTTCAAGCAGGTTGCCAAACTCCCTGTCGATGGTCTCGCGGCTGGCCAGCAAATAGGTTACCTGGACATATATTTTCTCACCCGAGCGGCTTGCAATGAAGTCTATCTCTTTTTCGCCATCCTTTCCCACCGTCACTGAATAGCCTGCCATCCGCAAATGGAGGTACACGATATTCTCAAGGATCTTATTGTAATCGGTTGCAGCGAATCCGGCTATCGTGTTTCTGATACCAATATCCTCGAAATAGTATTTTTCGCCGATTTCAAACACTCTTTTTCCCTCAATGCCTGTTCGTTTTACCCTGGAAATGAGGAATGAGGTTTCAAGGTAACCCAGGTAATCAATAACAACCTGCGTAGAGATGTTAATTTTCTGAGACTTGAGAAAATCGCTGATCTTTTTAGCAGAGACAATACTACCCACGTTTCCGGCCAGGAAAGCAACAAGGTTCTCAAGGAACTTGACATTCCGCACGTTGAACCTGGCGACGACATCCTTCAGCAGGATTGTATTGTAAATGCTGCTGAGGTATTCAGAAACTATTCTGGAGTCCATTTCAAGGTTGATCAGGTATGGAAGTCCGCCAAATTTCATGTAGGACATGAAAGAATCAGCCGAGTCAGGCAATTTGTGGAACATCATGAACTCGTTGTAGGAGAGTCCGAATACCTTTATCTCGATATATCTTCCGCTCAGAAATGTGGCAAGTTCACCCGAGAGGAGTCTGGCATTACTTCCGGTACAATAAATATCAAAGTTATTTCTGGTAACAAGGTCCCTCAAAACTTTCTCAAAAGATTCAATTTCCTGAACCTCATCAATAAAAAGAGCTACTTTACCTTTAGGTCCTGAATTTGCGCTCACATATTCAAACAAACTTCCGGAGTCGGAAATTGATGAAAATTCACTTAACTCCTTGTTGATGTAAATAATATTTGTCTCCGGCTCACCTTCAAGAATTATATCCCTTACCTGCATCAGAAGAGAGCTCTTGCCAACCCGTCTCTGGCCAGTCAATACCTTTATCAGTGACTTTCCTATAAAGGGTTTTATTTTGTCGATATAAAGTGGTCGTGCAATATAGAGATTCATGCTTCAGGTATAAATTACATAAAACACAAATATACTAATAATTTCAATTATAATTGACAAAAAGTAATTATTAATATAATCTTTAAATCATGAGAATTTATCATTACAATGGCATAATGGCTTAGGGGTACAAAGGCGCAGCGGCGTAACGGCATAACGGCACAGCGGCCTTTAAAGGCAGGGGGCAGAGGGCGAGGGGCATGAAAATGGTGTGACGGCTCAACGGTGCGATTTGATTAAGATTTAGCGATAGATTCTGTTGTGATTTTCACAGGAATCTCTCAAATGCTTTTGCCATCATATCCTGTTCAGATCCGGACAGATGGTACTTTTTAGCAACGCTTCTCCATCTGCTCACGGATCTTTTTATCTGGTCAATTATTTTTATACCATTGTCCCGGCTCAACCTGAAGTAATTGGCAACATCAAGGACAAGGTCCGGGTCAAGGGAATTATCATTAAGGGTAATGTTCAGTGACAGGCCTGTACCTTCCTCATCAGGATTAATATCATAAGCGGGGGAGAGGATCCATCCTTTCTCTGTCAGGATAAATCCATGGTTTCTAAGATGATCGTCGGTATTCGATACAAAGATGTTGAAAGCAATCCTGGTCCAAAGCTCCTTCAGATCATTTGCCACACTGGCGCCATGGTTTGTGAGGAAATCTGCAATCTCAAGATAACTTACTCCCTCGCTAAAACCGGCTCCGTTCCGGTATTCAAGCATTGTCATGGCAGATGCAAAATGAATTCTTTCCCCGATTGGTGTTCTGTCAAACCTTTTAGTAAAGAAGGTGTGGTTTTTTCCTGAAAGTTTTTGAACCCTGCACCGGGCGACATTCAATCCTGCACCTTCAGCAAGTTCGGTAGCTACCATTTCCCACCCCCCAACATCTTTCAAATCGCTTTTTCCGGGGAACTTGGCAATCCAGAGATTCTTCATATTGTCCGTTACGCTTGCTTTTGGCCGGGACCCACCCAGGGATGACCCCGGATTGACCAGCATGTTAAGCCACTTCATATATTCAGGATCGTCTGTTGCTTCATCATCTTCAAGCCTTAGACTAATTTTTTCCAGTTCTCTTATTGATGTCCATGGAGGTGAAGCATATTTTGTATTGTTATTGAGGAAGGGCCCTTCCGGATCCTCCCTGAATCTTAATGCACCCATCCGGTTCCCGTCAAATACTCCCAATAAGTAATCGGATTCCCTGAGACTCTTTTCCGGTCTTCCCTCTGCCCTGGCCAGTGCAGCCTCCCTGCGCTTCATAAGCAGACGCCCCCACCGGTCAGGTGAGGAATCCAGGAAGAGTCCGAAATTGGGTTTGTCCTCACCAGGATACTGAGGTCCTGAATAAAACAATAATCCAGGGTCCAACACCTGCGAGTAATCTGACCTTAGCCAGGTGTCAGAATAACTGAAGGAAAAGATTTCCTTCCCCCTGGCATATTCTGCCCGGAGTTCTCCCATATATCCGGGTTCCTTCATCCCTTTCCAGTGGGCATAAACATGAATCTTCCTGATGTTATGTATTGAAGCCATTTTTTTCCTTTTTCAGTTTTTTTTCGGAGCTCGCTTCCGCATAACAAGTTCAGCATCCTGGAGCTTACGGCCAAGTTCATCATCTCTGGCGACCGATATAAGATCCTTTTCCAGACCGAGAACCGATAACACTTTAACATATGCCCCGATACTGACATTTGGATTACCTTTCTCGATGGAGGAAAGTGTAGGCCTGCTGATGTTTGCCCTTTCGGACACTTGTTCGGTACTGAATTTCCTTCGCAATCTTGCCATTCTGATGTTCTCCCCGAGAATCACAACTACCTTTTGAGCCTTTGGTAAAAGAACAGGTTTCCTTGATTTCATAATGATAAATAATATTTACAAAGATATATATTTAAGATAAATATATTTTATGTTATCAAAAAAAAGCAAATATTTTGGGACTTAAAAATACAGTGGCATTACGGCGCAGGGGCATAACAGCCTTTAACGGCAGGGGGCAGGGAGCAGAGAGCGAGGGACATGAATACGGTGTAACGGCGTAACGGCGTAACGGCGTAACGGCCTGTATGCTGTGCTACTTCTTCGGCTTTACCCCGATCACATTGGGGACGGGCCAGGGATCGGGATTGCTATCGTCCTCGAGCCAGGAGGTTTCGTAACTGCCGAAAAGCTCCATCTCGAATTCTCCTGTGCGCAGGTAAAGCTGGGCTTCAGGTCCGCCCTCGAGGTGCTGGGCCGCGACAATGCCGATACCAGATTCCAGTAATTCCCTGTTAAGCTGGTACATCGAAAAAGGTGACCTTGAATATATAAAAAGGATCCTTCCCTCCTTATCTTCACCTATGGCCGCCTCACTCCAGAAATCGTCCTGCTTCGACCAGACGTTAATCCCGGGCTTTTTTATAAGCCGCAGGTTCTGGATCACCGAGCTGTAATCCTCAAGTACAGACTGGATGGTAATTCCCGGTTCATCAAGGTCGAAGATGCGGAATGGCGGGACGGATCGTCCTTCCTTCGGATCGAAGGCAAGGAGTGATTTATAGTTGTTAAGACGACGGCTGTTGACATGCTCCCTGTATCTCAGGTAACCCGTATGGGTCGAGTTGTCAATATCGAACATGCCTGCGTTGGTGACGGCTGTAAGATTGTTGCTCTCGCTCCACTCGCGCGCTGTCTTCCCGAACCGGTCGCCGGTAAGGCTCCTGCCGGTGAAGACCAGGTCCCACTGGTGCGGATCTATGCGGACCACAGTAATCCGCGAATCGCCTTCTATGCTTTTCTGTTTTGCCATAATGATCCGGTACTCCATCCCAGGGGCGAGAAGTTGCCAGTCATCTGTCTGAAGATTGACTGCAAGAATCATTGTCAACACTATGAGAGGCTGCATAATGACAATTTTGATTAATGTTTAAAATTCCTTTAACATAAAACGGCAGAATACCCGGGATGTTTTATCTGGACGGTCTAAAGGTACGAGGGGGTAACGGCGTTACGGCGTTGAGGCACAGCGGCACAGTGGCGTAACAGCCGAGGGTTTTATTTCCACAGGCCTTTTCCGGTTCGCCTGGCGCGTCTTTCGAGCTTTACAAATTCATCGGCATACTTAACGTTTGGTGGAACGGTCATCACCATTCCGTAACCCTGTTTCAGAAGCTCAGCGTTCACAAATGTTCCGTCGGGGAGGTAAACATAAGCCAGTGTGCGGCCGTAACGGTCCTGCCTCCCTACGTCATATTCCAGCCTCACTTGCTGCCCCGAAAGAAGATCTGTCAAAAAATCCTTTGCCTCAAACCCGAAGTCAGATGCTTTTTTTAACCCGGTATTCCTCGTTTCCGGAGCGTCAACTCCGATGAGGCGGATAACTACTCCTTTTTCACTGCCATCATCTGCTCGGAAGGTATCGCCGTCGATTACGTTCACGACCGGCATGAATGCAGAAGGATCAGGTCTTTCCTTAAGGGGATGACATGCATTGCAGGAACAAAATATTATGATAAGCGGTATGATTCTGAATACGAGAGGCATAAGGGCCGGTTTTTACGAATTTACAGTTTGACTTAAAGATAATTAAATTATCTTTTTCCTGCTGGCGGTATAAGAACTCTGAAAATGGAAATTTGTCTTACTATTGAATGACGGCGAAGACGGAAGACCGAAGGAATTCTTGCACTGAGCCCTGCGCCCTGAGCCCTGAGCCCTGAGCCATAAAAGACCGAAGACGGAAGCAGGAAGGAGATGGTGATCAGTTATCAGTGATCGGTAATCAGAATATTAGGATATTCTTCCCCTCCGCCCTTTGCTCTCTGCCCTCCGCCCTGCGCTCTGAGCTATCTCTGGAACTCCCCGTCATAATCCATCGCCGGGTCGGACCCGGAGAGGCCGATAACCCGGTGGAAGCCATAATTGCCGTTCTTGTGCGTGGCGGTACCTGCATTGTAACAGCGCGGTATTCCCCATGTCCCATGATGAACCTTTAGTGCTCCCTGTTTACTGCGGTGGTAATGACCGAAAAGAAGCAGGTCGATCCGGTTCTCAATTATTTTTTTAAGATACCTGCTGTCTTTCAGCTGTCGGCCGATCTTGAAGTCGAAGGGGTGATGGTGGAGATAAACGACCTTCATCATTTTGCTGATTGCCGGATCGTTAATGATCTTTTCGAGCCGCCCGAGCTGTTCCCTGCCGAGCTCGCCCTGGGCCAGGATCCTGTCGTGCCAGTTAAGCTCCTCCGCAGTGGAGTCCAGCCCGATGAAGGCTGCGCCGTGTATAATATCTAATTTTGGAAAAGTGATGTCAGAATCCCTGTAAAATCTTTCCTTGAAGAGTCTGACATTCCTTATGTTGCCAATAGTCCCGGTACCGTAGTCGTGATTGCCCGGGATGGCCAGCACCCTGTATCCCTGATCCTCAAGTTCTTCGATAGATCGGGCGGCCTTCTCCCTCTGTTCCGGTTTATTGGCATTATCAGCCAGGTCGCCTGTTATGACGACTACGTAATCTCCGGCAGGCTTCATCCGCACGGCTATGTTCCTGATGATCGTGTGGAATCTCTCCCCGCAATCTTTATGTCCTATATGAAGGTCGGAAAGGTGTATTATCTTCATCGTTGCAGTTACTATATCTAGGGTGATTCCAGGTATTTTACGGGCTTATTGTTCTTTCTTGCATACTCAATTTCCCTGGCAGTTGATTGTCCTATATAACCCCCGGGGTTTACAACGAAGATCTCATCTGCCAGATCTATTTTACGCAGATGCATGTCGTCGAGCATCTCCTTGGTGCCTTCGTCCCAAACCTCATCATCGCCCGAGTGCCCGAATAATCCGACGCTTATTACGATGTTTCCTTCGAGGGTGAGACGCTTCTGTTCGGCAATGAACTCATCCCTGAATCTTGTGCTGCCGCAAAGAGTTATTATTTTATATCCGTCCATACCCAAAGATAATGAATTACGGGAATATGATTAACAATGGGGAGTGCAAGAGGTTTAACCGCAGAGAGCGCAAAGGGGAACCGCAAAGAGCGCAAAGGGGAACCGCAAAGAGCGCAAAGGGGAACCGCAAAGAGCGCAAAGGGCTGAAGATCCTGCATTATTCGGATATGTCGAATCCGAAGCTTTTCTCC
>JAHYJA010000166.1 GCA_019429325.1 Bacteroidales bacterium
TGTTGCAAATATAGCAAAAACGAAGCCAAATTTTTATACACATTTATACCGCCAGAATCGCGGAGCGATTCCACCAATAATATATTTTATACACATTTATACCGCCAGAATCGCGGAGCGATTCCACAATTGATAATATTTGATTATAATTGTCGCTGTATAAATATTTACCAAAGGATTTTGGCAACAGTAACAATAATGGCAGTTGAATCGTCGTGCGACGATACGTCAGTTGCTGTCGTGCGCGACGGGATTGTGTTATCGAACCTCATCGCAAACCAGTCAGTCCATCTTTCTTATGGCGGGGTGGTACCGGAGCTTGCCTCCCGGGCTCATCAGGCCAACATAGTGCCTGTTACCGACCAGGCTCTCAGGTTAGCCGGGGTTTCCGCTTCAGAAATTGATGCGGTTGCATTTACCCGTGGTCCGGGACTTCTGGGTTCTTTGCTTGTAGGGGTCTCCTTTGCAAAGGGATTTGCTCTTGCACGCAAAATACCACTGATTGAAGTGAATCATCTGCAGGCTCATGTTCTGGTTCATTTTATTGTTGACAAAGAGAATGAAGCGAAGATTCCATCGTTCCCCTTTCTCTGCCTTCTTGTTTCCGGAGGACATACGAAGATCATTGTGCTGAAAAACCATCTCGAGATGGAAGTAATCGGCAATACCCGTGATGATGCGGCAGGAGAGGCCTTCGATAAATGCGGCAAGCTGATGGGATTTCCTTACCCTGCCGGCCCGGTGATCGACCGCAGCTCAGCAGGAGGGAACCCGGATGCCTTTCATTTTTCAAAACCGGTGGTCAGAGGACTTGATTTCAGCTTCAGCGGATTGAAAACGAATTTCATGTATTTCCTGAGGGATAAAACCACTGAAGATCCGGATTTTCCTGAAAATAACAGGGCCGATCTGTGTGCCTCCCTCCAGAAAACGATAATAAACATACTTCTTTCGAAGCTTATTAAGGCGTCACAGCAGACAGGAATAACAGAAATCGGCATTGCCGGGGGTGTTGCAGCCAATTCGGGACTGAGAAAAGCTGTAAGGGAAGAGGGTGAAAAAAGAGGATGGAACATGTTTATTCCCCATCTATCCCTCACTTCGGATAATGCCGCCATGATTGGTATTACAGGGTATTACAAGTACCTTCACGGGGATTTTTCTGATCAGGGTGTAATCCCACTGGCGAGGTTGTGACACTCTGGCCGCCATTTTCCAATCAGGCTTGCCTGTTAATGAGTATATTAAATTTATTTCTTAAATTTGGGAATAAAAAATTACTTTCATGGAGGAACTTAGGATCCCACCCACCAGAAATTCACCGGAGGTGATTTTGACTCAGGAAGGATTTATCAGAATCAAGGGACGTTCTATTCACGAGAACGTGGTTGATTTTTATGAGCCTGTTGAGTCCTGGATAACAGAATACATAAAAAATCCGGCAGATATAACCTGTGTTGATATCAACCTTGAGTATTTTAACAGTGCGAGCGCCAAGACCATAATACACCTCCTTCAGATAGTCACTTATGTCCAGCTTAAGAACAAAAAGTTCCTTTTCAACTGGTTTTATGAAGAGGGCGATGAAGACGTCCTGGAAAGGGGGCAATATTTTGCATCGGTATTGGATGTGCCATTCAACTTTATCAGGACAACCTGAGAATTCACATGCGGCTTTTTTTCTTCTTTTTTGATTGTCTTATAAATGCCCTGAGGTAGATAAACGACACTGTGAAAAGTATGACACTAAGAGACAGGAGGAAGAGGAATGTGAAGATCGGCGGCTTTTCTGCCACATCAGCGGGATGTTTGAGTCTGAAGAAGAAACCGAAGATTGTATAAATAAACACCATTACAGACATCGCGAAGCTGATTATAATAGTCGTTCCGTCGAGAATCCTGGTTGATTTATAAAAGCTTGTGCTTTTGAAACTTGCATATGATGAATCTGAATAGGCCCGGGCACGCTGCCTTGTTCTGTCCTGTCTGTATTTCCGCCACTCTTCCATGACCTGTTCATAGCTCCTTTCGCCGGCAGTTGTTTTTCCGTAATGTGATATCAGGAAATCGTAAGCTTCCGTTACAAGTATGAACATATCCTTGGCACCGGCGGAATGATTCACATCAGGGTGAAACAGGCGCGCCTTCTTTCTGTATGCCTTCTTGATGTCATCTTCAGATGCATTTAAGGGCAACTCCAGTATTTTATAATATTCAGCTATTGTCATTCATCTCTCAGACAGGAAATGTTATACAGGGGCTCAGGCAAGGGTTAAACAATGCCTGTGAAACCCATGAAAGCCAGTGCCAGGATTCCGGCTACAATAAGAGCAACAGGCGCCCCTTTAACTCCTTTCGGGATATCTGCCAGTTCAAGCTGTTCGCGTATTCCGGCCAGGATAATCAGTGCAAGGCCGAAGCCAAGGGCAGTGGCTGCACTGTAGACGACTCCCTCAATAAGGTTAAATTCCTTTTTGATCACAAGGATAGCGACCCCCAGAACCGCGCAGTTTGTGGTTATAAGTGGAAGAAAGATACCCAGAGCCTGATAGAGAGGCTGGCTTATCTTTTTCAGAACGATCTCAACCATCTGAACCAGCGAAGCTATGATGAGTATGTAGGTAATGGTCTGCATAAAGACAATACCCAACTTCTCAAGTATCAGGGTATAAATAAGATAAGTTACAATTGCAGCAAGCACCATAACAAAAGTCACCGCTCCGCTCATCCCTACAGCCGTGCTTACCTTGTTTGAGACGCCCATGAAGGGGCAGACTCCCAGAAACTGTGCCAGCACTATGTTATTAACCAGGACTGCCGATATAATAATGATAATGTATTCCATTGTCTGCTGATTTTATGTTTTTCTTATCCTGTTGATAAAAGCTATCAGGTACCCGAGAGCAATGAATGCACCCGGGGCCAGTACAAAGACGAGAATACCATCGCCGTTTATAAATTTATAGTTGAATATTGCCCCGCTGCCGGCGATCTCACGGAACGCCCCCAGTATTCCAAGTGCCATGGTGAATCCGAGTCCCATACCAAGTCCGTCGAGGAAGGCGGTAGTCAGGTTGTTCTTGCTGGCAAATGCTTCGGCGCGTCCCAGTACAATGCAGTTGACTACGATAAGCGGGATGAAGATTCCAAGCTTCTCATAAAGCTCCGGAACATAGGCATTCATCAGCAGGTCGACAATAGTAACGAAGGACGCTATTATGACGATGAATGAAGGTATCCTTACCTTATCGGGCACCATTTTTGAAATTAGCGATACAACGGTGTTGGACCCCAGCAGAACAAAGGTTGTTGCTATTCCCATGCCGAGCCCGTTGATGGCTGAGGTGGTTGTTGCCAGTGCGGGGCAGAGGCCCAGCACCAGGACGAGAAGAGGATTCTCCCTGAAGAAACCCTTGGTAAAATTCTGTAACTGATTCATTTCTCTGGACTCTGTATTATTCTTTGCTTTTCTCTTTTTCACTTTCATCTGAAGGATCGGCACTCTCTGTGGAACCTGAATTGCCATCCCATTCGCCACCGGCGAAAAGGGAGTTATACGCTCTCTGAACTGCATCACAGAAGGCCCTTGAGCTTATTGTGGCAGCAGTTATCGCGTCTACCGGGCCCCCGTCCTTGTTTACCCTGAGCACGAAATCCGACGGGTTTTTTCCGATAAACTGGTTCTTGAAAGCAGGTTCATCCATCTTGGTCCCAAGTCCGGGTGTCTCCTTGTGTTCAAGAACGGTGATGTAATTAATTGTACCATCAGGTTTAAATCCGGCCATAATGTGTATATCGCCGCTGAAGCCGCTTTTAGTGTAAGTATTTACGGCATAACCGGTTAATACTCCGTCCTTCTTTGCCGGGTAAACATCCAGACTGTCTCCTTCGCCGGTTGCGACCCTGAAAACCTCCTCATCCGGGTTGTTGGTGAATTCCGGCACAACCAGCTTTATAGCATCAAGCTTCTTTTTCAGGGCTGACATCTCGATCGGTTTCTTAGTCAGTTCATAAACAAATCCAAGGCAGGTCGCTGCAACAAAAGCTATCAGCGTAAGGGTAAGAACCATGTTTTTGAAAGTTGATTCGGTCTTAGCCATTTTTCACCTCCTCTCCAAACCGTTTTGGTTTAATATAAGTATTCATAAGCGGAACAAATGCATTCATTATCAGTATGGCAAAGGAGACCCCTTCGGGATATGCCCCGAATACCCTGATTACAACTGTGATAATCCCGATCCCGCACCCATAGATGATCATGGCTTTCGGATTCATCGGCGATGTTACATAATCGGTGGCCATGTAGATTGCCCCAAGCAGTATTCCTCCTGTCAGCAGGTGGAACAGGGGATCTGCATTTTTCTCCGGGGCTGCAAGCCATAATATGGTTGTAAAAATGAGAAAGCTCCCGATCACTGATACAGGTATATGCCAGGTAATGATCTTTCTTATAAGCATATAGGCAAATCCTATCAGGAGGGCTGCCGCTGCAATCTCGCCCATCGATCCGCCCATATACCCATAGAAGAGCTGCATGTGCGACGGAACCTGATCCATGAGAGCCGAGACCTGTTCTCCTCCTTTTATACCTGCCTTGATCACGGCAAGCGGTGTTGCTCCTGTTACAGCATCGGCATAACCCGTGCTGAATCCTGAGGGAACAGGCCATGTTGTCATTTGCACAGGGAATGAGATTAGCATGAAGACACGGCCCACAAGAGCGGGATTGAAAGGATTGTTGCCCAGGCCCCCGAAGGTCATTTTAGCAACCCCTATTGCCACTAAGCTGCCAAGTATCACAAGCAGCACAGGGAAGTTCGAAGGCAGGTTAAAGGCGAGAAGAAGCCCGGTTACCACAGCTGATCCGTCGGTTATTGTAATTGCTTTTTTCAGGAGAAACCTCTGAATGAGGTATTCAAAGAGAACGCAGGACAGTACTGCTGTAATTGTAACAATAATTGCACCCCAGCCGAAGAAATATATCGATGCTGCAAGAGCGGGTATGAGGGCGATCACGACACCCAGCATCAGTTTTCTTGTTGTCTCTTTTCCGTGCACATGGGGCGACGGAGATACATTTAGCAGGTTACTCATAAATAAGATCAGATTGCATATTATTTTAAATTCCGTTCGCGTGCCATCTTAATCACGATCCCTTTACCGAGCCGGATGTAATCCAGCAGAGGCCTGGTTGCAGGACAGGTGTAACTGCAGGAGCCGCACTCCATGCAGTCGGTAATCCTTTCGGTTTCAGCTCTTTCATACAAGCCCAGTTCAGCGAGCGTCATCAGCAGATATGGCTCAAGGCCGAGTGGACATGCTGACACACATTTGGCGCACCTGATACAGGGCTCACTGCCGGCCCTTCCGGATTCCTCAACGGGCAGCAGCAGGAGACCTGACATCCCTTTAACAACAGGCACTTCAGTATTATTTATCGCTTTACCCATCATAGGGCCTCCGGCTACTATTTTCCCTGTGTTTTCAGGCATCCCTCCGGCAGCTGCGATCAGCCTGCTTACCGGCGTACCTGTTCTTACCAGGAAGTTGCCGGGAGAAGAAAGTGCTTTCCCTGTAACTGTTACCACTCTTTCAAAGAGCGGCTTGTTCTTTTGCACTGCTTCGTAGACAGCAAATGCCGTACCCACGTTATGTACAACTGTCCCTACATCAAGAGGGAGACGCCCTGAGGGTACTTCTCTTTTAATCAGTGCTTTGATAAGTTGTTTTTCGGCGCCCTGAGGGTATTTCACCTTCAAACCGTGAATTGTTATCCCCCTGAACCCTGAAGCCAGTTTTGCCAGGTGTGCAATGGCATCCGGCTTGTTGCTTTCAATGCCGATAAAGGCTCTTTCGACCCTGAGAGCTTTCATCAGGATTGTTACACCGATAAGAACCTCTTCACCTCTTTCAAGCATAAGGCGGTGGTCTGCAGTAAGATATGGTTCGCACTCAACCCCGTTGATAATGAGAACTTCGCACTTTTTTCCCGAAGGAACGGTAAGCTTGACGTGTGAGGGGAAAGTGGCTCCTCCCAGGCCGACAATTCCGGCATCGAGGCATTTTCCTGTAATCTCTTCAGGGGTCAGATCAACATCCCGGATGATCTCCTCACTTCTGTTTATCGTATCAACCCATTCATCTCCCGAAACATCAATAAATACAGCAGTCTGTTTATACCCGGTTGTATCGGTGATCATGTCGATCTTACTGACTTTTCCTGAAACGGAAGAATGAATATTTGAGGAGACAAAGCCTTTGCTTGTTGCTATTATCTGTCCTGCCCTTACTGTATCACCCTTGTTTACAATGACAGTTGCCGGGGCACCAATATGCTGTGATACAGGTATGACGACCTGCTCCGGCAGTGTCAGGGACTGAATGGGAGCATTGGCAGTCATCTTGTTCTCGGGTGGATGAACACCTCCGGCGGGAAATGTTTTCAGCACAATGATAGTATTTTGTAATTATTCATTTTAATTTTCAGTTGTCTGTGCGGGCTCAGCTTCAGTTTTTTGTTTCCTTGGAGGGAAATTTATCTCCAGGATGGAATTGGTCGGGCATTCGGGAGCACATTTTCTGCAAAAGGTGCACTTCGCAGCATCGATATATGCCAGGTTGTTTTCAAGGGTGATGGCATCGAACTGACACACCTTCACACATTTTCCGCACCCTATACATGCAACTTTGCATGCTCTTCTGGCAGGTCCTCCCTTGTCGCAGTTGGAACAGGCGACATAGATCTTACGGTCCTTCCTTGACTTTTTCCGGAGCTCGAAGATATTTCTCGGACACGCTTTGACGCATGCTCCGCAGGCAACACAGTTTTCATCGATCACGACCGGCAGCCTTGTTTCAGGGTCCATGTAGAGAGCGTT
>JAHYJA010000167.1 GCA_019429325.1 Bacteroidales bacterium
TTCTTAGGAATCGCGGAGCGATAGTGGAACCTCCTGATAGCCCGGGGCACGGCCTCCGGCGTATGTAATCGCGGAACGATAGTAGAACGCTCCTTTCTTAGGAATCGCGGAGCGATAGTGGAACCTCCTGATAGCCCGGGGCACGGCCTCCGGCGTATGTAATCGCGGAACGATAGTAGAACGCTCCTTTCTTAGGAATCGCGGAGCGATAGTGGAACCTCATGATAGCCCGGGGCACGGCCTCCGGCGTATGTAATCGCGGAACGATAGTAGAACGCTCCTTTCTTAGGAATCGCGGAGCGATTCCACCAATCATAGATTGTGCACAATAATAAATTACAGAACCACGGAGTGGTTCCACAAAAATTTTTGCATATGATGGAAAAATCGTAATTTTAATTACTGCATTTTCTAAAATTAATCGTATGAAACCAAACACCTACACAAAGCTCTACGCTCATTGCGTATTTACACCCAAAGGGAGACATTCCCTGCTGACTGATTCTATCCGGGATCGTGTCCATAAATACATCTATGGAATAATAAAAGAGAAAAAATGTTTTCCGGTAGCAATAAATGGAACAAAAGATCACATCCATATTTTGATCGGATTTGTACCAACAACTTGCATCTCCGATTTATTACGGGATATTAAGAGAAGCTCAGCAATGTTTATTAATAATGAGGTGAAATCATACCTGAAATTTAGCTGGCAGGAGGGTTTTGGTGCATTTACAGTGGGATACAGGGAGTTGGATAATGTTTACAAGTATATCCTTAATCAGGAAGAACATCACAAAGTGAAAAAATTCAGGGATGAATATTCTCATCTTCTTAAAGAACACGGTATGGATTATCGGGATGAACATTTATTTGAATTCTATGATGAGGAACAGGTATCTACTAATCAGAATATGGTTCGGTAACCGCTGCGTAACTATTACCCGGATTGATTTTTACTAGGGATGGAACGCCTCCGGCGTTCATCTCTCAGGGCAGCTCAGTAATTAGCATTGGTGGAACCGCTCCGCGGTTTAAGCGGGTTGGTGTTTCCGGTGGTTAGCATTGGTGGAACACCTCCGGTGTTCACTTTTCCATGCGGGTCCGGTGGGTAGTATTGGTGGAACCGCTCCGCGGTTTGGGAGGGTTTGGTGTTTCCGGTGGTTAGTATTGGTGGAACCGCTCCGCGGTTTAAGCGGGTTTGGTGTTTCCGGTAATTAGCATTGGTGGAACACCTCCGGTGTTCACTTTTCCATGCGGGTCCGGTGGGTAGCATTGGTGGAACACCTCCGGTGTTCACTTTTCCATGCGGGTCCGGTGGGTAGTATTGGTGGAACCGCTCCGCGGTTTATATGGTGATTATGGTGTTCATTTGTTAGTATTAGTGGAACCGCTCCGCGGTTTATATGGTGATTATGGTGTTCATTTGTTAGTGTTAGTGGAACCGCTCCGCGGTTTATATGGTGATTAAGTTGTTCATTTGTTAGTGTTAGCATTGTTGGAACACCTCCGGTGTTCTCTTTTCTGAACAGGCTCAGTGGTTCCACATCAGGTATTGCTCTACGTAATGTTCTCCCTGAATTTCCTTAGATGATCTGCCGTTTCCCTGACAAGCCTCTGAACCTCCAGCCCATGTTCAATATCAGGAATAACAACCTCCGAAGAGGCACCTGTCAGGAATACATAATGCGCATGTATCATCGGTCTGTGCCAGCCGGCAGGGACATGACCGGAGGGGAAAGTGGTATAAGGTCTGTAGACACTGCCTGCTGCCTGCCTTACCCATAATCCGGAATCTTCTGTATAATATTCGAAATAGTCAGGTGAGACAGTCGAATAACGCAAAGCTCCCTTTTCGGCGAAAAACTCAAAAGACAGATAATCACCGGTGCCTGAACTGATCCTGCTAGATGATAGCGTGCCGGCAGCATGACTCTCTTCATCAAAAAGCGAGATCTGGCTGAAAAGGTCCGACTCAGGAGTAACATCATCAAAGTGCCCTGCCTGAAGTGCCCCTGTTATGCGAAGCCTGTTGCCCAGGAATGCTACAAGAAAACTTATTGCATGAGAACCCAGATCAGCCATTGCCCCGCCATCAGGGGCCGGAGTAAGACGCGACACCCTTTTTAAACGGTACTCTTTTTTAAGATAATCGCTGTGGTAATATTTAAGATCAAAATGAACAGGTTTGCCAAGTTTCCCTGATTTCCAAAGCTGAAGGGCCTCTCTTACAGGTGGGTTAAAGAGGTACTGAAAGCCGACCTGGAACCTTACAGAAGGATTTGTACGGGCTAGTTCCCTGATGGACAACTCTTCCTGAGGTGTGGAACAGACAGGTTTTTCGAGGTATATTCGTTTAATTGATCTCATCCCGAGAACCTTGTTGAGATGTTCGAAATGGACCTTGTTAGGTCCCAGTATAAAAACAGTGTTTATGCCCGGATCGATAACAAATTCCTTCAGATCGCATGCTCTTTTAAAACCATAACGGCCGGCAAAAATATCCCGGCTCTCCTTTGTTGCAGAGCAGACTGCTGCAAGTTCAATATCAGGAGCATCATTATAATAATACTTTATTGAACTCAGTGAGAAAGCATGGGAGCGTGCAATCCCTCCTGCACCTATGAATCCGGCAATAATTTTTTCCTTTTCAGTATGTTTCATGATTGATTCTGGCGTCATAAATCAGGCTTTTTCGTAGTTCTCAAAGCAGTTCAAATGTAAGAAATAATGCAATAACATCTGATAGTTAACCTGTAGTGTATCATATTCAGAAGTATAGCAACAGGCGTTACGGTGATACTGCCTCATGGACAAAACCTGTTCCAGCAGAAAGTACCTGCTGCAGTTTTTGTCGGAAACGGATTTGGAAAGCTTGCCGGTTCAACTCAGATTGAAGAGCTTGGAAATATTGAAACACCGATCGCTCTGACAAACACCCTTAGTGTCCCTGACGATTATGTCATAACTTTCTCAACGGCATACCTTATAACTAACTGGAACGAGGTACTTGATCCACCGGTAGCCCTGGTATCGAATGATTTTATGAGTTCTCTATTCACGGCTGTAGTAGAGGCGACTGAAGAGGCTGTTGTCAATTCACTTTTGAAAGCCACACCGGTCACAGGCCGGGAAGGGCACAAGGGAGAACCAATTCCTGTTAATCAGGTGATAGAAATCTGTAAGAAATATAACGTTCTTAATATCCCGCAGAATTGAAGGGCAAAGTTGGGCATAGAAAAAGAGAATACTAAAAAATTCCTGCAGGATCTTTGATAGATGGCATTAATTTTGATGTGCCAGTGGTGTGAAAAGCACATAAAAATAATATTACCTTTGGACTCTAATCAAGACTAAGAAATTAATCAGGATGAAAAGGATTCTGTTTTATATAATGGCAGGCACACTGATACTGGTGATGGTCGTTGCCTGCAAAAAGGATATAATTCCGGCTGAAGAGGAAGAACCTGATCTCTTGCTTCCTGCAGAAACTCTGGCGACCAACGAATGGATATTTGAGAACCTGAGTCTTTACTATCTCTGGAATGAATACATGCCGAAGGATATCGATTATACACTGGAAAAAGACCCCGGTGTCTATTTTAAGAAGCTATTATATAAACCGAAAGATAAGTGGTCATACATAACCAGCGAGTATGAAAAACTTGAAAGTGAATTAATTGGCGAGCCAGTGACCATGGGCTATCAGCCTGCCTTTTATCTGGCAGGGAATAATAATGTCATAATCGTCGTAAGTTATGTTTATCCGGGCTCAGCTGCCTTTGAAGCCGGCCTGAAAAGAGGTGACATAATACTTTCGATAAATAACATGCCCATGGACACGATCAATTATTACAATATGTTCTCCGGAGATCTTTATTCAGTTCAGCTTGGCGCTCTTGACGGGAATACGCTTATAGAAACTGGCCAGTCGCTGAACCTGGCAGCCCGCAATATGAAGACAGACCCATCAATACATCACGAAGTGCTGAATATAGACGGTTATAAGATAGGGTATCTGGCTTATGTTGAATTCATTTCAGGCGAAAATAATGAATTCCTTACTGAAATGGACAACATCTTCAATGAGTTCAATACTGAGGGGATATCCGATCTGGTTATCGACCTTCGCTATAATTCAGGCGGGGACAGTGAAGCCACCATCCATCTTGCCTCGCTGATTGCTCCCTCTGCGGTGACGACCGGTAATGAGATATTGGTAAGCCTCAGGTACAATAATGACCTGCAGGAGTTTCTTGAATATTATAATTATACGGATTACCTGTATTACAGGTTTGAACCGACTGCCTCCAATGTCAATATGCAAAGGGTGTATTTCCTGACCACTTCAAGATCAGCATCAGCCAGTGAACTGCTGATCTCAGGCCTTGATCCCTATATGGATGTTGTCAGGATAGGTGAATCAACCTACGGAAAGTATGTTGGCGCCTGGGTCATGCCTGATGATGACAGGAAATGGGCCATCATGCCGATTGTAACTAAATACGCCAATGCCAGCGGTTATACTGATTTTGAAAACGGATTGGTCCCTGATTACGAGATAAAGGATGATCTGTTTACCGCCCGTCCATTTGGCGACACTACTGACCCGATGCTGGCAAAAGCCATTGAGCTTATGACCGGGAAAGGTATTCCATCGCGGAAAGCCCTGGTCCCTGACGTGGAAAGGTTTAAACAAATCGTTCCGGAAGGGATGCGGCTCAGGGAGAACCTTATTTTCCCGCAGATTAAATTGCTGGTTGAATAGGGAAGGGTGGGATTACGACCTCACTCCGCTCGGTCGTGATCCCTGAGAGGGAACCCTGTAACGACATATTACTCCCGGCTCACTTTGTTCGCCTGTGATTTTTGCTTTCCTTCTGTCCTCGCACAGGCAAGCCTGGCTCGTCCATCTGTAAAACAAAAATCCCGCAGCAAGCTGCGGGAGTAATTTGCCGTTGCGGAGAGAGGGGGATTCGAACCCCCGGTACCCTTTTGAGATACACACGCTTTCCAGGCGTGCCAGTTAAGCCACTCCTGCATCTCTCCTGAACGAGGCGAAAGCCTCCAGAAACCGGAGGCGAAAAATACAAAATTATTTTCACATACCTCCTAGAAAGATATTTCTCCGGCCAGAGAGATACCCAGGCACTTAACAATCTCTTCGCGGGAAGAGCACCTGCCCAGCAGATGCATCATTTTGGTGACAGAAGCCTCTGAGGTAATATCCTTTCCGCTGATCACCCCTGCTGCAAGCATTTCACGGCTGGTCTCATATAATCCCATTTCAACACTGCCTCCATGACACTGCGTAACATTGAAGATGACACCTCCAGTTTCAATAAATGCCTTCAGATCATCAATAAACCATTTGTATGTAGGAGCATTCCCCGATCCGAATGTCTCCAGGATTATTCCCCGGAGATCTTTGGTGTTTATCAGAGCCTGTACCAGGTTCCGGTTAATGCCCGGAAAGATCTTAAGTATCGCCACGCTGGTATCAAAGGTTTTATACACCTTAAGGTCCTGTTTAAGGACGGGATACCGGATGAGGTTGTAGTTGAACCTGATATGAAGGCCGACTTCAGCAAGTGGCGGATGGTTGGGCGAGTTAAAGGCATTAAGATGCTCAGCACTGAACTTGGTGGTCCGGTTACCCCTGGTCAGCTTGTTGTCGAAATATATGCAAACTTCAGGTACAACAGGCTTGCCATGCAATCTTGTGGCAGCAATCTCGATGGAGGTTATAAGGTTTTCCCTGCCGTCGGTTCTGAGCAAGCCAATAGGAAGCTGCGATCCGGTGAAAATGACAGGTTTGGAAAGGCCCTCCAGCATGAAGCTCATTGCCGAAGCAGAATATGCCATTGTATCGGTTCCGTGAAGTACCACAAAGCCGTCATAATCAAGGTAATTCTTTTCAATGATCTCTGCCATTTTTACCCATATAGCAGGATCAATATCAGAAGAGTCCTTTACCGGATCGAACGAAACAGCGCTTATCCTGTAACCAAACCTTTTCAGTTCCGGAACATGATCGGAGATATGGCTGAAATCTATCGGCACAAGCGATCCGGTGACGGAGTCGTGAACCATACCTATTGTTCCGCCTGTATGGATGAGGAGGATTGAAATTTCTTTATCTTGTCTCATAAGCCAAAAAGTTCAGCTGAGTTCATATATGTTCTGGACGCTGTCTCTTCCTCACTCATTCCGAGTATCTCTGCAAGTTTTCTGTTTATCAGGGGAAGCCAGGAGCTTTCGTTGCGCCTTCCCCGGTAGGGAACGGGAGCAAGGTATGGTGAATCGGTCTCAAGCACTATATGGTCCGGACCGGCCGCTTTCACTATCTGATCGAGCCCGGAGTTTTTAAAGGTCAACACTCCGCCGATCCCTAACTTAAACCCCATGTTTATTGCCTTTCCGGCATCAACGGCACTTCCTGAAAAAGCATGAAAAACCCCTTTAAGGCTCTGACCTTCAAACTCATCAAGTACACTGAAAATTTGAGCAATTGACTCTCTTGAATGGATTACGACAGGAAGGTCGGCTTTCAGGGCAAAGGCAACCTGTTCCCTGAAAGCAGCTATCTGCTCATCAAGATATGTTTTATCCCAGTAAAGATCAATGCCTATTTCGCCCACTGCGATAAATCTGTGATCTGAGAAAAGGCTCTCAATGGCGTCGAGCCGGGAGCGAAAGTCACTTTTCACTGAGGTGGGATGAAGCCCTGCCATCGGGTAGCAGATTCCGGGATATCTGTTCTCCGCCGCCAGCATGGGATCAACAGAGTTTACATTAATATTCGGCATCAGTAGCTTTACGACATTGTTGCTGACAGCTCTCTGTATTG
>JAHYJA010000168.1 GCA_019429325.1 Bacteroidales bacterium
TAAGATCGGCGTGAAGCGGTGACATGCCCGGGATGTCAGCAACAGCCTGAATGACTGACATGTAAGGAATGTAATGGCTGTGGGGAGCTTCCTTGTTTATCCCGATAACCTCTTCGTTTTCCCAGTCGGGCTGGGCAAGAACCGGAATGATGACAAGAAGTCCGGTAATGATTGAAATGAGTGATTTCATGATAGTTTGAGTGGTATTAATGATAAGTTTCAGGGTATAGGAATACTATCCCGGATATATCAGGAGATTAAAAAAATGCATCAGGTTGTGCCGGCACGGATCAATATTTTGGAAGCTTGTATCCGTTATTATATACAGGTGTAATAAGTTTATTTGCCGCTGAAGAGGTGAAGGTCTGCCTGCTGTCGTCCCAGTATACCCGTTCGCCTGTCCTGTAGGCAATGTTTCCCATCTGTGCCACCAAAGCCACGCCTCTCCCCACTTCGATGCCTGCATTCAGCTTCTGCGGGGTATTGTTTTTGATACAGTCGAGGAAATTCCTGACATGAAGGTCAAGTCCTGAGCCTACATTCTTCTGAACTGGCAATGCTTCGATCTTCTCCTTCTCAGGAACCACTTCCCACCCGTTACGATCGAGCACGAGTGTACCGTTCTCACCAATGTAGGACATGCCGTGGGGCCTTCTCCAGTTGCCAAGGCCGATACCGATGGTATGTTCCCATGTCATTGTAAAGTCGTTGAAGTCGTAAACTGCCGTCATGGTATCAGGGGTTACCATATCGTCGTCGGGGAAGGCATATTTTCCGCCTATTGCCATAACCGATGATGGAACTGATTTTCCCATGCCATAGAGGATATAATCGATAAGGTGAACACCCCAGTCGGTCATTAGTCCTCCCGCGTATTCCCAGTACCAGCGCCAGGTGAAATGGAAACGGTTTATGTTGAATGCCCGTTTCGGGGCAGGACCGAGCCACATATCATAATCAACCCCTTCGGGTACCGGTGCATTGGGCACCTTCGGCACTGCACCCTTCCAGTCGACGTATGACCAGGATTTGCATGTGCGTATGCGGCCAAGCTTACCCGATTTGAGGTAGTTGACAGCATCCACAAAATGGGGCTGGCTCCTTTGCCACTGTCCAACCTGAACCATCTTTCCATGCTTTTTGGTTGCCTTCTGCATGATGTTTATCTCGGCAATAGAGTTTCCGACAGGTTTTTCCACGTAAACATGCTTGCCGGCCTCGAGAGCGTGAACAAACTGAAGGCAGTGCCAGTGGTCAGGAGTTCCTATTATAACAACATCGATATCCCTGCTTTCGAGCATTTTCCGGTAATCGACATATAATTTCGGGCGCGGAAGGTTAAGCTTTACCAGATCGTCGGTTCGTCTGTTCAGAACGTTTCTGTCGATATCGCATAACGCAACACACTCCACTTCGGGATTTTTGACAAATGAAGCCAGGTCGCTGTAGCCCATGCTGTTTCCTCCGATCAGTGCCACCCTTATCTTATCGTTTTGAGAAACCCTGCTTCGGGCTGCTGATAATTTATCAAGTGGTAATACAGCTCCTGCCGCAAGCACGGATGCCGTTTTAATGAAATTTCTGCGTGTCGGGTTCATAATTAAGGATTTTAAAAGGAACTGCAAGGTAATGTTTTATTGATAAAAGATCAACCGTCAATTATTAAAAAACATTAAAAACCCCCAGCCGCTTCGCGGAGAGTTTGTCTCAAAAATCTTTCCTAACCGCAAAGGACGCAAAGCCGATGCAAAGGGCGCAAAGATAAAAACCATATCATCAATTCTTTGCGGTCTTAGCGTTTTTCCTTTGCGATCTCAGCGGTTAATGGATTTTTACTCTCTCTTAATGGTTGAGGATTAGCCCCTCTGCCGGTGGGATTGTGGGCTGTGTTATTCCGCAGGTTTGAATATAAGATCGACTACATCGGCTTTTTTGAACATTTTCTTCGATATCTTTTTAATATCCTTAACGGTGTATGATTGCAGAATATTCTCGTAACTGGCAGGATCGTCGCTGTTGATCCCGTAACTGTAGTACCTCGTGAGGGTACTCATCCAGTAGGCATTATGTTTCTTGTTCTCCTCCCTGTTCTTAAGAATGTTGGTTACGGTTTTTTCAAGATTGACCTGATCGGGGCCTTTCCGGATCATGTTATCAATTTCGCGGTAGATGATTGCCTTAAGCTCACCGGCCCTTGCAGGATCGCAATCGAAGGTGATTATTCCCTCCCCGATCTCAACGGGTCTTTTCTGTGCTGAAAGGGAGATACCTACACCATAGGTTCCCCCCTCATCCTCACGCACTTTCTCGGTATAGACTATATCGAGGATCCCCTTGATCACCTCCAGCCCCAGGTAATTGTTGGGAGTATACTTCATATCCCTGGCAAAAGCGATAAAAACCGTCGATTTGGGAATTGTAAGGGGAAAGCTTATTTCGCGGGTAATGCGTCCTTTGGGCTGGTTGATCTTCCTGTCGGTCCATGTCTCGGAGCGTCCCCTGGCCGGGAGGGCCCCGAGATATTTTTTTACCATGGGGATCACCTCTTCCTGCTCAATATTTCCGACAATGAAAAAGGTAAATTCGTCTGCGCCGTCGAACCTGTCGGTATATATATTGCGTATATCATCAAGAGAGATATTCTCGATGCCCTCCCTGTTCAATATCGCTGTTCTGGGGTGGTAGCCTGTGATGATGAGGGAAGCGCTGTCGCTTTTCATCTTATTCGGGTCCTTCTCCATATTGGCTATCAGAGCGGCATATCTAGCGATTATGGCATTATGTGCCTCCTCGTCGAACCTCGGGTTGGCCATGCGCAGATAAAGAAGCTGCATCATCGTCTCAAAATCCTTTGGTGTTGAAGAGCCGCTGACTGTCTCGGTTGTCTCGCCGAGAGCCAGGCTGACTGTTGCTTTCTTCCCGGCAAGCATCTTCTGGAGGGTAATGTTATCATAATCGCCGGTGCCATACATGGTGATAAGCTGTGGAAGTAGGTTTGCAGGAAGGACAAGGTCATCGTCCAGTTTCGATATCCCGCCGAAGCTGAAAGCTGAAAGCATTACATTATCTTTTTCATAGTCGGCTTTCCTGTAAACCACCTTTACGTTGTTTGCGAGTGTCCATTCCACTGCATCGAACATTGGAAGAGGCACTGTCCGGACTATCTCAGAGCCGGGAAGATCCTCTTTTATAAGGGAATCCTCCAGGTCGTCATCCTCGTAGGGTTCAAGCTGAGCGCTTTTCACTGCGGCCAGGATATCGTGAGCCTCCTGTTCAGAAAGGTGAATGATATCATCCCCTTCGAGTCCCTGTACAATAATGGTCCGGTTCTCATCGATCATCAGTTCCCTGAATCTTTCAGATACCTCGCCTGCAGTTATTCCGTCAATGACCTCTTTCAGGAACCCGAAGTCGAAATCGATGGATGTAAGCGGCTCACCTGTAAGGAAATAATCCTGTATCCCCTGAATATAAGTGTCATTATCGATCTTGTCTTTCTGCTTGTAATAATTCTCGTATGATGCAAGCATCGATGCCTTGGCACGTGACAGCTCCCCGTCGAAGAATCCGAATCTCCTGGCTCTTTCGGCTTCGGTATAAATTGCTTTAAGGGCAAGGGCCTCCTCGTTCCTGCGGGCATTGGCGTAGATGGTGAAGGCATCGTAACCTCTTGCGTAGTAACTGCCGAACGAAACGGAACCCGCTATGAACGGAGGGTCGCCTTTTTGAAGAAGCTCGCTGATCCTTGTGCTCATCATCGAATTCATCAGTGAAATGACATGGTTATCGCGGATATAACCAAGTTTTTTATTTCCGGGCGGTACAGCCTTATGAAGGGCAACAACTGTAACAGAGGTTTGCGGGGCCTCCTTATCCGTTGCCAGGACGTAATAGGTCTCCTCGTGATATGGAACTTCCTCAAATTCCCTGGGCAAAGCATTTTTTACCGCCGGTATCTTTGAGAACAGTGCTTTTATTTTAGTCTCGATCTCATCAGCATCAATATCACCCACAACCGCGATAGCCTGCAGGTCGGTCCGGTACCAGTCGTGATAAAAGCTTCTGAGTGCCTCGTATGAGAAGTTCCTGATCACTTCCAGGTCGCCTATTATATCCCTGTTGGCATATCTCGATCCTTTGAGCACAACGGGAATCACTTCGAAGATCATACGTCGCTGAGCATTCTTGCTTGTACGCCACTCCTCGGCGATCACCCCCCGCTCCAGGTCGATCTCCTTTTCCGACAGAGTGATAAAGTCGGACCAGTCGTGCAGTATAAGAAGACATGTGTCGATAAGGCCGGGAACTTCAACCGGCACATCAGAGAGATTATAAACTGTTTCGTCAAAGCCGGTATAGGCGTTTATGTTGTAGCCGAATGCCACACCATGCTTTTCGAGCCTGTCTATTATGCCCTTGCCGGGAAAGTTTTTTGTTCCGTTGAAGGCCATATGCTCCAGGAAGTGAGCCAGCCCGTCCTGATCGTCGTTCTCGAGAATGGCTCCCACGTTCTGGATTATGTAGAAGCTTGCCCTTTTTTCAGGCTCTTTGTTATGCCTGATGAAGTATGTGAGGCCGTTTTCAAGCTTACCAATCCTTATCTCAGGATCGATGGGCGCCGGGGAGTTAAGATCAGGCTGGGCGATAGCTGTTCCTGCTGTGATCAATGCAAGAATGAGCACTAAAAGGGTTCTGAGTGAATTCATTGATGGGGTGTGTTAAAAAAAATCATTTTAAAATGCAGACCTTAAAAAAGGCCATGCAGTTCAGCGTTGATCTTGTCGATCACCTCGCTGAGATGAGCGCTGTTGTTGGGGAAGTTATAATGGTCGGCCTCGACTATCAGAAGCTTGCCGAGGTCGTAGGTCTCTATCCAGGCCTCATATCTCTCATTCAGCCTTTTCAGGTAATCGATGCGTATTGAGCTTTCATATTCCCGACCCCTTTTCTGTATCTGGTTCACAAGGGTAGGCACTGACGCGCGAAGGTAGAGCAGAAGATCAGGGGGTTTGATCAGGGAGCTCATCATTTTGAACAACGTGGTATAGTTATTGAAGTCGCGTGTTGACATCAGTCCCATGGAATGTAGGTTGGGAGCAAAAATATAGGCGTCCTCATAGATGGTACGGTCCTGTACAATAGTAAGATCCTGTTTTCTTATGTTGAGTATCTGGGTGAAGCGGGTATTAAGAAAATAGATCTGCAGGTTGAATGACCAGCGCTGCATATCCTCGTAAAAATCATTCAGGTAAGGATTATCATCGACATCTTCATAATGAGGCGTCCAGCCATAATGTTTGGCAAGCAGACCTGCCAGGGTCGTCTTGCCCGACCCTATATTTCCTGCGATTGCAATGTGCATCGATAGTGGTGTTAAATTTTCAAACTATAAAAGTACTAAAATTTGCCGGAGTTATGCAATAGGAAGACGGAAGACAGAAGGAATGAAATGGGGAGGGGGAGCGAGAGAAGAGAGTAAAGCGTAGAGCGTAGAGCGTAGTGTGGAGTAAGACAAAAGATAAAAGTCACAAGATAAAAGTCACAAGACAAAAGTGAACAACCTGATGACGATCGAACCGTCGGACCTTCGGACCGTCAGACTTGCACGACCTGCACGACCTGCACGACCTGCAAGACCTCCTTCGCCCTGAGCCCAGAGCTAATAGACGGAAGACTGAGGGGGGGAGTGAGAGAAGAGCGTAGAGCGTAGGGCGTAGAGTGGAGTAAGACAAAAGACAAAAGTCACAAGACAAAAGTCACAAGACAAAAGTCACAAGACAAAAGTCACAAGACAAGAGTGAATGAACAACCTGATGACGATCGAACCGTCGAACCGTCAGACTTGCTTGACCTGCACGACCTGCACGACCTGCAAGACCTGCAAGACCTCCTTCGCCCTGAGCCATTTACAATGATTCGTGAGTCTTGATTTGTCATTCGATTGTCATTCGATTGTCATTCGATTGTCATTCGATTGTCATTCGATTGTTTAACAATGAATAACGCAGGTGGTGGGAATGACAGCCCACAGGGCTGAATGACGGCGTAGCCGAATGACGCCCGAAGGGCAAATGACTCACTACTAATCTCTTCATGCTCCCCGCTCCCTGCTCCCTGCTCTACGCTCTACGCTCTACGCTCTACGCTCCGCGCTCCGCGCTCCGCAAACCGATAATCCTGTAGAGATCCTCGATATACTCCCTGGTGTTGGAGAGCCTTGGCACCTTGTTCTGGCCTCCGAGCTTATTTTGCTTCTTCAGCCAGCTGTTGAAAGTGCCGGCGGGAACAGGTCTTACAACAGGCATCACAAGGTTAAGGTCCTTGTAGCGCTTAGCTTCGTAGTCGGAATTCACCGATTTAAGGGTATCGTCCAGTGCCGCGATGAACCTGTTCAGGTCATCAGGAACTTTTTCAAACTCTATCAGCCATTCGTGGGACCCTTTTGATTCGATGCCGATGAAGACAGGCCCTGCAGTGTAATCGGTAACAACCGCCCCAGTGACCCTGCAGGCTGTTTCTATGGCTTTTTCGGCGTTGTCAATTATGACTTCCTCACCGAATGCGTTTATGAAATGCCTGGTCCGGCCCGATATGGTAAACTTATATGGCTTTGTTCCGGTAAATTGAATGGTATCACCTATCATATACCTCCACAACCCCCCGTTTGTTGATATTACCATTGCATAATTTCTGCCCTCCTCCACTTCTCCTATCGTGAGGGAGGGAGGTGATTCACTTTTTGCCATTTCGGCAGGAATGAACTCATAAAATATCCCGTAATCGAGCATAAGAAGCATGTCGTTACAAGCGGGA
>JAHYJA010000169.1 GCA_019429325.1 Bacteroidales bacterium
TCTATGCTGTGGCAAACAACAGGGAAGAGGCTGTGAGGGCGCTTGTTTCTCATGGTGCTGATCCCGAAAAGATAACAACAGACAGAAAAACAGCCCTCCATATTGCAGTATCAAATAATAATATATCCATTGCTGAGGTCCTTATCAGAGCCGGCGCCAATATTGACTTTGAGGACAGATACGGTGCCACTGTTTTGCACTATGCATGCATCTACGGTTATTTTTACATGGTTGACATGTTATTGTACTATTATGCCGATCCGGATAAAAAATCCCGCGATGGGACAACGCCGCTTATGGCAGCTATCCTGGCCGGACATGCTGATATTGCCGATCTGCTCATACAAAAAGGAGCCAACATGGAAGGCCGCGACAATAACGGCTTCACGCCCCTAATGATTGCTGCTCAGAACGGAGATACTCTTTTAATGAATCTTCTGATAAAGAAAGGAGTCGATGTCACTGCAGTAAACAACTACAATTATGATGCTCTGGCAGTTGCAATAAAGTCGGATAACAGCGCCGCTGCGGAATTGCTTTTTAACATTGCCGGCATCACGACAACTGACAGAAGTGCCGTAAACCCTTATAAAGTAGCCTCTGTTTACAGGCGAAAAGAGATTCTGGACCTGATGGCAAAAAACAATATACCCGGCAGATACAAATATGGCATCGATGAACTGGCAATATCGTTATCCTCGAAGTTTGTAGCGAATGATATTTTTGCAGGTGCAGGACTAACCCTGAAGGAACCATACCTTAACGGAGGCTTTATGGCCGACCTTGACACGAAACTCTGGTATTCAAGGGTTCTTGTAAAGGAGAATGAAGATCTCTACTATCAGTACATGGATAAAAGGTCGGTTTTATATCTTGGCCTGTTCAAGGAGTTTTCCCTTACCGAAAGGCGGTTCAGGGGTAATTATTCAGTTGTTACATCTCTTTCAGCCGCAAAAACAATAGGAAACAAATTCAAGGGCACAAGAATCTCTCCTGATTCCAGGCTAAAGCTGGTACCTTCTGTCGAACTTCGCTGGTCGAAAAACAGCATCTCGCTTTTTTGCGGTGCTGAGTATACGAAAACTGAGTTTTACCGCATCGGACCCATATGGGGAAAGGCCGGCTTCTCATACAGCATTTTCATAAACCGCGAGAGATCGCCTGACAAGGTTATCAGATGGAATTAAGAACCTGATGAAGAACATTATTAAAATTATCCTGCTCCTGAGCCTGTCAGTCTCCTTCTCCTGTGAGGAAGCCGGACTCTTGTCATCATACTGCAATGATTGTGTGACTGATGAGCCCCTGAATGTGATACTCGATTTGAAAATCTCTGAGGAGAAACCATGGACGGGGTTCAGGTTATATGTGTACTCAGGCGATCTTGAAGACGGTATACTACTCGATTATTTTGATTATCCGAGAACAGGATACGTGGTTTCGGTCAACAGGAAGTACACCTTTGTTGCAGAATACACTATCGGGGCAACATACATGATTGTCAACTCCGTGACCCCGGGGGTAAGATATTACAAGGAATTGTGTGATGATCCCTGTTACTACGTTACTGACCGGAATGTTGACCTGAGGCTTAAATATTACAAAAAGTAATACTGACAATAAGGATACAGGTTTGCAGAATAAAACCTTTTAAGACAGACTCTATCCTTTTAATTATTTTGTGCCGTTGTATCAGGCAGTGAAGCTGAACAACGGTGTTCCTCTCAGCGCTTTTTCCTTAATAGTTATTATTTCAGATTTTTTAAGCGGTTTAATTTTGCCGGAGAGACTCAGAGCCATTCTGAACAATTCCTCTTCGCCAGGAGGTACAGCAGATGTTATTGGATGGGAGAGCGTAAATCTCAGACCCATTTCAATGTCCGCAGCCGTAACAAGGGGTTCGTACCAGCACTTGGGGTATTTTGACCTGTCAGCACCCTGCTCCCATGGGCCTTTTGCCATTGCTTTAAGAGCCAGAATGCCCATGTTCTTTTGTTTTGCCATCGCCAGAACCTGGGGGCCAAAATTACCTTTATGCCATGTGGTATAATTGAACGGAAAAAGAATTGTATCAAAGTCAAACCTTTGCATTAATGCAAGGGAAGCCTCCACTGAATGAGCGGAGAAGCCTATGAATCTGATTTTACCCTCACGCTTTGCCTCAATAAATGTTTCCATTGCTCCTCCCGCTCCGAGCAGGGTGTCGACATCTTTCAGGTTTGTTACAGCATGGTGCTGGTAAAGATCGAAATGGTCGGTACGAAGGTTTATAAGGGATTGCTCGAGTTCCCTGCGTGCCTCGTCTCTGGTTCTCTGGCCGGTTTTGCATGCGAGGAATACGTTCTTCCTGTAGGGCTCCAGGGCAGGGCCAAGTTTAATCTCGGCATCTCCGTAAGAAGGTGCCACATCGAAATAGTTTATTCCTGCATCAATAGCCATTTTGACTGACTCGGAGGCCTGACCGGGGCTGGCATCCCTGACAACTATTCCTCCAAAACCAATAACAGACAGCATTTCACCTGTTCTGCCAAGCGATCTTTTTTCCATTTTCCGGGGAGGTTTTTCTCTCACAATCTCCGACAGGTCGGCCGGAAACAAACTTATTGCCGGAGCTGCAACTGCAGCTGCTCTTAGAAATTCACGCCTTTTCATAATGATCAAATGGGGTTAATATTATTTAAACTTAAAAGATACGGAATTGTTCCAACAATACCAAAAAAATCGGTCTTGCCGGCCTGCATTACCAGAAGTGCGCCTGCCGGCTTAATAAGTTGATGCAATTTTCCCCCTGTCCCCCTCCCCCATTGTGCTCAGGATCCTCAAAACCCGCAATGCGACTCCAGTCTCTCCTGCCTTAACACATCCATACTATCAATCCATTTCCTATATTTGCCTATCAAAATATCAAGCGTCATGGAAAACACTTTCTTCAATTCAGATCTTTTTGGTTACGGACTGTTGCCCCTGCTTATCTTCCTCGCCAGAATATGCGACGTATCGCTTGGAACCATGAGAATAATCTTTGTTTCAAAGGGGAAGAAGAACATAGCTCCTTTCGTTGGCTTTTTTGAGGTGCTGATCTGGATAATTGCCATAAGCAGGATTATGCAAAACCATAATAATTTCGTGAATTATTTTGCCTATGCTGCCGGCTTTGCTACAGGTAACTATTTCGGCATCCTGATAGAGGAGAAACTAGCGATGGGATTCCAGATGATACGGGTCTTTACGAATGATACATGTACCGGCCTTATAAAAGCGTTGAACACCAGGGGATTTGGTGCGACGCTGGTGGAAGCCTCAGGGGCAAAGGAGAAAGTCCATTTAATCTATTCGATAGTTCACAGAAATGAGCTGGCAAATGTAATGGAAATAATCAATGAGTTTAATCCCAAGGCTTTCTACACCATCGAAGATATTAAGGGAGTTAATGAGGGAATATTTAATCCCAAGAAACACAATACCATTTTTATGTTTACGAATATCCTGAGGCAGTGGAGGAAGGGGAAGTAGCGGGGAGCGCAGAGTGAGGAGTGAGGAGTGAGGAGTGAGGAGTGAGGGTTTTTTTATACTTTTGGATCAGAAAAACAGAAAATACCAGTATAATGAATGATTTCAGCAGCCACCCGCTTTACAGGAAACACAGCATCGACAGTGCGATGAGCTCGATATGGGAATTTTACAAAACGAGATTCCTGTCACTATTTATTATTTCTCTTGTGATGTCGCTGGTGATGCAGTACTCTGCAACATTCATCGATCTTGCAGAACTGCAATCTATAACTGATCCCCAGATGATCCTGGCCAAGATGAAGGATTATTTGTTCCCGATGTTGATCATATCGCTCGTAAGCCTGCTTTTCACCACCGTCCTGCATTATTACGTGATTTTTAATCCCCTCGACCCCGGCAACAACATTGTGGTTTGTATTGTGAACTCACTGAGATATTTTATTCCTTATCTGATAATCATGATACTGCTTGCATTTGCAGGATCGCTGGCAATACTGCTGGGACTTATGGCTTTGATTATAGGTGTATTTTTTTCAGTCGTGTATATCTTCACCCTTTACATTTTCATTCTGCCTTTATTAATGGTTGAGGGTCCGAACATAGGAAACACAATTAGCAGGACCATTGCACTCGCGCACCGTAATTTCTGGGCCAACATCGGGTGGAGCGCTGTTTTCCTGATCATACTTATAGTCGTTTCGATCATACTGTCCGGAATTATACTGCTACCTTTTACAGGAAGCTTCATGAAGAGCATAATTAATCCCGGGAATGTTGATGAACTGATCGATTTTACTACCCGGCCTTCTTTCATCTTTCTCTCGGCTGCCGCCAGTGCACTGACATTACCACTATTGCCAATCTTTGCATGTATTATGTATTTCAACGGAAAAGCCAGGGAACAGGCGTCACTGAGAGCTCAGTCAGGAGAATACAATGGGGAGGTCAGGGTTGAGGATCTTTATTCCAAGCCATACTCTGATGATCATCCTGACAGGCCTGATAAGGATTAGATCTCGTTTTCTCCTTTCACATAACCGAAATTTGCGAGTATTCCCCCGTCGACATAAAGGATATGGCCGTTAATAAAATTGCTCGCTTCTGATGCAAGGAAAAGAGCAGCGCTGGCAACATCTTCCGGCTTGCCCCAGCGTCCGGCAGGAGTACGGGTCATAACAAGGTCGTTGAAAGGGTGACCATTCTCACGTATTGGAGCTGTCTGTGAGGTAGCGATATATCCCGGACCGATACCGTTTATCTGAATGTTGTATCTTGCCCACTCACACGTCATGTTCTGAGTAAGAAGTTTCAGTCCGCCCTTGGCTGATGCATAGGCTGAGACACTGTTCCTTCCGTAGACACTCATCATGGAACACATATTGATTATTTTGCCGCTTCTTTTCTTTATCATGTTCGGGGCGACTCTTTTTGAAACAATCAATGGTGCGACAAGGTCAACGTCAATCACCTGCCTGAAATCCGCAACCGGCATGTCAAGTATCGGGATCCTCTTTATGATCCCGGCATTGTTGACCAGGATATCCACCGGTCCCGTATTCGTTTCTATTTCCGAGATTCCCCGGTCAACCTCATTTTCTGCGGTAACATCAAAATTAAGTGTATAAACATCCAGGCTTTCCTGTCTGAAAGCTTCTTTGCAGCTGATAAGCTTTTCATCCTGTATATCGTTAACACAAACCCTGGCTCCTGCTTTCGCAAACAGAATTCCGATTGCCAGGCCGATCCCGTGCGTACCGCCGGTAACCAGGGCAATCCGTCCGGTAAGGTCAAACATCTCTTTCATTGCCGAAGGGTTTTATTATTTCAATGTATCAGGGTGGCGGATATCCATATCTCCATAATCGAGGTTCTCTCCGGCCATACCCCAGATAAAGGTGTAGCTGGATGTTCCCGCGGCACTATGTACGCTCCACGAGGGTGAGAGAACAGCCTGTTCGTTTGTCATCCAGATATGTCTCGTCTCATCAGGTTCTCCCATAAAATGACAGACAGCCTGCTTCGCGGGCACTTCAAAATAAAAATAGGCTTCCATCCTCCTGTTATGGGTATGTACCGGCATTGTGTTCCATACACTGCCCTGCTTCAGTTCAGTCATTCCCATTTGAAGCTGACAGGTCTTAACAATGCTGTTAACCAGAAGCTTGTTAATTATTCTGTGGTTTGAAGTCTCATGAGTTCCCATCTCGACAATTTCTGCATCAGCAAGAGTGACTTTTTTCGGGGGATAGGTATGATGGGCCGGGGCGGAATTGATGTAGAGCTTGGCCGGATTTGAATTATCATTGGACTTAAAGCTTACATTCGCAGTACCTCTGCCCAGGTAAAGTGCCTCTTTGTGACCGAGATGGTAGACGACTCCTCCCGCTGTTATTTCAGCATCTCCCCCGACATTAATCAGTCCCATTTCTCTTCTGTCGAGAAATTCTGTTGCTTTTAACTCATCAACCGGCTCAAGCTTCAGGGTCTTTTCAACAGGCATGGCGCCGCCAACAATATATCTGTCGTACAGGGAATAGACAAGTGATATCTCATCCTGTACAAACACGGAACTGACAAGAAACTCCCGTCTGATCCTGTCAGTATCGTAATCTTTAACATCCGCCGGATGAGCGGCATATCGCAACTCAATTTTCATATGTGTTTTTTTATTAATTCACAGATCTGTATTTACAAAATTACACAGTTTACGAACATTCGCAACTTTTATGCAATTCTGTTTTGGATATGAGGTAAGATCCGACAGCTCATTCAATCACCTTTAAAATCCATCTCATTTTTATTATTTTTAAAACTAAAATCCATTTTTCAGGTCAAAGACCTGATTTTTTTTCTATATTACACCCTCAAACTTCAATCGCCGTAACCGGAAAAAAGCGCATGAATGCCATGACAAATGAGACGATATCAGGAAAGAGTATCTGCAATCCGGCTGTCCGCATGTCATGGCGGGGCAGGCTCTGTGAACAATAAGAAATAAATATTATATACAAATGAAACCATTTATCAATGATGATTTTCTTCTCGGAAACAAAACTGCTGTAAGGCTTTACCATCAGTATTCAGAAAAACAGCCGATTATTGATTTTCACTGTCATCTG
>JAHYJA010000005.1 GCA_019429325.1 Bacteroidales bacterium
TTCTCAAGGCAACATCAATAAATCCCATTGATCCGACATCCCTGCACGCAGTAAAACCTGCCTCAAGGGTTTTTTTTAGCATACCCGGGAGCCAATATTGCATAATCGACAAACGATTTACGAAAAGTGTCATCATAATAATTGTCTCCGATTTCCATTGTAATATGGGTATGGCAATCGATCAGGCCGGGTAAAACAGTTGCATCTGAAAGATCAATAATTGTTGCATCTTCAGGAATTTTAATATTGCTGCCAACTTCCTTAATGGTATCATTCTTAATCAAAATCATTTGATTTAAAAGTACTTTGCCATTTTCAGTATCAATCAGCCTGCCTGCCCTGATTACTTTAAAAATGTTGTTTTGCGCAGATAAAATTCCTGCAGCAGATGTCAGTAACAGAACTGTTAAAAGGATCTTCTTAAGGGTGATTTGTAGTTTCATTTTGTTTTATTTAGTTTCTTATTTCATATCCCCTGAACGGCCCGGAGAAGAATTTCGCAACAGTTGAATTAAAAAGATCGGGATTTTCACTGGTTATCCAGTGGGTTTCACCAGGGAAGATGCACAGATTAGCTCTTGGTATGTTTCTGTAAATATCAAGGGTATGTTCCTCTTTAATCACATCCCTGTCGCATGATAATAATAGAACCGGTACTCTTATCTTTCTTAGATCATAGACTGAAATATGTGGCTGAAATTCCATAAGCCTGTTGAGTTGCCTGATCAGGTACCAGTCCCGGGTTGTATCATTTTTTTCAATCATTTCTTCTGCCTGTACCCGGTCACGATGTATCTCTTCAACTATAGAAGGATACAATACCGTTGTATCCGGGACAAGGCTTGCCCCGAATGCGACAATCTTTTTTACCCTTTCCGGATAATATATTCCCATTAATAATGAAATGATTCCTCCATCGCTTCTTCCAATCACGTAAACTGAATCTAAACGCAGGTGATCCAGCAGAGAGATTATGTCTTTTGTCATCAACATATAAGTAAGTGTATCACTACCCAGCTCAGATTTGCCCCTTCCCCTGCAATCCATAGTTATTACCTTGTAACTCTTTGAAAAGTAGGCAATCTGGTTTTCCATCCCTGCTATATTTCCACCGTTGCCATGTAATAATATCAGGGGATGTCCTTTCCCATATATTTCATAAGTCTGACAATTTAATTCCCTTTTTAGGTGCCAGTTTTCTGAATCTGTTGATTTCTCCCTCAATCCCGGACGAAGGATCTCCCTCATAGCGGGCAATTACAGGCTTCAGATAGGGAAATTCTTCTATCATGGCATTGAGCCCCCCGTTCGCCCTCTGGACTTCCACTGAAGATTCCCAGACTTTCATGATCGAATACACCTGTCCGGCAATTTGTTTTTTCTGAGCCCTGGAAAGCTTTTTGCCTGCTGCCAGCTTATCATTAATTGCTACAAGGTCATTCACTGCAATAGCCGGGTCGAACTGGGTGAACATAAAACCACGCATACTTTCCGGTAATACCTTTTCATCATTCAGGAACCACAGGTTACCCTTCGGATTACCTCCGTCAGCACGTAAATAAACGTTGACTATATCACGGCTGTTGGTGCCATCCTGCAGCCATTCCAGGATGTTACCCTTTTCAAACAAGGGATGAATCTTTGAAATGCGGATGCCGGCATTGGTCAATCCCCGGATTATATCTTTCCCTGATCTCATATCTTCAATCATGTCAGCTGCTTCAAGCGTTTCACTTTCATGGCCTCTGCGGAAAAATCCGGAGATGTAAAAACCATCCATCATAAAATAATTTGAATCTGGCTTTTTCAACCAGCTCCTTTCTGATCAGACCATATTGCGGATTTCCGGGATCCATAACTTCAGGTTGTTCTTTGTCGACCAGCCGGTTCAGGTAATCGACCGGATTGGAAAAGTACTGCAGGGCATGAAAACTATCATGCTCCATGACGTCCATATGATAAACAAGAAGTCCGGTTACAACAGGATGCCGGATTCCCAAAGCCGGGATTCCCAATTCTGAGTTACCCTCAATCAGCCAGGTGGTGAGCAAGGCCATCTGGCCATTCTTTTCCGAAAAATTCACCCTGACTGTCTGCCCGTTGCTTTTACCGTTGGTCATCCTGAATAGCCCGTTTTTGCCGGGAGCGGGATCGTAGTTTTTTGTGTCATCCTCAGAACCATAAGCGCTGTATGTCTTTGTAAAGAATGGTTCCAGGTTCAGAACATAGGTCATATTGTGGTGAATATACTCCAGGAGAAGCGGCAGATCACCGGGGGCAAATTTCTCCGAAAGCAGATTTACCCGCTTGTTTTTGCTCAGGTCGAAATCCAACCTGTCGGCAATACGATCCAGAAAGTCAGGATTATATAATTCCAGGTATGCTTCCCGGCCTTCTTCGGTTCTGTAAAGGGTAGTTGCCAGGCTTCTCAGTTTGATAAATGCCTGTACATAAGCCCTCTCACGTTCTGTGGCCGGTTCAGAATAAACTTTACCCGATCCTTCATGATCAACGACAACTGAAATCAGCGTATCGACCGGGATTTTGTCCCTGTTTGCCCTGACTTCACGGTCAAGGATTTCAAGCCAGGAGTTAGAAGTGGGTGGCGGTTTGATATGCAAAATATTATTATGAAAAGAAATCCATTTGAGAAGTAATCTTTCATAATTCATACATTATTTTTTTGAATCAATCCATCCATTAATTCTGTCTTCGAATAATTGCATAGGGATACACCCGGATTCAAGGACTTTATTATGAAACTCCTTGATATTGAATTTGTCTCCAAGGGTATTTTCAGCTTTTGCACGCAATTCAAGAAACTTGAGTTGTCCGATCTTATACGCTAATGCCTGTCCGGGAAGTGCCATATACCGCTCAATCTCTGCAATTATGTTACTTTCAGACTCAGGCTCATGGTCCAGCGAATATTGAATTGCCTGTTCCCGTGTCCATCCTTTTGTATGTAACCCGACGTCTACAACAAGCCTGATGGCCCTGTGTATTTCCTCTTTTAAGTTACCCGGATATTGATACGGATCCGAATACATACCAAGCTCTTTGCCGAGGGTCTCAGCATACATTGCCCAGCCTTCGACATAAGAACCATAAATCATTATTTTTCTGAATTGCGGAAGGCTGTCATTTTCCAGTTGAAGTGATAATTGAAAATAATGACCGGGAACTGCTTCATGCAGGAACAGGCTTTCATCCTGTAAAATGTTATATGTTCCTGCATCAGGAATGGGGACATAAAATATAGCTGGTCTTGAACCATCCGGCAGTCCTATTTCAAATTCAGCACTAGCCGTTTTTTCGCGGAAAGCTTCAGTTCGTCTCACTTCCAGAGGTGTTTTTGGTTCGCTGTCAAACAATCCGGGCATCTTTGACTTAATGATCTCATGGATGTTATTGAAATTAGCAATCACCTGCTCTGGTTCAGAAAAGGGCATCAGATCCTGGCTTGTCCGTACATGACTGAAAAATTCTTTAAGGTCTCCTTTAAAACCTACCTGATCTTTAATTTTTCCCATCTCCCGGGAAATCCTGTCCACTTCATTTTGCCCGATCTCAAAGATTTCATCCGCTGACAGTTCTGTGGTGGTATAATACTCAATTAAATACTGATAATATTCCTTGCCATAAGGGATGTCATCTATACCTGATGTTTCGCGGCAACGAGGTAAGTATTCATTTTTCAGAAAATCATGCAATTTTTTATATGCAGGAATTATTTTCTTTTCAATCACTGCTTTATACTCACTTTCAAGCCTTTTTTTATCAGCAGCTGACATATCTCCCGGGAATACTATTACAGGTCCATAAAAAACATGTTCCTCTGCCGGACCGTGATCGAAACTATCCATCTGAGGTATCATTTTATACACTAATGCTTTGGGCAGGGTGTAACCAGTTCTCATCCCTCTCTGCATATTGGCAATGGCAGTATCGCACCAGATTACAAAACCGCTTAGTCTTTTAAGCCAGTTTTCATAGTCCGGGGTATTACGAAAAGGCTGAACGTAATTTCCACCCGCCATAGTGGCAAGATAAATGTCGACAGATGCAAATTGATCAACAGGTAATAACTCCTTCTTAAAATTCAAACCTTTCAGACCGATATTACATTCCCATTTTAAAATGTCCACATTCAGCCTTTCCGGCTCCGATAGTTGAGGTTCATCAAATTCATCCAGTTTTGCTTTGAAGGATGTGTAAAAGTTCCTTAGTTTTTCAATGTAGGACTGAGTTAATGAGTTTGGGAACAGATCGTTAAAACGGTAGTCTCCAAACTCTGTAGCCAGGATTGGATTAAGCTCCATATAACCATCATAATACTCCTCATAGAGTTTATTCAGAGACCTGGATGTCTCGTCAGATTCTTTCCCGGGTTTTGTTTGCTGACAGCACTCAAAACCAATCAGGATCAGGAATGAAAAAATAAGAAGTTTTTTCATATGTTTTGATATTATCATGTATTTTCCTGATTACCGCAGCTTCAGCACTGATATCAATAACCGGTGTGCGGTTGCATGCTATTGAAATCACCACTAAAACTAAAAGCATTAAAGTCTTTTTCATAGTTAAGCTATAGTGATTTCCTTTTTATTGATGAATTCTATATCAAATTTACGCCATGAAAAAGCGGAAGTCAATAATTAGTCGATGATTTTTATGGGATCATCTAAAAATGATGCAATGCTGTATTTCAACAAATTATGGGATTAAGGCAAAATAGAAAGAGGTACCAGCCTGATCTGAACAAAACTTTTTAGATGGGAGTTGACAAATTCTAAGTATGCGCAGAATTATGGAATCGTAATCCAATATTATCGTATATTTATGGATTTATTGTCCAAATTTATTTAATCCGCCTTCGCGTAAAGCTTCGGCGGACGCGAAAAATAGGTATAATTGGCTTCGCCGAGCTCACCCCGCTGATGCGGGGTTCGGTTCCTCGGTGCTTGCACCGTTCTTTGAGTCCAGAGCTTGCTCTGGGGTTCATACCATTTGATTTTAGTATTTTTGAAAGAAAATTGCCATGTATATCCAACGTAAAATCCATCCGGAGATAAGGAAACATCTTGTAAGAAAGGAATTTACCATTATAACTGGTCCCAGGCAAAGTGGGAAAACTTCACTTATCCAGGACTTATACAGGGAATTACGAAATGAAAACAAAACAGTTGCTTACATCACATTGGAGGACCGTGACATCCTTTCAGCAATCAATATCCACCCTGAGGAGGTTTTCTCCTTTGTAAAACGGCCTGTAAAATCGCTGGCCGGAACTCAAAAAGGGGCTGAAAGAGTATTTCTGTTTATCGATGAAGTCCAGTATGCTGCGGATCCTTCAAATTTCCTTAAATACCTCTATGATGTATATGGTGAAAACCTTAAGGTGATTGCAACAGGCAGCAGCGCATTTTATATAGATAGTAAATTCAAAGATTCACTGGCCGGCAGGAAACGGATATTTGAACTCAAAACGCTTTCATTTGAAGAATGGTTGCTATTCCGGGATTTCCGGAGCCTCCTCGGGGAGCTTAACCTGATCAGGAGCCGGAGTGAATATATTTCTCCTGATTACAGACAACTCTTACATTCATTCAATGAATACCTTGTTTATGGGGGATACCCGTCAATCGTCCTGGAAAATGACAAAGAAGAAAAAGTCTTACTGCTTAAGGAATTAAAGAATGCATTTTTAAAAAAGGATATTGATGAAGCCGGAATTGCCAATCCGGAAAAATTTTATCTGCTGCTTGTCCTTTTAGCCGGACAGACAGGAAATCTTGTTAACAAAAATGAACTGGCCAACACCATCGGAGTCGATAATAAAACCGTTGACAAATACCTTTATGTACTTCAGAATTGTTTTCATATAAGGCTTGTAAAACCTTTTTATACCAACCATAGAAAAGAACTTACCAAGATGCCCAAGGTGTTTTTTAAAGATTCGGGCATGAGAAATATTGTTTTGAATCGTCTGTTTGATTTCAAAGACAGGGGAGATGAGGGACAATTAATTGAAAACTATGTGTTTAGCCGTCTGTCTGAGATATATGATAAGGATATGATCAGGTTTTGGCGGACAACTGATAAGCAGGAGGTCGATTTTATTGTATCTACGTCGTCTAACGAAGGCCTGGCACTCGAAGTTAAGTTAAAATGTCCGGGAGTAAAACCTGCCGTCAATAAAAAGTTTATCGAAAGTTACCCGGGTTTTCAATTCCGGATAATTTCCTATGCTTTAGATAAAGAGTGTGACTGGATTCTCAAGCTTTAATGACATTTGCACCATTGCTCAGTCGCATGTTCCGGACTTCAACTTTGAGCGAGCTGCCTGACCAGGAAAATATTTTCGGATAGACGGAAGACCAACACAAACCAGACCATTGGCGTTCATTTCTACAGATCCGGGAGCAAAAGAGCTCATGTATTTATTTGCGTCCATGGTTTTAGTTGCATCTTCCCATTGATCATGATTTTCCTGATTACCTCTGCTTCAGCATGGATATCAATAATCGATGTGCGGATGCAACCTGCTATAACAAAAAAAGTAAATAAAAACATCAGGATCTTTTTCATTTCGCAGATAAAATGGTTTACTTTTTATTGATGAATTCTATATCAAATTTAAGCCATAATAAAGCGGAAGTCAATTATTTATCATTTATCTATGACAGGATAGATTAAAAACGATTCACATTTAAAGAAAGCCGAATAATACTACAGACTAACCCCCATCTGTTTCTTTCCATAAAGTATCTTCTGCACACATTATCTCTTCAGGTAGTTGACAGCAAATAATCAAGTCCAAATGGAACGGCAATCTTAGTTAAAATGAAATGCGCATGGATGAAATTGAAATTCAAGAGACAATCAGGTATGACAGTCAAAACACTTCTTAACTTCACACATGCTTTTAACAAAACTGCATATTCCTCCTGCCGGAGTTAATGTAGTTCACCGATCAGGTCTCTTTGAAAAATTAAACTCCGGCCTGGGCAGAAAGCTGATTCTTGTTTCTGCTCCAGCCGGGTATGGTAAAACAACATTGTTAAGCTACTGGATCAGCCAGAATAAAATTCCTGCTGCGTGGCTTTCGCTGGACAATAGTGATAATGACCCTGCAGTTTTTCTGGGCTATGTAATTTCGGGAATTCAAAGTATTCATAACGATTTCGGACAAAGTTCCCTTCGCCTTCTAAATTCACCCAATTCACCATCTGTCGAATCAATTGCCAGCCTGCTGATCAACGAATTACTCAGTATTGACCAACACTTTTTGTTGGTTCTCGACGATTTTCATTTGATTAAGAAATTTAAATTAGGCCTGTCTGTTGACGAAGTTCATTCTCTTGAAATAAAAACAGAAGGCTGGATTGCAGGGCTGCAACTGGCAGCTATATCAATGCAGGGTACTGAAGATATCTCAGGCTTCATTCGCGACTTGGAGGGCGACAACAGGTATATAATGGATTACCTGATTGAGGAGGTGTTAAAGACACAAACCGACGACAGAAGAGAATTTTTGCTTCAAACCTCAGTACTGGAGCAAATATCTGCCTCTCTGTGCAATGCTGTGGTAAACAGGAATGACAGTCAGTATATTCTCGAAAGCCTCGAAAAAAATAACATGTTTGTTATTCCCCTGGATGAAAACAGAACATGGTACAGGTATCATCATTTGTTTGCAGGCTTGTTGAAGCAGCGATTCCTGCAATCTTATCAGGAAAAAATTAAGGATATTCACGATAAAGCCTCGGCCTGGTTTGAAGAAAATGCCCTACACGAATTGGCAATAGATCACGCCCTTGAAATCAGGGACTTTGAACAATCCATCCGGATTCCAGGCCGGATTGTTGAGAGAATGTGGGAAGTCGGCCATCATTCAGCCATCCTCAGGTATGGTAAACTGTTGCCTGATGAGGTTATCAAAAGTAACCAGGAGTTCGCTTTGTTCTATTCATGGATTTTAATCGCAGCAGGACAGGCAGCAGAGTCTGAAAAATATCTTGCTGATGCACAGAAAGTGATAGATGCCCTAATTAATGGAGAGGTATCAACAACGGAAGCCATCGGGGCCAACAAGTTACTTTTCGGAAAACTTGCAGCCACACTGGCCTATATGAAATTATTTACAGTACTCCCGGAAACAATAATAAAATATAGTGAAATTGCCATTGAAAACCTTTCTGAAATCAACCCGTTGTGGACGGGATGGGCCTGGTATTTTATCGGTAATGCTGAGCTGGTAAAGGGCGATGTGCATAAAGGTCTGGATGCGTTTAATTACGCGCTCGAGCACAGCAAGAAAACAGATAATATTTATCTGATTGCTACAATAACATCTGCAATTGTGTCGCGCCGGTGTGCATTAGGTCAGTACAGGAAAGCATTTGCTCTATGCACCGACACTCTTTCCCTTATGGACAGGCGTGGTTTTTCGGGTATTGCGAAGGTTGAATGGACTTTCACCGGACTCTTTTCAATGATGTCGGTGATTCAATGTATCTGGACAAATTTTGATGAAGCTCTTGAAAACGCCAGGACAGCATATCAGCTATGTGAAAATGCCAGGGATATCAGGTATAGAATAATGGCATTACTGGCTTATTCATATGCTCTTCATGCTGTTGAAGACAAAATGGGAGCTTTTGATAAGATAGGCGAACTTGAGGATGTCCTGAAGAGGTATAAAATAGCTCCGTTTCTCGCATCAACTTATATCGGATGGAAAATATACCTCCTTATTGAAAGACATGAAATTGATAAAGCTGCAGATTTTGCTAAGGAAGTTGGATTAGGACATCAGCTGAAGTTAACTTTTGAAACCCTGTACTCATACATTCAGTTTGCCCGGTTGCTTCTGCAGCAGAACGAAAACACCAGAGCAGAAGAGCTTATGTTGGAAATATATGCAATTGCAAAAACGTCGAATGGAATTGAAAGACTGATTGACCTTAAACTTGTTTATATATTGATGTATTTAAGGAGGAATGAACACGAAAAAGCGGTATCAGAATATATTGATGCACTTGAAATGGCGGCCGATGATAATTTGATAATACATTTTCTTTTTGACCTCGACCAGATGAGTGTTCTGCTGAATGATGTATACAAGAGGCATGCTGCCGGAAGGACAAGGATACCTGAGAGCTTTATGCAGAAGTTCAGACAGGCTGTTGAGACGAAGAAAAAACGACGAAAGATTATTCCGGACCTGGAATTAAGTGCACGCGAGCTGACTACTCTGAAGCTTATGGCTGAGAACCTGACGAATAAGGAAATTGCCGAAAGAACCTTTGTTTCGATAAACACTGTTAAAACACACCTGAAGAACATTTTCATCAAGCTTGACGCCAGTAACCGTTCAGGTGCCGTAGCCAAAGCAAAAAAGATGGGATTATTATAGGCCCTCAAATTTCTGTAACAAATAAATCACCCTCAAAATCACCCGTTCGGGTGATTTTTTCCGGTCGGGTGTACCCGACCTTTGCTGAGAGTAAAACAAGTTATTATATGAAAGGTAAAATCAAAATATCAATTCAGGGGCAGCTTGATAAAAATTGGAAAAACAGTTTTGAGGGTATGAATATCAGTTATGAAGGAGATAATACCATCCTGACCGGACAGATTAAGGATGAGGCTCATTTGCACGGGATATTAAATATCATCAGGGATTTAAACCTTAAGTTGATTTCCATTAATCCGCCTGATAACGAGGAAGAAAAAATGCAATAAATAAAAAAAACAGACAAAAATGAAAAGATTAATTTCAACAACATTACTCTTTGCGACTCTTGCTGCAATGACATTCTGTCAGGAGTTCAAAGAGACAAATGGAGGAGCAGCCAGAGACGGTGTTCCTGCCCGCAAATTCTCAGTAAGCACTACTTACTATTCATTTCTTAATTTTGGAGAAGAAAAAACGAACACGCATCATTATGAATTTCATGTTGGATACAAACTTACTCCAAAAGACAGGCTTGGAATAAAGGTCGCTACCTGGAAAATGTTTGCCCCAATGGGCCTGCCAATGCAGGAGCAACTAAAGTTCGATGAGAATAATTTTTATCCTGGCAGGCTCAGAGAAAGCGGAATTGGAGTTACCTATCAACGTATGCTATGGAAAGGATTATTTGCTGCGGCGGAAGTTTTGCCTCAACTGAAAACTTACATAGACATAAATGATGAAAAAATCGGAAATGGCTTCAAGTTATATACTTCATATCATCTTGGGTATCATTTTTCCTTTTTCAAGGATAGAGTTTATTTAGAACCTCAAATTCATTGTCAATACTGGCCTGTTAACACCAATACCCCTCAAGCCTTTAAAGAAGAAGATATCAAATGGAATAATTACTTCCTCTTTGAACCCAATTTGTATATCGGAGTCAGTTTTTGAATGTTAGTCTGTGTGCAAGATATAGCCTACAGAGTTCAGACGATCCCGAAACTGCATGAAATAGCAGGGTTTGAAAAGCCTAAACATCCTTTGGTCTCAGTAATTGGTTATTCAAAAAAAAGTTGGCAGCTCTCCGACGGAATACAGAAACGAACTATCTAAAAATTAAATAAATGAAAACAATAATTTATACAGAATATGGCAATCCCGAGGTACTCAAAGTTCAGGAGATGTTAAAACCATACCCGAAGGATGGTGAAGTACTTATAAAAGTGCAGGCAGTTTCTGTGAATTTCGGAGACCTCATAGCCAGAAGATTCAGGTATGTTTCTGCTAAAGATTTCAATATGCCTTTCCTGATCTGGATTTTTGCTAAACTCAGTTTCGGTCTTAAATCGCCAAGGATAAAAATTCTTGGCAATTCCTTCGCAGGTACAATTGAGCAAACAGGAAGTGATGTCAGGAATTTCAGGGTCGGAGATGATGTTTTTGGCTACACCGGAGAAAAAATGGGTGCATATTCCGAGTATCTGTGTGTGTCAGAAAAAGGTCTGCTCGCGCACAAACCAACAAATACATCTTATGAAGAAGCTTCAACCATTCCTTATGGTTCATTAATTGCCCTATGCCTATTAAAAAAAGTTAATATAGAAAGGGAACAGAAGGTGTTAGTATTCGGTGCCTCCGGAGGTATTGGTTCTGCAGTAGTTCAACTGGCCAAAAATCATTTCGGAGCAGAAGTTACAGGTGTATGCAGCACAGAGAGAGTGGATTATGTAAAAAAATTGGGCGCTGGCAATGTGATTGATTATAAAAGAGAAGAATTTTCAAAAAATGGAGAGACCTATGATCATATTATTGATATTCTGGGAAAGGGCTACAATTCATCTTATAAAACATTACTGAATCGAAAGGGAACCTATTTGTTCGTCAGTTTTAAAGCGAAGAACCTGCTTCAGATGTTGTGGACAAAAATTTCAGGGCAAAAGAAAGTCATTTGTGCTTTGGTATCTCCTCATGCGAAAGATTTGCAGTTCATAAAAGAACTTGTTGAAGAAGATAAAATCAGGACTGTAATTGACAGGGTATTTAAAATTGACCAGGCACCTGAAGCCCATAGACATGCAGAAAGTGCAGCGAGAAAAGGAGATGTGGTAATTAAGCTTACGCGGGAGGCATAGAATCATGTTCTTGGAGATAGAATAGAAAACTCACAAAATGCTGAGAAGGTACTATAGAGCTCTGGTAACGCGGAATACAGCCTTAATTATGACTGCTTTTTTCAAATTTGCAGACGTTGTCTATACTCAAACAATACCAGAAAATGATCACTTCTCAAACAGAACGGCATAAAAACCATTCATCGCCCGGAATAGGCTTCTATTTAATATTCCTGGCTATAACCTCCTGCATTGGAGAGACTAATCCTGGTCGTAATCTACCTGCCAGCGATGAGAACGGCTCACTTGTGAAGGTGAGAGATGGATCTGAAATATTTGTCTGGGAGCACCGTCCGGCAGACAATCCTGTCAACTCAATCTATATTCTCTCGGGAATAACCGGAGTTAACCATGAGCAGGAGAGGGAGATCATAGATGTTTTGAGTAATCACAAAAACCGCATTGTTGTTATACACCCTCGGGGAACCGGTTATTCTTATGGAGAAAGCGGAGACACTGATCCGGGTGATATTATTGAAGATTACTGTGAAATTATCAGGAATGACAGCGCTTATTTGTCGTGTAGTAAAAAGATTTTCCTGTTTGGTCACAGTATGTCCTGTGCATTTGCCCTTGGGGTGGCGGTAATACTGCCCGGAATAGATGGAATGATACTTGTAAACCCTCCATTCAAACTAAAACCTGCAAAGGGGATGAGTCCCGGCTTCTTCGATTACCTGAAGTATATCGGATATTATGTTTTCGCTCCTCATAAACCTGTTGTAAACATGGCCGGGGATCCTTCTTTAATAACGGATGAATCGGACAGGTTGGAATCAGAACTGCGGAATAGCGATTCTCTTCTGGTTAAGTACTTCAGCATGCACAGTATGGCTGCATCAAAAAAAATAATGGATGCAATGTCTGAAAATGCCAGGGTGGCAGATTTCCCATTACTTCTGCTGTACGGTGAAAATGATAATATTGTTGATAAATCTGGTTGTGAGGAGATTTTTTCTGCATGGCATTGTGATATGAAAAGTTATGTAATAATAAAGGATGGTTCACACGGCAGATCGACTGTGGTAAAAGGAGCCGATACCATTGCTAAATGGATAGGCAGTTTACAAGCACAGTGACCGTCGACGCTGATCTTTGTTTTCAGAAACGGATAAAGAGATTACTTTTTGACAAAGGAATGGTTAAATGGTTTCAGTCAGTTCTATATATAGAATCAAAGAAAAAGAGGCTGTTTACCTTTTGAAACAGCCTCTTCAAACTAATCCAGAAACCCAAAACCAACCTAATAACCCGGATTCTGCATTGCTGCTTTTTCATCTGCTGTAAGCGCTCTTCCTTCTGCATTATAAATAGCATCGAGGAAGGTCTGCGGCAGCGGGCGCAGGTAATGCTTCTCCCTGATAGCATTTGCCCCCGCCGTTCCCTCGTTGAATGTCAGGGCTCGGCTTAAAAGCGTTTTAGTCCGCGCAAGGTCTTCCCAGCGGAAAAGCTCGCCGTAGAGCTCGCGTGAACGCTCGTTGAGCAGAAAGCACATCATCCTGTCGTAGTCGCCGGAAAGGCCGAGTTTTGTTATAATGGCCTCGTCAACAGCCGGAAGGCTTGCCGGGGTGATCCCGGTGGTAATGTCCGTGGCAGCGGTTGTTACAGGAATATCGAGCGATTCGTAGTACGAGTTAGCATTGGAATTCGAATTTATCAATACACCGTTTGCGTTCAGAGGTGCATTAGAATTTGTAAGAACAGCGGCGCCGCCATCCCTGTATGCAGCCCTGTCTTCACCGTCCCTGAACTGTGCGCGTTCACGGACAATATTCATAACCGAGATGGCCTCAGTATAGTTGTTTTGGCGGATAAGAGCCTCAGCTTTAATAAGATATGTCTCGGCTACCCGTGCATATATTCCATCGCGGCGGCCGGCAGTGGCGGCTACCGCTGTTCGGGATCCGTCAAGATATTTGCTGAGCGCCGGGTACCTGCTGACATTGCCAGGCAAGCGTAAGTAACCGCTGCCATCGGCAAGGTAACGTGCATAGGAATGGGGTGTGGGCTTACCGGTTACAGGGTTATTAAAATAGACCCCGGAATGTGTACTTTTTACCAGCGGAGTTCCCCCGGCAGCAGGATTACTGAACCTGGTGTCACCCTCCTTATTGATAATATAGATCAGTCCCAGGTCACCCTGTGCATAAGTTACTTCAACAGATGTATTCGGGTCTGTTCCGTTAAGCTGGGCAAGGTTCGAAATATTGTTCAGGTTTGCTTTGGTTTTAAAGCTTTTCCAGAAACGCGAGTCATTCTCTATGTCAAATACGTCGAAAGTGTAATCATTTGTCCTGCATCTCTGGTACTCGCGCCCTCCGGCTATATCTCGTACAAAACCGGTAAGTGTTTGATATACCGAAAGAAACAGAAGATGCAGATAGTTCCCGTTCCCAACATCAGCGATGGTAGTTGTACTGGAGAACTGTGCGGCAAAAATCACCTCAGGGAGCATCTCGTTTGGGCCGTCAGATCCCGTGTAAGCGAAAATATCGGAAAAATCTGTTGCAAGCGGGTGGTGGGCAATAACCTCGTTTGTCAGGGTTATGATCTCTGCAAGGTCTGTTGTTTTGTACGAAGCGTTCCAGTCATCGTTTATTTCAGAACACCTGTAAAGGAGCGCCTTTGCCAGGAAGTGGGCTGCCACATCCTTGTAAAGCTTTCCCTCTGATTCTTCAACATCAGGCAGACCTGCATAAGCAGTCCTCAGATCTGCGATGATCTGGTTAACGCACTCCTCTTTCGTTGCGCGTATAAAGTACCTTTCAACACCTGTGGATGGCTCCAGTTTCAGCACAACGGGCCCGTACTGTTGTACAAGCCTGAAATATGAGAACGCGCGAAGGAACGATGCCTCGGCTTTAAAAAGTTTGTTTTTACCGGCATCGGTTATAACTTCATCGACATTTGCAAGAAGAACGTTGGCATCGCTGATGGCCTTGTACATCATGTCCCATATCTCATAGGTTTTTGTAACATTAGCTGTTGGAACATTAGGAACAATGGAACCCAGGTTGGAGTTATAATCGTTCCAGGTTTGTTGAGCCTGGTCGCCCCCTACAATGAATTCATCAGTGCCGCATGCGTTAGTGGCAACTGCCTGTTCCCTGTTCATGAAAAAAGCCCTGTAGTGGTTGTACAACGCATCGGCGAGGTCGGAAATCCCCTCGGGAGTCTTAAAATAATCGGTGTTTCTCTGGGTCTTCAGCTCTTCGTCGAGAAAATCCTTTTTGCATGAGCTGATACCTGACACAAGCAGGATAATTGCCCAAAGCACTAATATGTTTATTTTAAACTTATTCATATCGTGTATTTTCTTTAATGGTTAAAAATTCATTCAGTAATTTCTCAGAATCCCACGTTAATACCGAATACATAGCCGCGGTTATAATAGAGAGTGCCATATTCAGCATCTCTGAATTTGATCTGAGACCAAAGCATCCCGGCATTCTGTACCTGGGCATATACCTTAAGGCTGTTGATCTTTATCCGGTCGAGCAATTTTGCGGGCACCTGGTAACCCAATGAAATATTCCTGATCTTTATTTTTCCTGGCGCAAACTGGGATCCGTTAGCATTGAAGAGCGCCATCTGTTCCTGGTCCTGAGGTGTATCCTGCCAGATGCCGATTTTTTCGTAATTATATATTATGCCTATCGATTCTCCAATGAACCAGTTATTTGCAACCATATCCTCTTTGCCGTTCATCAGCGATTCAATCTGGTCCCTCTGCCATGCAGCGGTTGCATTTATATTCCATGAGAAATCGCTCATAGCTAAAAGTGTGGCATTGATTGTGAGGTCGATACCCCTGTTGCTTGTTTCACCGATATTTGCAATTGTCGAGGTAAAGCCCGAAACGCTTGGAAGGGCTACAGTTAAAAGAAGATCGGTAGTAGATGACCTGTAAGCTTCGATGGTCCCGTTAACCCTTCCTCTGAGGAAAGCGAAATCGACAGCAAGGTTGAACTGGGTTGTCTTCTCCCATCCAAGCTCCTGGTTTGCAACAGCATTTGTAAGAGTATAACCGGTCACGGTTGAGGTGCCAAAAGGCAGGGTAACCATGTTGATAGCGCCCTTTGTTGAGTAAAGCCCTACCGCAGCGTTACCTACTGTACCAAAGCCTAAACGGAGTTTTAACTGGTCGAGCCATGTAACATTAGTTAAGAAGCTCTCCTGGTCTAAACGCCATGCTATGGCAGCGCTCGGGAAGAATGCCCATTTATTTCCTGCTGCAAGCTGTGAGGCGCCGTCCCAGCGGCCTGATAATGTTAGCAGGTATTTGCTGTTGTAGTTGTAATTAACGCGGGCCATATACGATTCAAGCTGCCGTTCGGTAAGACCGGAGCTCCAGGATGTAAGCTGGGCGCTGGTAAGGGTCCCGAAGGCGTACCACATCTGGCTTGGCATCTCGATACCCTGGCCTGAAATGCTCGACGACTCGCTGGTCCATTTTGATGCTGTCTGGAGCAGGGTGACACCTACTGTATGGGCACCGAATTTATTGTCGTAATAAAGAAGGTTATCGATCGTATAGGAGAAGTCTTTCGTATTGGAGATACTTGCATTGGAAGCGCTGAGTTCCCTTACAATTGACTTAGCGTCGTTATAATAGCCGTTCCTGTAGTAGCGGAAGTCGGGGCCGAAGTTCATCCTGTACCTGAGTCCTTTAAAGAGTTTTACTTCTGTGAAGAGGCTGGCAAGAAGACGGAGTGTCTCGCGCTGATTGGTGGAGTATTTCCATTCGTCTATAACATTCCACACACGTGCCTTTCCACCGGGATGCACAATAAGGTTTCCTTCTGCATCATAAGGAAGGGAATAGGGCTCAATCCTTGCGGCTGCCGCTATCAGGTCGGCAGTCACATTTGTGCTTCCTCCCGCCTGGCTTTGCCCGTAATCCTGGTACTGCCACGATCCGTTGACGCCTGCACCGAATGTGATCCAGTTCTTAGGGTTCAGCTCAACGTTTGTCCTTAATGTGTAACGCTGGTACTCCTGTCCCTTTGTAGTACCCTGGTTGTCGAGGTAACCTATCGAACCGTAAGCCTTCATCGTTCTTGTACCGCCGCTCGCGCTGATGGAATGGTCCTGGGTATAGGCAGGCTGCGTTACCACTCCCAGCCAGTCGAAAGTTTCGACTTTCGAGGGGTCCCATGTGTTGCCTGCCCAGCCTCTCTGGATGTTCTGCCATGCTGGTCAGGATTATCTGCCTGTCGAAGACGGCGTATCTGACATCAGTCCCGTCAAAAATATTATTAAGAATATCTCTGATGGGTTTATTCTCGGCTACGACGTCTACTATTCGTTCGACATCAACAAGCTTCTGGTTAAAGAGAAAGTAAAACTCACTTTCCTGTTCAATCTTGTTGAGGACACTCTCGATGGGAGAATTCCTCAGGTCAAGTGAGATTTTTGTGGTCTGTGAATATGCCGGACCTGCCATTATATTCATCATACCAAGAAACAGAAGGAGAATAGTGATTTTCATCTTTAGAAGTAATTTCCGGCTTCGGGAATTTGAGCCGATCAAACTACAATAATTCAGAATTTTTTTCATACTTTTGTAAAGTTAGAAGGTTAATACTCAGAGATGTTTTGCAAGAAATGTTGGTTAACCGCTAATAGGAGAGGGATTGTGTTACAGCACATTTCCTCTTTTTTTTTAAAAGCTTAAGGGTAGGTGTTTTTCATGGTCAGCAGGATTTAGGTTAATACTTGGTGTTATCTGTCAGGTTGAAATTTTCAGTTTAGTCGGGATCAGGAGATCTTAGCGGGAATATTATTACTTTTTTTCTGGGGAAAGTGCCATCTTCCAACGGTGCACGTTTTAGTTCCTTATAGCCAATGGGTGCCGAAATCTCAAGTAATTTCAGGATATCGGAAAGCGTCTCGTCCTGAAAAGTTGCCCTGTATCTGTAGTCATGGAGAACGTCTCCCTGTATTTCGATATCGACATTAAATACCTGGCTTAATTTTTTTGCCACTTCACTTAATGGCTCATTGCGGAAAATGAGCTTACCGTCTTTCCATGAAATGAATTTATAGGTATCCTCATCCCTGACGGACACAACTCCTGTACTTTTATTATAGACCATGTGCTGGTCAGGGATCAGGTGGGTTATTAAAGTGTCGATGCCTTTGTTATTAATCTCACTCACAGATACTTTCCCGGCTACAAGAGTAACCTCTGATACCTGGCCGGAATTAAAACCGAGGATATTGAATTTTGTGCCCGTCGCTCTTACAGCAATATCTGCAGTCCTGACAATAAATGGCATTTGCTCTTCGGATTTTACTTCAAAATAGGCTTCACCATTCAGGTAGACTTCCCTGTGCGATCCGGTGAATTTATCGGGATATCTTAAACTGCTTCCTGAGTTAAGCCATACCAGCGAGCTGTCCGCGAGCCTCAATGCCGTGCGGGTTCCAAACGTTGCATAGACTTCACTGTAAACAGGTTGCTGGAATGATATATCTTCAGCAGGCTTTTGAAATAGTTTCATTATATTCCATATTACCAGAGGGATAATAAGTACAGCTGCAATTTTTCCCCAGGCAAACCATAACCTGCGCATGGCTGAATCTCCTGAGATACGTTTCCTGATCTTTGTTAACGCCCTGCTGGTATCAATTTCGTCAGATACGCAATCAGCATCGGCAGTTGCCCAGATATTTCCAAGCTGTCTGAAATATGTTGCATTCTCTTCGGAGTCATTTATCCATTTTTCCAGGTACTCTTTTTCCTCCGGACTCCCATTTCCTGAAAAGTACTTTGCAGCAACCTCTGTAATATCTGTTTTTTTTCTTTTTTCCATACAGCAAAGACGTTTGGCGAAGTGATTACCACACTGTAATTGTCAATTATTTTCAGGATATTTTTCAGGAAGCCTTAAAAACAGACCGGAGATAAAAACTTCCCGGCACAATTTTCTAAATCAGATAGTCTTTCAATTCTTCCCTCAGAGAGATGAGAGCTTTACCTATTCTGACTTCCACCGTTCGGACAGAGACTTTTAGTTTCGTTGCGATCTCCTTGTATTTCAGGCCTTTGTACCGACTAAGGCAGTATGCTTCGTATATCTCGGGAGAAAGCTTGCTGAGGGCAACCTTCAGAAGATCCTTGAGTTCGGAGTTAATCACATAATTATCTGTATTGTATTCGAAGGTTTCAAGAGTTGAAGAAACTTCATCACGATATTTCTGCCTGATCTTTTTATGACGGATCCAGTCAATGCACCTGTTCTGTATACAACGGAGAAGATAGGATTTCAGGGAAATGCCGATAGTGATGGTCTTGCGTTCATCCCACAACCTGACGAAGGTTTCCTGGACGATCTCTTCGGCAATCTCTTTTTCCCTGGTAAAATTCATGGCAAAGAGGACCATGTCTTTATAATAGGTCGTGAACATGACAGTAAAAGCATCCTGGTCTCCTCCTCTTAATCTTGTCAATAAAGATTTTTCCAGCAGATCGTATTGCCTCGAAAGCATCGAGATGGTTATTTCTATCAAAAATAAATTAAAAGGATATCAAAACAAAATTAAATGCAGCCGGAGGAGGCGGGATTATATGGACCGGTTTTTAAGAAAACATATGCTGTTATTATTCCCGGCATATTGTCCGATTGCACGATTCAATCGAAGATTGTTTATCTTTAAAGGTTACTAACCAAACTCCACTGCCTTGACACAGAAAAGCCTGATAATCCTCCTTATCTTCCTGGCAGCCTGTAAAGGGTTTGAGCGAGAAACGGGAAGCACTGTTTTTACCGAAAAAAAGGAAGCAGAATGGATAACCGATGCCCGTCCGCTTCCGGAGAGCGATTCACTGTTTTACCTCGATCATCCTGCACCCCTGTTCCGCAAGGAATTTGAACCGGGCAAAAACATCAGGAGTGCACGATTGTATATCACTGCTGCAGGTTATTACAAGGTTTCTGTAAATGGGGAGGCCATTGAAGACAATATCCTTGATCCTGCATGGACCGATTTCAGCAAAACGATCTGGTATTCTGAATATGACGTTACGTCGCTTCTGGCCGATGGACCCAACTGCCTGGGTGTTACAACCGGGAACGGCTTCTATAACCCTCTTCCGCTCCTTAAATGGGGACGGCGTAACCTGAGGGACGATCTGACGGTGGGTAAACCTGCCTTTATAGCAAAGCTCATTATCAGTTACAATAATGGGAAAACAGAAGAAATAGTAAGCGACCGGAGCTGGAAATATGCTTATGGTCCTGTCATGAAAAACTGCGTTTACCTCGGGGTTCTCTTCGATGCCCGAAAAATAATACCCGGATGGGACAGAGCCGGATTTGATGACACTTCCTGGCAGACGGCCGTGCCGGGAGTACCACCCGGAGGTGAACTGAAAAGATCCTTTTTCCCGCCTGTACGGGTAACGGAAGAGATCAACCCGGTGAAGATCTACAATCCCGAAAGCGGGAAATATATTGCCGACATGGGAGTAAACTTTACCGGTACCTTCAGGATCAGGTTAACAGGGAACAAAGGCGATACTATTGTTTTCAGGTTTGGTGAGAGGGTATATGATGATGGCACTCTTAACCCGATGACCGCGGTTGCGGGCCAGATAAAGAGGAAAGGCATGGGAGGACCCGGCGCACCTGATATTGCCTGGCAAACCGATAGTTATATTCTCGCCGGGGAAGAAGAAGAGTGGTTCACTCCTGATTTCACCTATCACACATACAGGTATATGGAAATCTCAGGTCTGGGATATCAGCCGGGGATATCAGATATTACGGGCTTGTTCATTCATTCTGATATTCCGGTGCCAAATCACTTTTCGTGTTCATCCGGATTGTTGAATTCAATACAGGAAATAACGGTAAGAACATTCAGGGCGAACCTGGTTAGTGTGCAGTCGGACTGCCCGGCAAGGGAGAAATTTGGCTACGGAGGCGACCTGAATGCAACAGCCGAATCGTTCATTTACAACCTGGATATGCAGTCGTTCTACCGCAAAACGATATATGACTGGGTGGATGCCATGAATGATTCATCTTTTGTCGACACAGCCCCGTACGTCGGGATAAGTTATTGCGGTATCAGCTGGGAATCAGCTTTTATAATCACCCAGTATTACCTTTACATGTATTATAACGATACCGCGACTATCCGGAAGCTGTACGAACAGGACCTGCAATGGATGGATAAGGCTGCGAAGATTCATCCTGAGGGCATGGTTCATGAAGGGTTAAGCGACCATGAGTCACTGGAACCTGTTCCGGTGGAGCTGACAGGTACATGCCATTACCTGCAGGTTGCCAGGATAATGCAGACTTTTGCATCTTTTATGCGTGATAAGGAAAATGAAAGGAAATTTGAACAGCTGACACAAAAACTGAAGTCGCTTGTAAAAACTGAGTTCTGGGATAAACCGGTAGCGGGAAAAATAAACCGGCAGACACTCTTTTCAACCCTGCTTTACCACGACATTATTCCAGAAGATGAGATTGAAGCTGCAACAGATTCATTAAGAGCTGCAATAGGTAAAGGACCTTCGGGGCATCTTGCAACAGGGATCTTCGGGACAAAATATTCACTGGAAACACTCTCCGAACATGGATCACCCCAGGAAGTTTTTGACATTGTTAACAGTACGGCTTACCCGGGATGGGGGCATATGATCGACCGAGGTGCAACAACGGTCTGGGAAACCTGGAAAGAGAGCGACAATACCTATTCGAACTGTCATCCCATGTTTGGTTCGGTAACCGAATGGTTTTACCGGTGGTTGGGAGGGATCCGCCCGGTGGCCGATGCCCCGGGGTTTAAGAAATTTATCCTTGCCCCGTTGGTCCCTGCCGGACTTGATTATGTTGATTGTTCCTATTATTCACCTTACGGAGAGATTGTTTCAAACTGGAAAAAAGAAGGACCAGATGGTATTCGGTTCGAAATAAAAATACCGGAAGGAAGTACAGCACTGGTTGATATGCAGACCAGCCCGGCTCAGAAAACAGAGATACTGAAAGACAACAAGCCATTAACAACCGGCATCCCGGAAGGTCTAGGAACCGGCAAATTTAAACTTACAGGTGGAGAATATTTGATAACTGTAAGGTACTAGCCCCGAGTGTCAGTAGTCATTCAGTGGTCATTCGGTGGTCATTCGGTGGTCATTCGATGGTCATTCGATGGTCATTCGATCTTGGTTCCACCAGGATTACCACTTTCCCTGCTGCGTGCCCGTTGATCAGATAGTTCATAGCTTCTGCAGTTTTATCAAGGGTATATCGCCGGTCAATTACAGGCCGGATAGTGCCATTTTCAAGAAGATTGGTCAGAAATTCCAGATCCTGCCGGTTCGGTTTTGCTGATAACGACTTCATCGACCGGTAATCGGCGGCGTTTAAAGAGACTGCATGCACCCGGATCAGGACCTCATTATCTCCAGGCAGCGGCTTGCCAATTTCACGCAACGACAGTTTCTCCGGTACTCCCTTTTTGTTATAGATCACGGCTTTCATTTCTCAGTGGTTTTTAGATTTTTAATTTTTTTGAATATGGGATCATTCTCCGCATTGTAGCTGAACACTTCATTTAGTGATACCTTAAAGACATATGCCATCCGAAAAGCCAGCTCCAGCGACGGGAAGTACTTTCCATTTTCGATGGCTACAATGGTCTGGCGGGTGACTCCTGTTCTGTCGGCCAGCTCCTGCTGTGTCATCTCATCGGCAAAGAAGCGGAGCTTGCGGATATTATTGGTTATTAACATCTTGTCTTTCGCCATTTTAAACCCCCTTCCTGTAGTAGACTATTTTGGCAACCTCCGATGCCAGGCTGGCCAGGAACCCTGATGACAGAAGCGTAAGAAACATTACGTATGGCTTCATACCCAGGGCTAAGGAACCCATTGAGAGCATAAAGCCGAATACGAAAATCCAGTGTGATATGCGAATGGATTTCAGTTCAATGAGCTTGTCGCGCTCATCGGTCAGGTCGGGCATATCCTCCTGTGTTACAATCCTGTTTCCAATGGCAAACAGGATGTGTATTACAATCTGCACGACAATAGCAATAGGTATCAGATACAAGAAAGATTTACCCCAGAACTGGAAATCATTAAGGATTTCCGGATCCCCGGCAACGTAGTTTTTGTAAACGTAAAGTGTGTAGAATCCAATGATCAGCACAGAGCCGATCATTGAAACGATTGATTGTTTTTCCTGATGTCCCATAATAACCTCTTTTGTCAATTAGATTATACAATATGTAAATTAGTATTGACACAAAGATAATAATAATATACATGATGTACAATAAAATATACATATATTTAAATAAAAAATACTTAAAAATGTATAATTACCTTATTATGTGATATTTACAATTGAATTGAGTCAGGATATTTTTTCTGGCAGGAATTGGGGAGTCGAAAGTCATTCGAAAGCTTAGCCCTCTGTAGCTTTGGCGAAAGAGAGTCATTCTTTAATCGATAAGAACTTCCGTTTTTCCTTTTTACAGATCAGTTGAACAACCCATTTCCCTGTTTGAGCAGAAGGTGGAAGGCCACCTCCCGGAAACAGCCATTGCCCTGCCATATAGAAGTGTTTGAGCTTCGGCAGCTGCAAATCCAGGGATTTCATCATATTTTCTTTTGACGGCATAAATCCTTCGTAGGCACCATCCTTTACACCCGTATAGCGTACATCGGTCAGGGGAGTTGCAACATCAACCACCCCGATATGCTCCGTAATGCCGGGGTAGATAGTTTCTAAACAATCAACAGCATCCTTTTCTATCTGCTTCTTTTCGTTCTTATAATCCTCGCCTTCAAGATTCTCCCATAGCCTCCAGGGGCTTTCAAAACGTAGAACAATGGTAGTTTTGCCATCGGGTGCCATTGTGGGATCGTAGGAGTAGTTCATTACAGAAAAACCATGTTCAAGACTGGTCCGCCCGATTTTCGAATCTTTTGTAATATTTACAATTATGGGGGCTTCCGATGGAACTGATTTTAGCCTTTCATTTTTGAAATTGAGCTTATCGAAATATTCCTTGCAGGTTAACCGGCCAAATTTTCTGACAATCCTGAATATTGGCAGCATCACGGGTATAACTTTTAAAGAATCGAGAGGGCTTCGTAATTCAGGTGGAAGTGCAAATGGTTCAATCAAAGCGCTCTTGCGCATATCGCTGCACATCTTTTGTATGGTCTTGCTGTCTTCGGGGGCAATTTCAATAAGGTATTTTTCCCACCGGTCGATGTTTGAATAGATAAAGAACTCGTTTCCGTTTTTGTCGATTATTTTGGAATGGATGTCGTGGTCAATAATTTCAGTTTGTTCGTTAATCACGTTGGTTTCCCTCCAGATATCGTAAAACGGCCCTTTTGAGGTTCCTACGAGCCAGTGCAGGCAATAATCGAACCTGAAGCCTTTACGTTCCCATGCTGTGCACTGACCGCCTGCAACCGAGTGCATCTCAAGAATCTCGGTATCAAAACCATTCAATGCAGCGTATATTCCGGCAGATAATCCGGCAACCCCGCCGCCAATTATTACTACTTTTTTCACAGGACTTTTACTTATAAAATTTTATCCCGAAAAGTATGGATTTTCTTTTAAACTCAGTGCACAAAATATTTTAGTAACAGCAACTTAACAAAAAATTAATCCGGTTCATCTGATCTGCCGGGATTCACATGCCCGCCAACTCCCAGGAGGAGCTTGTTATGCAGCCTTTTCTCTGTCTGTCCGGATCTCCTCTGAAATAAGAAAAATGATTCTTTATTTGAGATGTTAAACACACATATTCATACTGTTCGGAGGATGGGATCATAATCAACCACAACAAAATCACCGAACGTCAACTGGTCAAAAGGTTTTTCTGCAATTCCCTGAAATTATCCCCATGCCAGGGAGTTCTCTTGCCGATGCCGGAGCAGAAATGTGAATCTCCGAAAGTCAGGATTGCTTTTAATCGATCCAGGTATTGCTGCGCCATTCTATACTGCTTTTTTTGATTATCAAATTGAATTATTTTTTATCTTTGATGCACAATAAACTAAATATGGCACAACGCGATATACTAAAGATATAACAACATAATAAACCAGACATGACACATCATTAAAAACTAAAGCCAGAACCTCATTAAATTATTAGTCTAATTAAGAAATGGCAACACCGTCAGAAAAATTAGCAGAATCACTCAGAGCGCTTAAAAAGTTGCAGGGAGATAGTGGCATTACAGCGATCAGGGCTAAAGATATCACAAGGACTCATCGTGAAAGGCTGACTGAAAATGGGTTCATACGAGAAGTAATAAAAGGATGGTATATTGTCTGCCGGCCCGGGACAGGCCCCGGGGATCCTGCGTCATGGTACACCAATTACTGGAATTTTTGTTCAGAATACCTGAGGAGCAGATTTTCAAATAACTGGTGTCTCTCCCCTGAAGAATCAATTTCGATACATGCCGGTAACATGAGTATTCCTAAGCAATTACTTGTCAGGTCTCCTGAGGCTCAGAATAATCTTTTAAAACTACTATATGGAACCTCCATGTTAGAGGTCAGGTTGAGCATTCCTGAAAAAAATGAGATTGACACATTTAAAGGTATCAATATCTATTCACTTCCGAATGCCTTGATTTCCTGCTCTGAAAGCTATTATCAGCAGTTCCCGGGTGATATCCGCACATCATTATTTCTTATAAAAGATTCTTCTGAGATACTCAGGCCACTCCTGGAAGGAGGACATTCAGCAATTGCGGGAAGACTTGCCGGAGCATTTAGAAATATAGGTAAACCAGCCATTGCAGATAATATAATCGCTTCAATGAAAGCTGCCGGATATGATGTTAGAGAAAAAGATCCATTTGAGAAAAGTGTTCCGTTATTGATATATGAAAAAGAGAGATCACCTGTTGTAATACGTATTAACGTATTATGGCGGCAGATGAGAGATACAGTTATTAAAAACTTTCCCGGGAAACCAGATATTTCAAAAAGCATAGATGAGTATTTAGAAGAAGTGGAAGAGGTTTACAAGACGGATGCTTATAATTCTCTTTCAATTGAGGGGTATAAAGTATCTCAGGAATTAATTGAAAAAGTAAGAACAGGCAATTGGAAACCTGATGAATCAGATGCAGATAAAGAACATAAAGATGCGCTGGCTGCCCGGGGTTACTGGCAAGCTTTCCAAAGTGTGAAAGAGAGTATAAGAAAAATTCTAAACGGACAAAATGCAGGAGAAGTCGTCAAGAAAGACCATGCTGATTGGTACAGGGAGTTGTTTGCACCAGGTGTTACTGCCGGTATTTTAAAGCCTTCTGATCTGGCAGGATATAGAAATGGTTCAGTTTTCATAAGTGAGTCAATGCATATCCCCGCCGACCCAGGCTCAGTCAGGGATGCTATGCCTGCATTTTTTGATCTTTTAGCAAAAGAGACGGAATCTTCTGGTAGAGCAGTTCTTGGCCATTGGATTTTTGTTTTTCTCCATCCTTATCCTGACGGAAATGGAAGAATCGCAAGATTTCTTATGAATGCAATGCTGGCCTCCGGAGGTTATTCCTGGATAGTAATTCCGGTTGAGAAACGGGAACTTTATATGGAATCCCTCGAGAAAGCGAGTGTGAATCAAAATATTGAACCTTTTGCTTCTTTTCTTGCAAGCCTTTTAAAGAAGTAAATTTATATGCTATAGGCTCCTACACCCTGCAACCTTATTTTGAAATTATATACCAGGATACTTCGAATCTTTAACATATACGACAAAAAAATCAATAAGTGATTGGAGCAATAACAGGAGACATAATCGGTTCCACCTACGAATTTGATAACGCCGGCAGATACAATTTCGATCCGTTTCCGCCACGATCAGATTTTACAGATGATACAGTCCTGAAATTGTCCGTGTAAGCAGCTGGCGACAATTTTACAAATCTTCTGTTTTGAGATTTTTTAAATATTCCTTGTTAAAGAGAATATACTGGGCTGATGGAGATCTATTCGTCTTAATCTCATCAAGTAATATTTTTTCTGTCATATTGATTTTGTCTTCTGTAAATCTGCAACATGAAAAGCACTTCCGCCCCGTTCGATGAAGCCGGAAGAAATAGCGCGCGATCCCGCACTAAGGGAATCCTTTTATTCCGCCTTCGCGTAAAGCTTCGGCGGACGCGAAAAATAGGTATAATTGGCTTCGCCGAGCTCACCCCGCTGATGCGGGGTTCGGTTCCTCGGTGCTTGCACCGTTCTTTGAGTCCAGAGCTTGCTCTGGGGTTCATACCATTTGATTAAGTTAAGTCTTTTCAGAATGACATCGATTCCGACAGCCTTCGGAATCTTTCATAGATTTTTTCGCCTTTCTTTATTCTTTCAGCATTATTGGTCAGTTGCCTTTTGAGATTCTCCTGGTCTGGCTCCGGACCAACATATTTAAAGTTACCGGCACCAAACTGGCTCACGTACCATGCACGGCCGCGGATCTTTTTATCGCTCACACTGGTAATATCCACTTCATAATCGGGTTCTCTAGTGTAATAGAACAGAAATTCCGTTACCGTATAGGCCTGCAGGCCTTCGGTGATCCTGTGGTGAGGAAAATAGAGGTGGTAGGCGGCTGCCCTTGCTGCATCGAGGGTCACGAAAGCTGACATGCGATGATCGGTCTTATGAGACTGCATCCATGTATCGCCGGTACCATACAAGCACCAGTTTATTACCGTTTGCCTTAAGCAGCGATAATGTTCCCATGCAACCGGCCTCATCGTCCTGGTGAGGACCAACCCACATTATCGTCTTGTTCTTCCATTGAGTAATGTCATCGGGTTTTTCCCCGGTTCTCCCGGCCTGGGGATTTGTCTGCCCTGACAGGCTTAGCGGGAGCAGGGTCATCAGGAAACATACGGAAATAATTGTTATTGCAGTAGTCTTCATAGCTGGTTCGTTTTTAATTAAGTGATGAAAGAATTAAAGAATACTTCAGATTACGCTTATGAAATTAAGAAGTTCGCAGAGATCATTTTTCACCAGAATCTGACAACCTCCCAATATGCCTTTTTGGGTTTAAGGTCCTCATCGAACAGCAAGGGGTAACATTTTCTTTCCCGCCGGTCGAGCCAGCTATGCCTGTCGGAGATATTCCAGAAGGTTACTCCGGTGATAAAATCTTTCTTTTCCCGAAACATGTCAAAAGCCGTTCTGTAAAAATCCATCTGCTTCTGCTCTCTTTCGGGAGTGAATCCCATATTGATTGTATCATTTCTCGATGCATATATTGACACATCAAGCTCTGTTATCTGTATTTCCAGACCCAGGGAGGAGAATTTATCAATTGATTCCCTGATTTCCTGAGCGGGGGGGTTACTGATATTCCAATGACCCTGAAGACCAACGCCATGCACCGGCACCCCTTCTTCAATCAATTTCTTAAGCAGATTGTAAATTTTTTCCCGTTTTACCGGATTCTCAGTGTTATAGTCGTTATAAAAAAGCACAGCACCGGGGTCAGCTTCGTGGGCCCATTGAAAAGCCTTTGAAATGTATTCCTCACCGCATATGTTATACCACAGCGACTCCCTGAAGATTTTTGCAGGATCCTGGTCGTCAGTTACTGCTTCATTTAAAACATCCCATGCATATATTTTCCCTTTATACCGCGTAACAACCTGTTTAATGTGATCCTGCAACCTTGCCAGGGCTGTTTCCCTGGTAACCTGGTTCCCCTGAGAATCCTGAAACATCCATGCTCCGGTCTGGTTATGCCAGCAGAGTGTGTGACCGCGTACTTTCATTCCATATACCTGTGCAAAGTCAACAATCAGGTCCGCATGTTCCCAGAAATATCTGTTCTCTTCAGGGTGAATCGGACCCGGCTTCATAGCATTTTCAGCAGTGAGGCTGTTAAAATGTTTCCGGATCAGTTCTGCCTGATCTCCATCGAGAGAATTTGGTGCCACAGCCACTCCGACTGGAAAATATCCCATATAGAAGTCTTTCAGGCCTTTAAGGCTGTCTGATTCAATTGAAGCCTTTTCCCTGCCGCAAGCCCCGCAGCTGCTCGCTAAAACGATAATAACACCTGATGCAACAAGCGAAATCAGGGTTATTAACCTTACTGATAAAAATTGTCTGTTTTTCATTCGTGTAAGTTACAAAATCTTAATTACCCGACTTTATTTTCAGCGCCGTTTTTTTAACAAGGCAGGGCTCCTTGAGTGGTGCAATCTTTTATCCCTGGCTCCTGCCCGGGATTTTCGGTTAATTCCTCTATGATTCCTGAGATTTCCCCGATCTTGTTACCATGGTTTGTATTTGTGTTCAGTATATATGTTGAATCACAAACCATTCGCATACAAGTAAGATAAATGAGGAGTTGCTGTTTCTCCTCTTCACTCAGATGACCGGTTCGGATCCACGATCTGCTGCAAATTGCTTTCTTAAATGTGTTTGCCATTCTTCCACACTCATCCCGTAAACGGAACAGGCTCACAAGATGGATTGATTGTCCCGACCCTTCGGTCGCCAGAGTGATCATGCGATCCTCAGATCGCGAGATCGCAAGATTATTTCCCTACCTTTGCGCTTTCCAAGAACCGTGGTTATTACCGAAGGACTGACATACCGCAGGATATTCCTTTTCTGGGGGCCGCTGGCACTTACATGGCTGATGATGGCCCTGGAGCAGCCAATCCTCATTGCTTTTATCGCCCGGCTGAGTGAAGCAAAATATAACCTCGCTGCCTTTGGTATAGCAGGATCGTTTGCCATGATAATAGAAGCCCCCATAATTATGCTGATGAGCGCCTCTACAGCACTTGTCACGGGACGCCACTCCTATATAAAGCTCAAAAGATTCACGGATATTCTCAATGCAGGCATTACTGCTTTCCAGCTGATAGTTCTTTTCCCTCCGGTATTCAACTATATTGTTATCGTACTGATGGATGTGCCGGCAGAAGTGGCCAGGATTGCCCACATTGCGCTGCTTATTTTTCTTCCCTGGGCTGCATCGATAGGTTACAGGAGATTCTACCAGGGGATCCTCATCAGGAATAACCTTACGCGACGGGTAACATACGGGACCATGGTACGCTTGTCAGTTATTGTGGTCGCCGGATTAATCCTTTATTTCGCAGGAGCCAAAGGGGCATACGTCGGAGCGGGAGCAATGTCGATAGCAGTGATCTGTGAAGCCATAGCCACCAGGTTAATGGTTTCCCGCACCCTGAAGGATCTTCATCTTAAGGAAGATACAGAGAACGGCAGCATGCGTTTAAGATCAATTGCAAAGTTTTACTATCCTCTTGCACTTACGTCAATACTGTCGCTTGGCGTGCATCCCTTTGTCACTTTCTTCCTTGGCCGGAGCTATATGGCGCTGGAGTCGCTGGCTGTTCTTCCTGTTGTGAGTTCCCTGGTATTCATTTTCAGAAGCATGGGACTATCATACCAGGAGGTTAATATTGCCCTTATTGGAAAGCAGAAACAGAACTACACACTGTTGAGGAATTTTGCCATCTATCTCGGAATAGCTGTTACTTTCCTGATCTCTGTTCTGGCTTTCACCCCTCTTGCCGATCTGTGGTTTATAAACATTTCCGGCCTCAGCAAGGAACTTGCTGATCTGTCGTACCTTCCGCTTAAGATAATGATCCTCCTTCCGGCACTGACGGTACTGCTGAATTTTCAGAGATCTTCCCTCATAATCAACGGGACCACGGGCCCCATCTCGGTGGCTACAGCATTGGAACTTGCCGGGATAATTGTGGTATTGCTCGTATGTGTGGTATTCCTCAACATGACCGGTGTGGTTGCAGCTTCAATTGCCTTCATGATCGGCCGGAGCATGTCGAACCTGTACCTTTGTCACATTGCTCCACGGGTGTGATCGTTTAGCCCTGACCCCTGCCCAGGATTATGGCTGCAACAGCTCTGATGATACCTCTTAATCTTGTGAAAAATGACCCTGAAGAAGCACTTACGGTTTTTTCTGCCTTGTTCTCGGATGATTTAGTGACTTCGCTATCAAGAAGATGATTCGTTATCGACACATTTTCCCCTTCGTCACTGTTTTTTGAGTCATTTTCTTCATTCTGAAGCAGGGATTGAAGCGAAGAGTTCTTAATAAAAGATTCCGTATTGATTTCAGTCAACGCTCTGACAGAATCCATAAATCCCTCAAGCATAACACTATCTTTTCCCTCTTCTTCTATTACTCCTGTAAAGACAGACTTTTTAAAATCGAGCAGATACAATATGCGGTGTTCAATTGTACCCCTTGAAATAAAATTGAACACATTTATGTGTTTTTTCTGACCGAGCCTGTATATCCGTCCTATTCTCTGCTCCAGCACCGCCGGGTTCCAGGGAAGATCCATATTAATCAATATGTTTGCAGACTGGAGGTTAACGCCAACTCCTCCTGCATCAGTTGAAAGGAATATTTTCAACTCCGGATCCTTTCCGAACCTCTCAATAATGGCGTTTCTCTGGCTTGCTGGGATATCCCCGTTCAGGTATTCAAACGAGAGGTTTCTTTTATTGAGCTCCTTTATCAACAGGTCAAACATGCGTTTCCACTGACTGAAAATTACCAGTTTGTTCCCGGGATTTTCGGTCAGTTCTTCTATGATTTCTGAGATTTCCCCGATCTTGTTACCATGGTTTGTATTTGTGTTCAGTATATATGTTGAATCACAAACCATTCGCATACAATTAAGATAAATGAGGAGTTGCTGTCTCTCCTCTTCACTGAGATGACCGGTTCGGATCCACTTGTTTACCAATTGTGATACATGATCATAGTAACTGTTATGATCTGCCATTTGCTCCCTGGTCATTTCCACAAAGAAATTTTTGTCAACTCTGTTGGGCAGCTGGCCGGCAATTTCTTTTTTGGTTCTTCTGATCAGAATCTCCTCTAATGTTTTATTAATATTCCTAAGGTTCCTGTAACCTGTCAACTTGCCATTCTCGTCTGTTACCTGATGATTATCAAGAAATTTAAACAATGCACCCAATCTGTACCTGTCAATATACTCAACTATGGAATGGATCTCGTCTATCCTGTTTTCAAGCGGCGTTCCGGTAAGAACTATTAAGTATTCTGATCTGATTTTCTTCACCGATTGCGCGGTTTGGGTTTTCCAGTTCTTAATCCTCTGCGCTTCATCAATGATCACCAGATCCGGTTTCCAGGCATAAATAAATTCCAGATCGTTTCTGCCGGCTCCGTAGCTGATAATCTTTATGAGATCTGTTTGGGCATATAAATCTTTCCGTTTATGAATTAATCCTTCAACAATGGTTGACGTTCTGCCTGTAAATTTCTCGATTTCACTTTTCCACTGATATTTAAGGGAAGTAGGGCAAATAATCAGGATTTTATTAACATTCAGATGTTTATGGAATAATTCAATCGCAGCAATAGTCTGAATGGTCTTCCCCAACCCCATATCGTCAGCCAGAAGTACCCTGCCGGTCTCGAGAATTCGTATCACCCCGTCTTTCTGATAGGGATATAAGCGGGTGTCAATAAGGTCCTCGAAGACTTGGCTATCCCTGCCCTGCGGGAAGATATCAGCAATAAGTTTCTTCCTTTCTTCTTTTTTCCGATGCTGGTCGATCAACTGAAAGATATCAGGATATACCTTTATATCCGGATCGGTGATTTTTGCCTTGTGAATGAAAGAACCCAGCTCTGATAGTTTCGCCGGGAATAAAAATCCATCATCGTCAAAAATATCCCTTTCATCTTCGAAAACAGTAACTGAATCTGCCTTTTTCAGCCGGATTCTCCTTTCCTTTCCATAAAAGACACTCAATGAAGAATATCCATTCTTTTGGCTTGCATTTAAATACTTTTTGTATTTTTTGAATCTCTCAAAATTCAGCAGTGTATATTCTATATGCTTGCAGGTGCCCAGATTGTTAATCGTGAAATCCGGACAGTTGCAGAAATGAAAGCTTTTAATATTGTCTCTGATGGACACCTTATAGGTATTCCCGGATTCCGGGTTAAAGACTTCAAAGTCTGAGAAATATGGATGGTTCCCGATATTCTTTATCTTGAAACGCTGATCTGCTGCAAATTGCTTTCTCAGCTGTGTTTGCCATTCTTCCACACTCATTCCGGAAGGTTTCCGCGAGTATGACACTCTGTCTTTTTTCGAAGGTTTTTGCATGATGCCGTGATTTTTACAAAGATTAAAACAAATGGTAAGAATGAAAATTTATAAGGCTTTATTCTTTAATAAATTTTGAACACTAAACAAAGAGGATTGCACTATTTCAGAAATTCCATTTTCTCATTTTTTTTACCATACCTGTCAGCATGGATTTTCATATACTTACACAAAGGCGCAAATAATGGAAATAACAGTAATTTGCCTTGCAGCATTCTTAACTGCGATCCTGACATTTTTTTCCGGATTTGGCCTGGGATCAGGAATTATTTAATAATCACGATATGAAGAGATTGAGTAAAGCAATAATTGTTCTTTTACACACAACCGATAATTACAGGTCGCTTATACCACGAATAATTGTCGGACTGGTCTTTATTTCTGAAGGGATTCAGAAATTCCTTTTCCCGGAATTAGTTGGAGCAGGTAGGTTTGAAAAGATCGGTTTTTCAAATCCCGAATTCCTGGCTCTGTTTGTAGCCTCCTTTGAGATTATCTGCGGATTCATGGTCCTGACCGGATTCGTTATCCGGCTTGCATCTATTCCGCTGCTTACTATTATGGTAACTGCCATCATTACTACCAAGATTCCCATTCTTCTGAACCGGGGTTTCTGGTCGATGGCGCACGAGTCGCGGACAGATTTCGCAATGTTGCTTCTGCTTGTTTATATGATTATTTATGGCTCAGGCAAGTGGTCGTTCGACAGGCTGTTCTCAAAACAATAATCTATAAATTCCGGTACTTCCAGCCGGTATTCAGTAACGAATTATTCATTAGACGGAAGACCGAATAGGAACAACAGTTGGCCAGCCTTCGCTGAAGCTTCGGCTGACAAAGCAGTTGGCCAGCCTTCGCTGAAGCTTCGGCTGACAAAGCAGTTGGCAGTTGGCAAGAAGTCAGAGGAGAGGTTATTAATATCATGATTGTGCCGATCCACAAATGGCGGATCGAGCATCCTCGCGGCTTTGCCGCGGGACATGATTGCCTGATCGCAAGATCTTTTCAAAAAAAAGAATAAATTTACCTCTGTAACTGCGTAACAAATTTTAAGCAATCCAACCATGAATAAATCCCTTTTCCTCATTATGTGCTTAATGATCTGTATCAGCAGATCACCTCTTGCTGCCCAGGAGTTTGTTGCCAATTACGACGAGTCGAAGGTATCAGCTTACACTTTACCAGATCCGCTGGTCTTCAATGAAGGTGATAAAGTAAGGAATGCAAAAGAGTGGGAAAAACGGCGGGCTGAGATTTTAAAGATTTTTGAAAATGAGGTTTATGGCGTAAGCCCAGGCTGGAAAGGTAAAATAATTCCGGCTGAGCTGTCATCAAAAACGGATGCCCTTGACGGTACAGCAATCCGGAAAGAGATAAAGCTCACTCTCAGGAACGGGTCGGAAGAACTGGATATGGTGATGCTGCTCTACCTTCCAGAGTCATCCGGTCCGGTTCCGCTCTTCCTGGGATATAATTTCGGGGGAAATCACACTGTTACAGATGAGCCGGGTATCTCTGTCACGACCTCATGGATTAGGAACAATACCGCAAGTGGTGTAACAGGGAACAGGGCTTCGGAAGCCGGAAGGGGCAGTGACGCCTCCTCGTGGCAGGTTAAGGAGATTATCTCAAGGGGATACGGGCTTGCAACCATTTATTATGGTGATGTTGATCCGGATTTTGATGACGGGTTCAAGAACGGTGTGCACGGATTATTTGACCACCAGCCGGATAATGCCTCATGGGGCTCAATTGCGGCATGGGCATGGGGATTGTCGCGTGCCATGGATTACATTGAAACTGTCACGGCCATTGATGCGGAAAAGGTAATTGTTATGGGTCACTCACGGCTCGGTAAAGCTGCCCTGTGGGCAGGTGCAACAGACCAGCGGTTCGCCGTCGTGATTTCAAATAACTCCGGATGCGGAGGAGCTGCACTATCAAAAAGAGCTTTCGGAGAGACCGTCGGAAGGATTAATTCGTCATTTCCCCATTGGTTCTGTGATAATTTCGGCAAGTACAACGAAAAAGAGGAGACACTTCCGGTTGACCAGCACCAGCTGCTCGCCCTTATTGCTCCCAGGCCTGTATATGTAGCAAGCGCTGAAGATGACCAGTGGGCTGATCCGAAAGGAGAGTTCCTGTCCTGTGTTGCAGCATCACCGGTTTACACTCTTCTCGGAACCAAAGGATTCCCTGCCATTGAAATGCCGGCAGTCAATTCACCCGTTGCCGGCACCATCGGTTATCATATCAGAACCGGCGGACATAACGTCACACTGTACGACTGGACACAATACATCGATTTTGCCGACAGGCACCTGAAGAGATAAAATGAAAGTCCCGCAATCAAATGGTATGAACCCCAGAGCAAGCTCTGGACTCAAAGAACGGTGCAAGCACCGAGGAACCGAACCCCGCATCAGCGGGGTGAGCTCGGCGAAGCCAATTATACCTATTTTTCGCGTCCGCCGAAGCTTTACGCGAAGGCGGATTAAACCAGCTCCGGGATCAGCATTGAGGCTTATTCTTCTACATTACAGTATTATCCTGTTAACTTGAGAATAAATCCTTCCCCTTTCCGTTATTGAGAAGATCTTCTTTAAACCTGACGTAATGAATTCAATTATCCGTAATCTGTTAATTCCGGTCCTGGCAATTGTAATCATTAATAATGCCGGAGCACAAACAGCAGTTTACACCACCAATAGTGGTATGACCATTGGCTTTGGACCGGGGGCCACCTGGCAGCAGTCTGATATAGCCAACTCGCGGGGAGCGGGTTTCAACTTTTATCTGGGAAGTTATATTTATAAAAAGGAAAATGCCCTGCTGTCGCTCGACTGGAAAATAAGGTTCCTGGGAGGCGGAAACCAGGCTTTTGATCACAGGATCAATGCCGATGGAACTTACAGCAATATAAGTTACGGCTTCTTCAATTACGATCTGGAACTTGGCCTTACACTGAATCGCCTGAAAGAAAGGACCAGGATCGTACTTACAGCTTTTGCCGGTCCCGGAATAACCCACGGAATGACTTCCACCGACCTTTTGGATGCAGACGGGACTCCCTATGATTTCAGTGTAATAGATCCGAACGACGGGAGGAAACAGATCAATGAAGGATTGCTTGAACTGTCGGATAAGGAGTTCGAAACCAGACTTGTAAATAAAGCCGCATTATTGCCGACACTCGGTATTTATCTCGGTTACCAGTTTTCACGCAGCTTCTCACTGGGGATTGAACACAAGATAAACTTCTCTCTTACAGAAAGGAACAGTTTTACCGGAGTCGACATGGATAATAATATTGTAACGGCTTCCGCGAAAGACAGGAACCATTATACTTCACTCGGGTTCAGGTGGAACCTGGGCGGGGCAACGCGCCCGGCCAGAAGAAATACGGGAAGCTATATAAGCACTCCTGCCAATTCTTACAGGACCACTCCGGCCAGACCGGTTGCCGACCCAACACCGGCTGTTACCGTTCCCCCTCCTGTCGGGGAGAAGGCTCCACCTCCGGTCAGGACTAAAGAGGAGCCTGCTGCCAGCCGGGAAAAACCTGCAGGAATTGCACAGCCGGAGGTCAGGTTTGTGGATCCGGTCTCCCCTCTGACCGTTGAAAAGAATGTGTTCTCAATAAGGGTGCAGACAAGAAACCTAAGGACATGGAACGATGTGACAGTCGTGGTTAACGGAACAACTACAAGCAACTTCAACCTCCTCCCCGATGGTATGGTTACGACAAACCTAGGGCTGAAGGAAGGAGAGAACAGGGTGGAGGTCAGAGGAAAAAATGAATCCGGTGTTGCATCAGATGTAATGACAATTACATACAAGAAACCGGTACAGCCTGTTAAGCCCACAGAGATTACCGAAGAGAAACAACCTCCACTTCCGCCTGTTCAGAAAACAGAAGAGCCTGTTCAGGTTGAAATTAAACCTGACAAACCAGCAGAGGTTATATCTGATAAACCATGTGGCATAAGGATCAATCCCGGGAATTCATCGTGGGAGTTCTGTCTCGTAACACCATCGGTTACTATAAACAGAGATTCACTGACAAACCGGAACTTCAGGTATTCCGGCCCGGCAGGCAGTCTGTACTTTTTGCCGATCGCCGGGGGAGGTAATGCCGTGGTAAAAGGTAAGGAGTTTACACTTAAACCGGGACAATACTATCTTTTCACCGGGAATCTGGCAGTTACAATAAGCACAAAAAATCCGGGTTCAATGGGGCAATGGTCAGTATGCATAATTTCCGACAGGGAACCTCTGTCCGGCAGTGGCAGCAACAGGCCTCAAAGTCCGTGTGAGGAAAAACAGGATGAAAAGAACCGGAGAAAGGAAGCCCGGTTAGATGATACAGGTGATTTATAACCATGTGTATTTAATATTCAATCCAGGCAGAAGGTGAATCAGTTACTGCGAACAAATGGTAAAATCAACGCTTTTCTTAAACGTGCAGGCAGAACTCCGTTTGTCATAAGTCTGTTTTCAATTTTATGTTTTTTGTTTGAGTTCGGGTTTGAACATGATTCAGACGTGATTGATGTTCTCAGAAAAATATATATCTTAAGCATATTTGCCGGTTCAATATCAATAATTGTCAGGTACTTTTTCAGGAACAACCGTCCAAGACTAAAATCCATTCCCGCTGATATCCTGCTTCTGATATTCCTGGTTCTGATTGTTCATCAGAATGTAGAAGCCGACCCGCTGCATAAAATGAAAATATTCACACAATTTTTCTGGATTTACATAGCAATTTTCCTTGTTTTCTTTCGGGAATTCTCAGCAATAAGGGTGGAGTTTAAAAGAGCCGTTTTCAACCCGGCACAATTATTTATTTTAAGTTTTCTGTTAATAATCATTGCCGGGACATTTTTATTGCTTCTCCCAAAAGCTTCTGTAGCGAAGATCAGTCTTATAGATGCCCTTTTTACCTCCACAAGTGCTGTTTGCGTAACTGGTCTGACTGTAGTTGATACAGGAAGTTACTTTACAGGGTTTGGGCAAATAATCATAGCAATATTGATTCAGGCAGGAGGATTGGGCATTATGACATTTGCCAGTTATTTCAGCTATTTTTTCAGAGGTGGCTCCTCTTACGAAAACCAGCTGATCCTTAAAGATCTGACAAATGCTGAAAAAATATCTGAAGTGTTTACGGTTCTGAAAAAAATTATACTGATCACATTTTTCATTGAAGGGATCGGGGCAATCCTTATATACAATGCTGTTGACAGTGAACTGATCCCGTCACTTGCAGACCGGTTGTTCTTTTCGGCTTTTCATGCTGTATCAGGCTTCTGCAATGCAGGCTTTTCAAATCTGCCCGACAGTTTTTATGAAGATGCATACCGGTTGAATTACCCCTTGCACCTGATAGTTGCCTTTCTTTTCATACTTGGGGGACTGGGATTTCCGATAGTTTTTAATCTGATCAGACTTCTGAAAGCCAGATTAAAGTCATTCTTCCTGCTGCTTTTAAGCAGAAAAAAACAAATTCACTCTCCCTTGCTGATTAATATCAACACAAGGCTGGTACTTATTACATCCCTGATCCTTTCAATAACGGGCACTATTGCTTTCTTTATCCTCGAATATAACAACACTCTTTCTGACCACGGTTTTTCCGGTAAGGTTATCACTTCATTTTTTGCCTCGGTAACAACCAGAACTGCCGGTTTTAATTCTGTGGATACCTCCGCATTAACCCTTCCGACAATGCTGATCGTAATCTTTTTAATGTGGGTTGGAGCATCCCCTGCCTCAACGGGTGGTGGTATTAAGACGAGTACCATCGCAGTTGCGCTGCTTAATATCGTTAGTATTGCCAGGGGAAATTTGCGCCTTGAGGTTTACGGGAGAGAGATACCGGGAGTCTCTGTGAACAGGGCGTTTGCAATTATTGTTCTGTCAATGGTCGTAATCGCGTTTTCGATAGGATGTCTTACTGTTTTTGAAACAGGTAAAGGTTTTCTTCAAATATGTTTTGAATGTGTTTCAGCTTTCAGCACCGTCGGACTAAGCACGGGAATAACAGCTGACCTGACATCAGCAGGTAAACTGGTTTTAATCTTCACCATGTTTACAGGCAGGGTAAGTATGCTTACAATATTGATAGCATTCTTTAAAAAAGTATCTTCAGGGAATTACAGATATCCTACTGAGAGTATCTTAATAAACTAATTACCTTATAGCAATGAAATTTATAATTATCGGACTGGGAAACTTTGGTTCTTCACTGGCAGAGAAACTGACCAGAATGGGTCATGAAGTAATAGGCGCTGATAACAAGCTTGAGAAAGTTGAATCAATGAAAGATAAGGTCACTCATGCAGTTTGTCTGGATTGCAAAAATCAGGATTCCATCAAAAATCTGCCACTGAGGAATACAGATGTGGTTGTGGTAAGCATTGGGGAGGATGAAGGTGCAAATCTGCTTACAACTGCCTTGCTGAAGAAAATGGGTGTCCCAAGATTAATCAGCCGGTCGGTATCTCCTATTCACGAGACAATCCTGGAAGCGATGGAGGTGACGGAAATTGTGCGGCCGGAAGAGGAGACAGCAGAACGATGGGCAAGAAAACTAACCACTGAGGGCATGATTGATTCATACGAACTGACAGATAAATACAGTATAGTGGAGGTAAGGGTCCCTGAAAAATTTGCAGGGAAAACCATCGGTGAAGTTGGATTTAACCGGGATTATAACGTTATTGTCCTTACAATATTGAAAAATGTAAAGGAGAGAAATATATTGGGGCTCTTCAGAAAACCGGCAAAACCGGTAATTGAGGGAGTCGCGACAGCTCAGACCATGCTTTATGAAGGCGATGTAATGGTTTTATACGGTCATAACGACCGGATATCTGAATTACTGAAAGAATAGCACAAAATACTTATGGTTCCGGGATGAATGAGTCCTAAGTTCAAGGCTTTTAATAAACTAAAACTATACCATGCTTCTGAGTGCTGTTGATCTCCAGCTTCCATTGACCGACCCTGTATTAAAATTCCTTATAATCCTCCTGATTATTCTGGTTATTCCGATCCTTTCCGACAGGATCAAGATCCCTCATCTGCTTGGAATGATAATCGCAGGGGTTGTAATCGGCCCCAATGGTTTCAACCTGCTGACCCGCGACAGCAGTATTATTCTGTCAGGCACGGCAGGACTACTTTACATTATGTTTCTGTCGGGACTGGAGATTCATATGATCGATTTTAAAAGGAATGCATCGAGGAGTACCCTGCTCGGCCTTTATGGATTCATTATTCCAATGGTTTTGGGGACCCTGGCCGGGATATATGTTTTAAATTTTTCTGTTATTACTTCCGTCCTGTTAGCCAGTATGTTTGCATCACACACCCTGATCACTTACCCGATCATAAGCAAATTTGGCATTTCAAAGCACAGGGCAGTCAATATTTCTGTTAGCAGTACCCTTGTAACAAATACCCTGGCGCTCACAGTACTGGCTGTGATTGTCGGAATAACAAGCGGAGAATTGAATAACAGTTTCTGGTTTAAACTTATATTTTCCTACATTGCATTTTCTGCCGTTATCCTCTTTTTATTCCCGGTGGTTTCAAGATGGTTTTTTAAACGTTTCAGCGATAATATCTCACAGTATATCTTTGTGCTGGCAATCGTCTTCCTGGGAGCTGTCCTGTCGAAATTTGCCGGCATTGAAGCTATAATAGGAGCATTTCTGGCCGGATTGTCGCTGAACCGCCTGATCCCCCGGACATCACCACTTATGAACAGGATAGACTTTGTGGGGAACGCGATTTTCATCCCGTTTTTCCTGATCGGAGTTGGAATGCTGATTGATTTCAGGGCATTCGTCAAGATGGAAACTGTTCTGGTTGCCCTGGTTATGACGATTGTTGCAACTGCAGGCAAATACATCTCGGCCTGGCTGGTCCAGAAGAATTTCAGGTTCACCAAAGATGAGCGCAGGCTTATTTTCGGACTGACAAATTCACAGGCTGCTGCAACACTGGCCGCAGTCACGGTAGGGTATACCATCATAACCGGATACACTGCCGATGGGGAGCCTGTACGACTCCTTAATGACAGTATCTTAAACGGTACAATAATAATGATACTTGTAACCTGTACCATCTCTTCATTCTTCACACAAAGAGGTGCCCAGAATATTGCCCTCTCGGAACTTACCGGTGAAGAGCAGCTTGAAAGCACGGAAAGAATTCTGATCCCGGTAAGCAATCCGGGCAATATAGATGAACTGGTCAGCCTGGGCACGATCATAAAATCAAGGAAAAACAGACAGGGTTTCTTTTCCCTTAATATTATAAACGCGGAGAATGCGGAACCCGAAAAGGAAGAGCTTGCCAGAGGGCTTCTTGATAAAGCTAAAGTTGCAGCTTCAGCCACAGATATTGACCTGAAAACAATTCTGAGATATGATATAAGTCTTGCCAACGGCATCACGAATACTGTCAGGGAAAACAGTATTTCAGACCTGCTGCTGGGACTCCATGTGAAGAATGATTTTTCTGATTCATTTTTTGGCAGACTGACCGAGGAAATCTTGTCGAAATGCAAATGCGCAACCTACATTTACCGTCCTCTTCAACCGATTTCCACTGTAAAACGGCACCTCGTAATAATCCCCGAAGATGCCGATACCGAAGCGGGGTTCTCTTTCTGGCTCTCCAAAGTCTGGAATATTGCCAATAACACAGGTACAAAAATCGGTTTCTTTGCGCCTGAGCGAACCCTTAACCTTTTAAAAGAGGTTATCAGAAATCACCCGATCGATGCCGAATTCAACATTTTCACCGATCTGGATAGTTTCCTTGCGTTCAGGGATGAAGTAAAGGATGATGACAATATGATTATCGTATTAAGCAGGAAAAACTCAATTTCTTATCAGCCTGCAATGGAGAGGATTCCTGTTTACCTTGACAAATATTTCCGGAAGAAGAGTTTTCTGATAATCTACCCTGCTCAATCATTGTCCTGGCAGTCGGACCAGCTTGATCTGACAAACCCTTCACTGCTCGAAGCAATTGAACGAATAGACCTTATCGGAAAAACCATCGCCAGGATCATCAGCGGGAAATGAGTAATTCAGCCTGATCCCGGAATAAAACTGCCTTGGCTCAAACCCGACGCTGATTCCTAAGGGAAGCCTGCTGGCATCGGCAGCAGAGAGCTGCAGATGCCTTCTCATGAGGACACTATATCAATAGCTTATTCCAAATCCAAAAGTATAGGCATTACCATCCCTGTCGGTGTAGACATAATCAAAATCTTCTGCATATCCGGGAACGTCAGATGCATTTTTCCTGACGGCTTCCTGATCTTTTGGAATGGTAAAAGGCAGTTTTCCGGCCGGATTGAGATCTTCCTCCGGGAGTAAACCATTCTTAACCGCGCTTATCAGGGGAAATGGATCTTCTGCTGCGGCCCCGGGAGCATCTCTGACGGCTTCAGCTCCTTCAGCCCTGCCAGGTTCAGCTCCTGCAGCCCTACCTGGTTCAGCTCCTGCAGCCCTGCCAGGGAAAGCACCGCCGCCGGGTATACCACCACCCCGCCTGCGCTCTGAAGTAATGTGCATCAAACCTGCTTTTTCTTCGAGCGTCATCCTTGACGACAAATCCTCTGCCCGCTCTTCAGCTGTCAATCGCCAGTCTTCATAAGGATCGAGTTTACCGTTCTTGTTAAGATCCTTAAACTGAAGTCCGTTCTTTTCAACGACAGATACTGACTTTGTTCCAAGTACAGGTTGCTTCGATCCTTTTTCTATGGCGCATGAAACCAAAAGCACACTGATCAATATACCTGCAAATACGATGTTAATGTGTTTTCTCATGAGTAATTTCATTTTTCTGCTGGTAAACCTCAAAATCATAATTCCCTGATTTCAGTGAAATTTTGAGGGAATTATCTTTTTCTTTTACGACTTTTAATGCCTTGTTCTTCAATATGTCCTGCCCCTCCTCAGTTATTCTTTCGCCCTTCAGGCAGAGTGTGGCGGTGCTGTTAGCCGGGATAGACACATGGTATTTCACCATATCCCGGGATCTTTCCCACTTAGAGACAATCGTGCCGTATGGCCCTTCATGCTCAGCCTCAAAATGGTCAAGACCTTCAACAAAATTGGGTCTCAGTATGACATTTTTAAATCCGGGCGCCCCTTCGTCCGGGAAAATGCCTCCCAGGGCCTTGTAGTACCAGGCGTTTATCTCGCCGAACATGATATGGTTCATCGAGATATCACTTGATGCATCAAGGGGCCAGTTTTCGTAAAATGTTGTTGCACCATTTACGATCCACCATCCCCACGAAGGGAAGCTCTCCTGTGCCGCCACCCTGTATGCCAGATCGGCGTAGCCATTTTCGCTGAGCGCGTTAAGAATAGTCTTTGTTCCAAGCAGTCCGACATCAATATGTTCATTATCAGCCATTACCCTCTCAGAGAGGTTTTCAGCCACACGCGGGATGTATTCTTCCGGCACCAGGCCCCAGTGCAGTGCGGCGCTCAATTCAGTCTGCAAACCTGTCCCGTAAATACCTTTTTCAGGGTCGAGGTATTTACCATTGAAGGCTTTTTTGATTTTCTCAGCCAGACGAGAATACTTCGTGGCGTCATCATATCTTCCCAGAAGCCTTGCTGTTTTTGCGAGTATGGTGGCATCGGCAAAATAGTATGCCGTCGATGTAAACTCTTTGGGTGTTATCGATTTTACGGGCACCCAGTCACCCAGGCCCCAGTCGGTGATCCCGTCCGGACTCCTTGAGTCGATCTGATCAACATACCTTTTAATATTATCGTAACAATCCTCAAGCAATCTCCGGTCACCGTAAAACAGCCATATATTCCAGGGTATCAGTGCAATGGTGCTGGTCCAGTCGGGCCCGTTGGCCCAATGGTAGCCCCATCCGCTTGTGGGTATTATTGCCGGCAGTACGCCGTTAGACAGTTGCTCGTCGCGGTGGTCAGCCAGCCACTTTTCATAAACCGTAATGGCGTCGTAGTTGTAAAGCCCGGTCTCTATATTGATATGCGCATCGCCTGTCCATCCGTTCTTTTCGCGCTGCGGGCAGTCGGTCGGATAGCCGAACAGGTTTGAGAGGTATGAGGCGTTGGAAGCCATCCATGTCCTGTTCAGGGTGTTGTTTGAAGAACTGATCTTTCCTGCAGGAGGCACATCGCTGTGCATGAAGTGTGCTGTCATGCTCTCACTTGTAATGTCGACAGGTTTATCAGAGACGATCTCCACATACTGAAATCCCTTGTAGTTAAAACGCGGCATGAAAACATCCTCTTTTTTGCCGCTGAGGATAAGGATATCAGTCTGAAAGGGGTCCGTGTCGTCGGTTGGACGGAAATGGACATCGATGTTCGACAGATCAGCATGTCCTTTCTGATCAAGTCGTTCAGCATGTATGAGCCTGATCTGAGTGCCTTCCTCACCCGAAACCTTAATTTTTATGACACCGGATATGTTTCTTCCGAAGTCGAAAAGATAGTTTTTACTGGTAAACTGGACCATTTCAGCGGGAGCGATCTCCAGGACATTGCGTATGGGGTGCAGGACCTGTGCTGTGATATTTGAAGAGGGCGCACCTGTATTAAGCGAATTCCGCCATTTGGAGTCATTAAAGCCCGGGCTGTCCCAGCCAGGTTGCTCAAGCCTTGCATCGTAGTGTTCTGCCGTATAGATGCTATTGAAGATAACAGGTGAATGTGAGGTTTTCCAGTCGCGGTCTGTGGCAACTATCTCTTCTGTACCATCTTCATAGGTGATCCTCAGGTCCATGCAGAATTTGGGCCGCGCACGCCATGGAGCCTTGTCGAAGTACCACACGGCAGTCGACTGGTGGTTATACCAGCCGTTGCCGAGCAGTACTCCGATGACATTTTCCCCGGTCTGCAACTGACCGGTGACATCATAGGTGACATAGAGAGTGCGGCGGTCGAACCTGGTATACATTGGATCCAGACGATGGTCTCCCGCTTTTTCGCCGTTTATGCTGAGTTCATACAATCCAGCCACGGCTATGTACGCCCTGGCTGATGTTACCTGCCTGCTGACTGTGAATTCCTTCCTGAAATATGGGGCAGGCTTCAGGTTATAATCATAAGTATCGGTTATCCAGTGGCCTTTCCATGGGACTTTTTTCATGTAGCCAGTCTCGAAGGAGGCGGTTTCGGAAAGCTTTGTCCAGCCTCCCTTCCTTTCCCTTATTTTTACAGCCCAGTAATACCTGGTAAAAGGCTGAAGCGGGGGGCCCGACCAGAGTGCCGGAACGGTTGAGCCTTTAATCCTTCCGGATGCCCAGACGTTAGCTTTGCCGGATGCAACGTCAACAGGGTCGGTACCCACAAGAATTTCGTAAGCGGACTGTTCAGCGCCCCGGTTCCCGGAATCCATCTGCCATGTGAAGCGTGGTTTTTCAGTATCGATACCGACCGGATTGACCATGTATTCGCACCGGAGGTTACGGATATGAGTTATATTATCCCTGGTGCACGAACAGATAGTGACCAGGGATAATACAAAAATGATTCGTTTCATTTTACAGAGACCAGCCTTTGCGGTATTCGTAATGGAAATAGTTGTTTGCTTCGGGCAGGTTTGTGATCTTCATGTTCACTCCGTCATACTGCAGGGTGGTGTTGGCCCGCTGAGTCAGAACGGCTATGTTCGTAAGCAGCATAATCTCGGTCACTCTTGATGCCCACGAGAAATCGTTGCATGCTTTTTTCTTGTTGACAATGGCGCCGATCCAGTCCTCAAATATGTCGCCTGTTCTTTCAAGCCATGGATCGGGTCCCTTGAAGTCGGGATCTGCGGGCACGAGGGATGGCATAACTGCGTTGCCTCCCATCATGATGCCTTTATCGCCATAGAATACCGTACCCACACGACGTCCGGGTTCGAGTTTTGCGGGCCTTTCCGGCAGAAGACCTCCGTCGCACCATTTGACTTTTACCGGAGGCATATACCCTATTCCGGGTTCAAACCTTTCGGGGAACTCATAGGTAACTGTCTGGGCAAGCGGGAGGTATTCGTTATTATAAGGTGTTGAGGTAGCCTGTATTGTT
>JAHYJA010000170.1 GCA_019429325.1 Bacteroidales bacterium
CTTTCTGCTGACTTTTTGCCATGAGCTCCACTTCTTATCCAGGCCCTCCAGATAAAACTGAAATTCATACCCTTCGGAAGGTTCAAATTCAAATGCTACATTATTATCCCTGAAACGAAGGATAAGGGTTTCTGACGGCAGGGGCAGTGAAACAAATTCTTCCCCGTTTACAATGATCCCCGTAATAACCGGTCCGTTCTCCTTCAGGCCCTCCACCGATGCTGATTTGTACCCCGTAAGGATTAGCGGCAGCAAGGTTATGGCTGTTAAAAATATTAAGATCCTGGTTCGAAACATCGGTTCTTTGTTGCGCGTAACTAATCCAAAAGTAGCATATTATAAAGTCTGGTCAAAAGGAAAGATCAATTTTGAGTATTTTTGCCGGAAAATCCTGATTATTGCCATGCAGATTGTTTTTGCTTCAAACAACAGTTACAAGGTCCGCGAGATCAGACATATCCTTGGTGAGAGCTTCAGTCTCCTGAGTCTTGCCGACATCAGTCTGGAGGAAGATATTCCGGAAAACGAGCCTACGCTGGAAGGCAATGCCCTGGCTAAAGCCCGGTATATCTACAATGCAACCGGCATGAACGTTTTTGCCGACGACACAGGGCTTGAGATTGAAGCGCTCGGCGGACTGCCGGGGGTTAACTCGGCGCGGTTCGCGGGTGAGGAAAAAAGTTTCGATGCCAATATCGGAAAGGTGCTTTCCATGCTGGGAGATACGGAGAAGCGCAATGCAAGGTTCAGAACAGTGATAGCCCTGATTCTGAACGGAAAGGAGCATCTCTTCGAGGGTATAATAAACGGTACAATAATAAGGGAGAGAAGAGGGACGGCCGGTTTTGGCTACGACCCGGTATTTGTTCCTGAAGGCAAAAACGTCACTTTCGCTGAGATGAACCTTGATGAGAAGAACACTATTTCACACAGGGCCAGAGCCTTTGAAAAGCTCAGGGAGTTTCTTTGCGGTAAGGTTCCCCCATGCAATAAAGATACTGTTTGACTGTTTATTCTCTGATGGGAAGAATTTCAGCCATAGCTGGACTCCTTCTGCTTTTTCCCGCGGCAGAAGGGCAGGTGCCTGTCGGATCATGGACCGACCATCTGATCTGCAACAGCGCTAACAGCCTGGCAATAGGTTCCGGTAACATCTACGCTTCCACAGGGTCGTCAATAATCGTTTACAACAAGAAGTACAGTGAGTTAAGAAAGCTTTCGCGCGTGCACGGGCTTTCAGAAACGGGAATAAGCACCATTGCATGGTCCGGGGAAAACTCGATGCTGGTTATTGCCTACAAAAACACGAATATCGACATTGTAAGCAACAGCACCATCTTTAACATCCCTGATGTAATGAATAAATACATCCCTGGCAACAAAAGGATAAACCGGATAAGGACCTCCGGCAATTATGCGTACATGGCATCGGGATTCGGGATAGTGGTAACCGATCTGGTCAGAAGGGAGATCAGGGATACCTGGAGGCCTGGTCCGGATGCAGGTGACAATGAGGTATTTGATGTTGCCTTTGGCGACGGGAAAGTGTATGCAGCAACGGAAAACGGTGTATGGTATGCCGATTTGTCAGTACCGGGACTCTCATTCTTTGGCAACTGGAGCAAGATAAATGATCTTCCTTCGCCAGGGCTCAGATATACCCATATCATTTTTTCCGGCGGAACACTCTATGTCAACGAATCCGGAACTGACTCGTCAGGTGATGCGGTCTATGCCACCGGAAACGGGTTCCGGCTCCTGCAGTACACCCAGGGAATAAAAAACACTTCTTTTGACCATGCCCCCGGTGGATTCACGGTCTCTTCTCCCGGCGCCGTAAGGGTATATGATAATTCAGGCATAATAACGAAAACCATATCCTCTTACGGATGGGGCGCTCCTGACATCTCACAGGGGATCATCGAAGAGGGCACTCTCTGGCTGGCGGACATCGGCTACGGACTGATTAGAGGTGAGAACATGACTAACTTCACAAACCTTTCACTGCCCGGGCCTGTCACCAACAATGTGGTCAGCATTGCATCCGGAAATGGCAGGACAATTATCTGCGCAGGCGGAACAGACAAAAGCTGGAACCCGTTCGGGAGGCCATTCCGGGTCTCGGTGCATGAGAATTATAATTTCTCCGGCATTGTATCAGGTACCGCAAAGGATGCTATGAGGGCGGTCACTGTTCCGGGCGGTCCCAACCGCATATTTGTGTCAACCTGGGGAGAGGGTCTTTTTGAATATCAGAACAATAACCTCATTAACCTGTATAACAGTTATAACAGCCCCCTTCAGCCGGCTGTTCCCGGGACCGGTAGTGTCAGAATATGCGGCCTTGCAATGGATAAGCATGGAAACCTCTGGATGACCCAGACAGGAGGGACCGGTAATATAAAGGCACTGAAACCGGACGGAAGCTGGATAGTCAATCCGCTCACAACAGATGCGCCTGTTACCGGAGATATTATTATTAGCTCCTCAGGACATAAATGGATCATCCTCCCCTTGGGGGGCGGACTGTTTGTACTTGATGACAATAAAACCCCGGAAATCTTTACTGACGACAGACACAGGAAAATCACCCCTAAGGATCCCGAAGGCAGGATTTTCTCATCCCTTTTTTCCATTGCGGAGGATCTTGACGGGATGATCTGGCTTGGCACCGATCAGGGACCCCTGCTCTATTATGACGCGGGAAAGATCTTTGACGATGATCCCAGGGCTTTCAGGATCAGGATCCCAAGGAACGACGGGACAGGGCTTGCCGATTACCTGCTTGGTACCGAAACCATTACATCGATAGCTGTCGACGGGGGCAACAGGAAGTGGCTCGGCACCTCCGGTTCCGGCGCCTACCTTGTTTCAGGCGATGGTTCGGAACTGATCAGACATTTCACGAAAGCCAACTCTCCGCTTCTTTCAGATTCCATCGCAAGCCTGGCTGTCGACCAGAGATCGGGCGAGGTGTGGTTCGGCACATCCGAAGGAGTGATCTCGTTCAGGGGAGAAGCCACCGCAGGGGCTGAATCATTCGACAATGTATATGCCTTCCCCAATCCTGTAAGGGAGAGCTTTTCGGGGAATGTGACAATAACAGGACTGACAAGGGACTCACACATAAAGATAACCGACATCAGCGGGAATCTTGTCAATGAAATGAGATCGGAAGGAGGACAGGCATCATGGGATCTCAGCACCTATAACGGCCGGCGGGTCACAACCGGTGTATACCTCATTTTCGGGGCAAGCAGTGACGGAAGGCAATCATTCGTCACCAAAATACTCGTAATCCGGTGATGGCATAAGTTGCCGCCGGGGTAGCACACGTCAGGTGATAAGGCTCTGTATCCTCTCGATCTGGAGCTGTTTATTAACCTCGCGCAGGCTTCTGGCTGTCTTTGTGAAATACTGGTGACCCGATATGAACTTAACCTGTATTTTGTTCCAGTCGTTCAGGGAACCCATCTTATTCTGAGCCTTAAGCTCCTCAAAGAGGGTGTTTGAGACCGGTATGAAATCGCTTCTGCCAAGATAATCGAGATCGGAGTCACACATAATGCTTTCGAGAAGGTCTTTCGGCCGGGGAGGCAGCTTTGTCGCCATTATTAATGAACAGATCCTCTCAATCTGTTCAGGAGTATAGTTGTATAGCGGAAGCATCTCCCTGGCCAGCATCGTTCCGTGGTACTCATGGTCGTCGTAGGAAACGGTATGGCCTGCATCATGAAAGAGGGCGGCGCTCTTAAGAAGAAGTATCTCCTCATCGGTGCAACCTTCGGCCCATCCGATAAGCTCTACCTCGGTAACTACATCGACCGTATGCTTCACGTTGTGATAATGAAGAAATGATGGCAGTTCCTTCTCAAGCTTGTCGAGAATAATCTCCTGGATATCTGTAAACTGAATCAGCCCAAACTTTGTTTTAAAGGCTTCATTGGGAAGGAGGCCCTTCCCGTCGGCAGAGAAGGCGGGCTTGATCCCCTTTACGATATACATCTGAAGATCACCCTTGTACTTGACGGGAAGTTTGCCGTAGTATTCACAGTCGAAGAACTCCTTGACGAGCTCGTAGGTCATAACCGAAATGAGAATCGATCCGTTTTCCGAAACTGTCTCAATACGGCTGGCAGTATTGACCGTATCTCCCCTTATATCATAACTGATTTTCTTCTTCCCGCTTATTGTGGCGCTTACCGGGCCGGTATGAATACCGGTCTTAAGTTCCCATATTCTTTTACCGGGCCCCCGTTTACTCAGCTCGTAACTTTCCAGAAAATTGCGCATTTCAAAAGCTGCCATCACCACATCGACAGGGTTGGTTATATTTCTGACAGGTATGCCGCCGGCACACATAAAAGTGTCGCCGATGGTTTTTATTTTTTCTATCTTGTATTTCGCCACTATCGAGTCAAACTCGAACAGGATCTCATCGAGCTCATCCATTACCGATGTGGAGTCCATCTTCTCAACAAGCTTTGAAAAACCATGTATATCCGCAAAAAGAAGGGTTGCCATGTTGAACCTGAGCGTCCTGTCCTTCCTTTCCCCCTCCCCTTCCTCTTTCAGATCGCGCGAGGAGGACTTTTCATAAAGTTTTTTCAGGCTTTCATTTTCCCTGGTGAGCTTATCGTTCAGTTTCTCAAGCTTCTTAAGGTGTTCCTCAAGCTCCTGGTTCTGCCGGGCAAGACGGGCAATCCGCTTTACGAGCTCTTCGTTGTTGGTTCCGGTCATGATGCTGTTTATTGACAGGTAAATATAGGAATTTCCATTCCTTCAGGACCGGCCGCACCGAAGAAATTCGTTACCCGTGTGTTTTAAATCCTCAATACTGTTAATTTTGAAGAAAAAGACCTGCTGAAATGATCGAGAAGACAAAGGGCATCGTGCTGCATCAGATCAAATACTCCGATTCGGGTATTGTGGCACAGATGTATACCCGGAAAAACGGCAGGCAGTCGTTTCTCGTAAGAGGCACAAGGAGTAAAAAGAGTGGCAGGCAGAACGTGCCCCTTCAGCCTCTGCTCGTACTCGATCTTGTGATGTACAACAAGGGCTCGAGGAGCATGCAGACCTTGAAAGAGTATTCTGTTTCATACGCTCCGGCCGGCATATTTTCAGATGTACGTAAGAGCTGTATCGCTATTTTCCTTGCCGAGGTGCTTACATCTGTGCTGAGGGAGGAGAGTGCAAATACAGATTTGTTTGATTATATCGAAGAATCTGTCATTTATTTCGACAGAACCGCAACAGGCGTTCCAAATTTTCATATCGCATTCCTCTCATCCCTGGCAGGATTTCTCGGGTTTGAGCCGGCAAGAAGAGAGTACCCGTCAGATAAATACTTTGACATGCAGGAAGGCAGGTTCGCCCGGGTCCCTCCTGTTCACGGTCAGTACGCCGGTCCTGAGGTATCGGATATTCTGGCGGCATTCTTCATCTCATCCTTCGACGAAGCGGGAAGAATATGCCTGACCGGTGCACAGAGAAACGAAACCCTCGAAACGATAATCAGGTATTTTTCCTTTCATCTTCCCGGTCTCAAAAAAATCAATTCAATAGGAGTAATGAGAGATATTTTCAGCTGAATCACGCTGGGAAGGCCTGATATTTTTCCATATATTTAAGGTTCAAACGCAGCTCGTTAAATGGCAATCATTCCATCTCTGGTTAACCGGCTTAATACCAGCCGCATAAATAACATTGAATTCTTCCGGAGGAATCCTGCAGAAGTTCAGGAGAGGGTTCTCACGGATCTTCTGGCAAAAGCGGCCCGGACTGAATGGGGAAGAAAGTATGATTATGCATCGATTGCTTCAGCAAGGGAGTATCAGTCGAGAGTACCGGTTCAGGACTATGAGGATCTGATCCCTTATGTGGAGAGGATGCGCGAAGGAGAAGCGGACCTTCTCTGGCCCGGCCAGATCAGATGGTTCGCAAAATCGTCAGGAACCACATCAGCCAAAAGCAAATTCATCCCGGTCACCGGTGAATCGCTGGAAGATTGTCATTACCGGGGAGCCAGGGATACTCTCATTATATATATGATGAACAACCCTGCCAGCAGGATCTTTCCGGGAAAAGGACTTGTACTCGGAGGGAGCCACGCTGTCAACAAATACAGCAACAATTCACTTTACGGCGACCTCTCGGCAATTCTGATAGAGAATGCCCCTGCGTGGGTCGAACTTGTCAGAACCCCTGTAAAAAAGATCGCATTGCTTCCGGATTTCGAACAGAAACTCAATCTGATAATCAGGTCAGCTGTCAATGCAAATGTTACGAATATCTCGGGTGTCCCCTCATGGTTTCTCGTTCTCATCAAACAGATTCTCGCCAGCACGGGAAAAGAGCGCCTTATTGATGTGTGGCCCAATCTTGAGGTCTTTTTTCACGGCGGGATCAGCTTTAAGCCTTACCGCGAAAACTTCAAGAAGCTGATCGGCAGCGAGCGCATGAATTATATGGAAACCTATAATGCCTCGGAGGGGTTTTTCGGATTACAGGACGATCCCGCTTGTAACGACATGCTTCTTATGCTCGATTACGGGATATTTTATGAGTTCATTCCTGCCGAAATGGCAAAAAACGATTCGCCTCCCTCCCT
>JAHYJA010000171.1 GCA_019429325.1 Bacteroidales bacterium
GGGGGGGGGGGGCAGGGAGCAGGGGGCAGGGCTCAGAGCGCAGGGCAAGAATTCTTCCTTCCGTCTTCGGTCTTCCGTCTTCCGTCTTCCCTCAGGGATTAGCAAGGAGTTCAAGTATTAAGTTTATTTTTGTTTCCAGAGGGAGGTTACCGTCGATCCAGTGTATCGCGATACCTCTGCGCTCCATCCCCCTGAACCAGGTCATTTGCCGCTTCGAATACCTGTGTATGGCTGTTTCCAGTTCCCCTGCCATCTCCTCATAAGTCAGCCTGCCGGTAACGTACAGCGTAATGTATTTATACTCAAGACCATAATAGATAAGTGCTTCAGCAGGGATCCCCCGCTCAAGCAAGCCTCTCACCTCTTCCACCATTCCCGAGCCCAGACGCTCCTTCAACCGAAGACTGATCCTCTCACGTCTGGTATCCCTGTCGTACAAAATACCCGTCACCAGCGGATTAAGCTCCGGGAATTGCGGCAGGCTCGCTTCTGCCATCTTATGGTACTTTTCAATCTCGATGGCCCTGATCATCCTCATCTTTGAATCAAGATCACTTCTGTTATGAAGCTTTTTGAACGAGGCCAGAATAGCGATCAGCTCTTCAGGGTCCTTCTGTTCAAGCTCAGCCCTGAGCGCATTATCTGCCGGTACCTCCAGCATCCTGTATCCCGAAACAACACTATCGATATACATACCGGACCCTCCGCACACCACGGGAAAGATTTTATTGTCTTTCAGATATTTATATACTTCCAGGAAATCTCTCTGATATTCGTAGACGCTGTACTTGTAACCCGGCTCAGCTATATCGGTAAGATGGCACTGGATGGTTCGTCCGTTTACAATATAATCGCTGTAGTCCTTCCCGGTTCCCAGGTCCATTCCCCTGTAAACCTGCCGTGAGTCTGCACTTATCACCTCCCCTCCAAGCCTGCCGGCAAGCGCCGCGGCCAGGGCCGTCTTTCCCGATGCAGTCGGCCCGGTTACCACAAGCATATCGTATCTGATACTCTTTGATACTGCTCCCATAGCCCTAAAAATCAGAAGAAAAAGCAAGTTACCATAAATTTCTTAATTTTGCGGGCACACAGGCATGTTATGAAGGGCAGTTCCGGCGATATGGTCATACGAAACAAAAAGGCCTCACACGATTATGAGTTCCTTGAGAAATATATTGCCGGCATCAAGCTTACAGGCACCGAAATCAAATCAGTCAGGCTGGGGAAAGCCACCCTGGCCGATTCATATTGCATATTCCGCGACGGCGAGCTTTACCTGAAGGGGATGAATATTGCCGAATACTGGTGGGGCAACCTTAATAATCACGATCCCTTCAGGGAAAGGAAACTGCTCCTTACTTCGCGGGAACTGAAGAAAATTGAACGCAAAGTCAAAGAGTCAGGACTGACCATCATTGTAATAAAGGTATTCATCAACGATCGGGGACTGGCAAAAGCCGAGATCGCCATCTCAAAGGGCAGGAAAGAGTACGACAAGCGGCAGGTCCTGAAGCGCCACGATGCCGACAGGGAGATGGACCGCTCAAGAAAAAGATAGGATCAGAAGTTGGGACTGAGAAGGTATCTTGAATAGAACTCCTTAATGCTGTCAACAGCTTCGTCGGCCGTATCGACCACCGTGAACAGGTCAAGATCCTCCGGTGAGATGTTGTGTTCTTCCGCGAGCATCTCGGATTTTATCCAATCAACCAGACCCTTCCAGTATTTACTGCCGGCCAGTATAATCGGGAACTTGCAGATCTTACGGGTCTGGATAAGTGTTATTGCCTCAAACAGCTCGTCAAACGTACCGAAGCCCCCTGGCAGAACTATGAAGCCCTGGGCATACTTCATGAACATCACTTTCCTCACGAAGAAATGATCGAAGGTTATCAGTTTGTCTGAATCGATGAACTGATTGGCCCTTTGTTCAAACGGGAGATCAATATTAATGCCTACTGATTTGCCTTTGCCGCGTTTCGCTCCCTTATTCGCCGCCTCCATAATCCCGGGACCTCCGCCTGTGATTACGCCATAACCATTCTGTGTCAGCTTAAAGGCAATTTCCTCGGCCAGCTTGTAATATTTGTCGTTATGGTGTGTTCTGGCCGAGCCAAAGATCGAAACGCATGGTCCTATACGGGCAAGCTTTTCAAATCCTTCAACCAGTTCGGAAAGTATTTTAAAAACTCTCCATGAGTCGGTTATATGTATCTCGTTCCATGTTTTCTGCTCAAAAGCGTCCTTGATAAGATCAGCAGGTTTCTCCATATTGATCAACAATAATTTATATTTTTCAAATATACTGAAATTCCGTTGCCCTGAGTTCCGGCCCAAGGAATAATCCTGTATAGCTCTCACTGCATCCGGCCAGATCCTCAGGTGTTCCCGAAAAGATTATGTCACCTCCCTCTTTGCCGCCCTCCTTACCCAGATCGATGATATAGTCCGCCATTTTGATCACGTCGATGTTGTGTTCAATCACGACCACAGTGTTTCCCCGGTCAACGAGTTTGCTGAGTACCTCCAGCAGCACTCTGACATCTTCGAAATGCAATCCTGTGGTAGGCTCATCGAGGATATAGAGGGTTTTCCCTGTATCACGCCTGGCAAGTTCGGTAGCCAGTTTGACCCTCTGTGCCTCGCCTCCCGAGAGCGTTGTGGACTGCTGTCCCAGCCTTATATAGCCAAGCCCGACATCCTGGAGTGTTTTTATTTTATGATGGATTGAGGGTATGTTGGCAAAAAATTCGACGGCGATATTAACGGTCATCTCCAGAACATCGCTTATTGACCTGCCCTTGTACTTAACCTCGAGGGTCTCCCTGTTATAACGTTTCCCGTTGCATTCGGTACAATGAACATAGACATCCGGCAGGAAATTCATCTCGATGGTTTTCACACCGGCGCCTTCACATCCCTCACAGCGTCCGCCCTTTACATTGAATGAGAATCGTCCGGCAGAAAATCCGCGTATCTTTGCTTCGGTGGTCTGTTCGAACAATTTTCTTATATCTGTAAAAACACCGGTATAGGTGGCCGGGTTTGACCTGGGCGTTTTCCCGATGGGCGACTGGCTCACCTCTATCACCTTATCGAGGTTCTCTGCCCCTGAGATATCCCTGAAAGGGAGCGACGACTTGCCCGAGTTGTGAAAACGGCTCGCCAGTGCAGGATGAAGCGTCTGGTTTATCAGTGATGATTTCCCGCTGCCCGACACACCCGTCACGCAGATGAATGTCCCCAGCGGCAGTATCAGGTCCACCTCATTCAGATTGTGCCCGGACGCTCCTGTCATTGTCAGGTATGTACCGTTCCCTTTTCTGCGTATCGCGGGAATATTGAATCTTTTCCTGTTATTCAGGTATGAGGCAGTTAAGGTATCAAACTTCCGGATCTCCTCCGGCCTGCCTGATGCAACCACCTGTCCCCCGTTGCGTCCCGCACCCGGGCCCATGTCGATTATGTGGTCTGCCGACAGGATCATCTCCTTGTCGTGCTCCACGACGATCACCGAATTTCCTGAATCCCTCAGGTGCTTCAGGGCATCTATCAACCTCCTGTTGTCTCTCTGATGCAGGCCGATGCTTGGTTCATCGAGTATATAGAGGACGTTCACGAGCTTCGAGCCGATCTGGGTTGCGAGCCTGATCCTCTGGCTCTCTCCTCCCGATAGGGTTCTGGCTCCCCGGTTGAGCGAGAGATATTCGAGGCCCACCTCAAGCAGGAACTGAAGGCGGTCCCTTATCTCCTTAAGGATCTCCGCACTTATCTTCTTTTGCTTATCCGTCATGTCTTCCTCCACGGTCGCGAGAAAGTCCGAGAGGTCCCTGATATCCATCGACGACAGCTCTCCTATGTTCCTGCCGGCTATCCTGAAGTAAAGCGATTCTTTCTTAAGCCTCAATCCGTTACATTCGGGACAGACGTTATATGTCACATACTGGTCCTTTATCCTGTAGCCGTTCTTTTTTCCGTTTATCTGTTCGGTATTTCCGATGAAATTCACCACCCCTTCGAAGGTCAGGAAATAGTTGGAAGTCATTCCGAGAGGAGTATTCGACAGTTTGAGCACTTCATCCGATCCGTAAAGCACCTTGTTCAGCGCCTCTTCGGGTATCTCCCTGATGGGTGTGTCGAGTGTAAATCCGTTCTTTTCGGCTATAGCTTCAATCTGCCAGAAGATCCAGACATTACGGTATTTCCCCAGAGGTTCGATACCCCCCTTCCGGATGCTCAGGCCGGGATCGGGGATCAGCTTACTCTGGTCAATGCTTGATATCTCACCCAGGCCGTTGCAATGGGGACAGGCGCCCTGAGGAGAGTTAAAGGAAAACGTATGAGGTGCCGGCTCGTTATAGGACAGCCCTGTGACGGGGCACATCAGGTGCCGGCTGAAATAACGGGGCTCGAAGCTGTCGGCATCAAGGACCATCATCACACCATCGCCCTGGTCAAGAGCGAACAGTACAGAATCGTGAAGGCGCTTGTCAGATACATCACCCACCCGGAATTTGTCAATGACAAGCTCAATATAGTGGGTCTTGTAGCGGTCGAGTTTAAGGGCGTGACTCAGCTCCCTTATCTCCCCGTCGATCCTGACATGAAGGAATCCTTTCCTCCTCAGCTGTTCAAACAGCTCCTTGTAGTGCCCTTTCCTTCCCTTGATCACGGGAGAGAGGAAATAAACCTTTTTATTGGAAAACCGATCTTTGACAAGCTCAAGAATCTGGTCATCAGTATATTTAACCATTTTTTCTCCCGATGCATAAGAGTATGCATCCGCGGCCCGGGCATACAGGAGTCTCAGGAAGTCATAGATCTCAGTTATTGTTCCGACGGTTGATCTCGGGTTTTTATTGGTGGATTTCTGCTCAATGGATATCACCGGGCTCAGTCCGGTTATCTTATCAACGTCGGGCCGCTCCATTCCCCCCAGGAACTGACGGGCATAGGCAGACAATGTTTCCATATATCGTCTCTGCCCCTCGGCGTATATAGTGTCGAAGGCAAGCGATGATTTGCCGCTTCCGCTCAAACCGGTTATTACTACCAGTTTATTGCGCGGAACGGTAACATCGATATTTCTCAGGTTGTGGACTCTTGCACCAAGGACCTCAATTCCGTCGTTCATTTCTGATCAGCGCCTTCCGGGTATTAAAAATCTTCCTCTCTCCGGCCAGTCATCCGCTCGCCCTCAACCGGAATTTTTATCAGGTACTCTTTTCCGGGACGAGGTACAAATGATGGCTTTCTGAGCCATGGGTTTAAAAATTTCAATAATTTATAATTGGTGCCGTGCTTCGCCGCAAAATCGGCAAAATCGTCTATCGCGGCTGTAGCCCTGACTTCATAATAGTTCAGCGGTGGATATAATTCGTCCTCCCTGATATCGAATCCGTATTGCGCGGGATCGGTTATTACAAGCTTATAGGCGATGGCTCTGAAGACATATCTGGCAGTCTCCTCGGTAAGGAGAAGATCATAGTAGTTGTTCTCCTTCTGTATTCTTATCTGTTCATCCAGGGCTGCTCTTCCTCCGTTATATGATGCTGCGGCAAGGGCCCAGCTGCCATATCTCTCATATGATTTCAGCAGGTAATCGCATGCAAACTGTGTCGATTTCTCGAGATGGTAACGCTCGTCAATAATTGTAGTGATCTCCATTCCCCCTTCCTTGCCCGTAGCAGGCATTATCTGCCAGAAGCCGGCAGCTCCTCTTGGAGATACCACATTGCTGAACTCGCTTTCGGCTGCAACCAGGTACTTGAGATCATCAGGTACTCCGTTCTTCTCAAGTATCTTCTCAATGAGCGGAAAATATCTGTTGGCTCTTTTAATTATCAGGATAGTGGAAGAGTGGCGGTAAGCACTTATAAGTATTTCCCTGTCAAGACTTTCCCTGGTATCGAAATATTCCAGGGGGACTCTCTCTCCTGCAAAGATGACCTCATCGGGCAGACGGTAGGCCTTGTTGGAAGGGGGCAGCTCCGGAACCGGCTCGTCCGGCAGTGGTTCACCAAACCCCTTCAGTCCGGGTGAAATAAGATAAATAATAACTAACAGTTTAACTATGATCAATGATGTAATGACTGTCTTTTTCGGTGACTTTCTCATAAAGTATCGCGTATTGAAAACAAAATGCAAAGGTAATACTTTTCAGCCTGAAAAAATGCCGGATGGGATGTTAAATAAGGTACCGGGTACTGGGTGCGTTATTCATCTGGTGTAGTAATACCTCAGCACCCCCCCTGCCCCCCCTGAAAGGGGGGTAATACTCTGGACTTAAGACAATTTGTAATAGCCGTAGAGAATTTACCCCCCTGTTCAGGGGGGTGCCCTGCGTCAGCAGGGCGGGGGGTCTTGCCTGACGACAATCCGGAAGAGGTTTCCGATCGGGGTGTTGTAATGTGGCCGGCACCCCCCCTGCCCCCCCTGAAAGGGGGGTAATACTCTGGACTTAAGACAATTTGTAATAGCCGTAGAGAATTTACCCCCCTGTTCAGGGGGGTGCCCTGCGTCAGCAGGGCGGGGGGTCTTGCCT
>JAHYJA010000172.1 GCA_019429325.1 Bacteroidales bacterium
TAAACGAATGAACATAATGTTTACCCATTATAATGAGCCAGATAGTCTAAAACCTGGCGATAAACATTCTCTGCAGTGAATCCGAGTTTTTCATCGAGGACCTTGTATGGAGCGGAATAACCAAAACTGTTAACTCCCCAGATCATACCTTTCTGACCCGCCAGTCCTCTAAGTGTTACAGGCAATCCTGCCGTCAGTCCGAAAACAGGTGTTTGTTCAGGGATAATTGATTTTCTGTACTCCGGGGGCTGGTTCATAAAGAGTCCTTCGGAGGGAGCGGATACTATCCTTATTTTGAGCCCCTCTTTTTTCAGAAGCAGTGCCCCTTCCACGAGGGTTGAGACTTCTGAGCCGCTGGCGACAAGGACTATATCTGGTTTGCCCTCGCACTCCTGGACGATATAAGCTCCATATTTTGATTTAAGGGCATCTTCATACCTGTTTCCGCTGTCCGACGGCAGATCCCTGATGTTTTGCCTGGAAAGGATCAGCGCAGTAGGTGTTCTTTTGTTTTCAAGTGCCAGCTTCCATGCCACGGTTGTTTCCGCTGAATCGGCGGGACGAAGGACCAGCATGCTGTTTTCACCACGATGGTTCCTTAGCTGTTCCATAAGTCTTATCTGGGCCTCCTGCTCCACCGGCTGATGGGTCGGACCATCCTCTCCGACACGGAAAGCATCGTGGGTCCAGATGTATTTCACCGGCAGTCCCATGAGGCATGCAAGCCGTACCGCCGGCTTCATATAGTCTGAGAAAACAAAAAAGGTGCCGCAGGCTGGAATCACGCCCCCGTGCAGGGCGACCCCATTCATGATTGCTGCCATTGTAAGTTCTGATACACCTGCATGCAGAAAAGCCCCGGAGAAATCACAATTCTTAAAGGGTTTTGAATTTTTCAGGAATCCATCAGTTTTGTCTGAGTTGGCCAGATCGGCCGAAGCAACAATCATGTTCTCAATTTTTTTCGCGAAAAGGGATAAGATGCCCGCTGATGCGGCCCTTGTAGCGATACCCTCTTTGTGTACCACTGAACTGAAATCAATATCCGGGATCTCTCCTGAATAAAATGCACGGAGCTTTTCTGAGGCTTCGGGGTTTTGGGCATCCCATTCCCGCTTCTTCTGCTTCCATTCTGCTGCTTTCCTTGTCTTGCGGACGAGAAATTTGCCGTAAAGTTCCTTCACACCATCGAAGACACGGAAATGGTCAGACGGGTCTCCGCCCAGATTCACAACAGATTTTTCGTATGAACTACCTGCTTCACTTACCGGCATCCCATGAGTTGAAGATTTCCGCTCAAAGCTTCTTCCCTCATCATCTACCAGACCTTTGCCCATAATTGTTTTACCGATAATTATGACAGGCTTTCTCTTTTCCCGGACCGCTTTCCTGAGGGCGCTCCTTATCTGATACTGATCATTGCCGTCGATTTCGATTACCCTCCAGCCCCACGAAGCATATTTCATTGCAGTGTTTTCTCTTGTAACCGCGCTGGTTTCTGTGGAGAGCTGAATATCATTTGAATCGTAAAACATTATGAGATTGCTTAATCCGAGATATCCGGCAATACGTCCCGCTCCCTGGGATATCTCTTCCTGCACTCCTCCGTCAGAAATGAAGGTAAAGGTTTTATGTGAGAACAATTCTCCGAATCTGGCTGCCAGGAATCTTTCTGCGATTGCTGCTCCCACAGCTATGGTATGACCCTGGCCGAGAGGCCCCGAAGTGTTTTCGATTCCCCTGGTGATGTCAAGCTCCGGATGACCCGGGGTTGAACTGCCCCATTGCCTGAAATTCTTCAGGTCCTCAGTCGAAAAATGGCCTGTTAAAGTGAGGACCGAATAGAGCATCGGGGACATATGCCCGGGATCCAGGTAAAACCTGTCGCGGTTGATCCAGGCAGGATCACCGGGATCGAAGTTCAGGAATTCAGAGAATAGGACATGAATAAAATCCGCACCACCCATTGCGCCGCCGGGATGACCCGATCTGGCCTTCTCAACCATGGCCATGGCCAGTATGCGGATATTGTCTGCTGCCATCTTGCTGGTATCACAGTCCATAAAATAAATATTTAGAGCATTATAATGATAATGGCAGCAAATATAAATATTAAATGGCAGAATGAAAGGAGGCTAAAGATATTTCCTGTCCTCCTCAGGAACTTCAAAATATCTGTCATACCTCTGTGCGTCAGGACCTTGTGCCATTTCAAGCCTGGTTCCCCTGATCTTGTAGGTGCATTTCTCCCCCGCGATATCTGAAAAGTAGATATTATACTCCTTCTTGTCCTCATCAATCATGATGATCCTGACCAGGTGATAGTATTTTCTGCTGTTCAGCTGTGCGGCGCAGATCGGACAGGTATAGATGTATTCTTCACCTTCCTTAATCTGAAAAGTGGGATGTGTTGTGATCGTGTAGTTCCCTATCTCAGGATTGAGGTAAACCAATCCTCTCTTGGAACTGTTCACTTTCTGGGCTGCAAGGATTATCGAGGTCTTGACGTTCAGATGCCCCCTGCAAACTTTACATAAATATTCACTTGCCATAAAGTCCCTCCTGTCGGTTAATTAGGTTAATTATCTTGTCTGCTTGATCCTTTACAATATACGATAAATTTTCTCCAAAATCAATTTTTTCCGGCTGAATACCCAGAATAAAAACAGGCATAGCAAAAAACTCTGAAATCTTTCCCAGTGAAATATTGTGTGTGTTAAAGGTCAGATCCTCTGTCTCACTTATATGGAGTAGTCTTGTCGTTCCTGGTGCAGAATTTAGATCGGCACAATCAATAAGAACCAGGATGTCAGGACCAAGGCTGTTTATTTTTCCTATGTAGTTTTCAATGCTTACCTCAACGGTCAGGGATGAAATATTTCTTCTGTTATTTATACCTCTGCTTATATATACACCTGCGCCATCATCCTGCCTCAGGACATTCCCAATGCCCACAAAGAGGATCTCCCTGTCATTCCCCGATAACAGATCATCAAGACTCTCAGGCACCTTTGAATATATATTTTATCTGTATCTGCCGCAGGCAGTTGGGGCAGACTATGTTGAACATATCTTTTCTCTGAAGCTTGTCTTTAATGCCGACACTTACATCCTGTCCCTCCTCCAGTCTGAGCTTCTGGTTCAGGATATTGAGGTTTATTATCGAGGAGAAGGCTTTCGGTCCCAGTTTCCTGTGCATGAACAGCAGGTGCTCCTTTGTTGTAATGACAGCATTGCAGCTTTCACAGATCAGGAGTTCCTTTTCCTGATACTCAACACTCTTCTCCCTGTCGAACACTGCCATTTCATAGATCTTATCAGACAATTTAACGCCTTTTTGGGTGATGCAATGCTCCTCGCATTGCCCGCAGAAAATACACTTGCCATAGTCTCTTCTGATGATCCTGATGCCTTTGTCCTTGTCGTCGGTATTGGTTATTGCGCACGGCGGACAAACGTTTGCACACGTCTCACACCCCACACAGTTGGCATCGTCAACTACGGGCTTCCCCCTGAATCTCTCAAACGGCACATGCGGTTCGGCAGGAAATTTCGAAGTGTAAGCCGGAGTGACAAGTGATATAACCGCCTCCTTAAGTTCTCTCAGTTTTGGATACTTCATTTCACGACCTCCTTATAATCATCTTTTACACTCTTCTCTCCCAGCCTGGTACCGAAATGGTAGGCTCCCCTTATGAGAGCGTGCGCGGCAACCGTAGCGCTGAAAAAGAGAATGGGTATTGCAAACAATGCCTTAAATCCGGCATCGCTCAGTCCAAAATGGAATACAACACCGAGCAGAATACTGCAACAGCCCAGGGTAACACACTTCGTCGCCGCCTGAAGCCTGTTGTACACGTCAGGCAGACGGATCAGTCCGACACATCCGAAAATATTGAACAGGACGCCGATGCATATTAAAATGATAGTGATCATATTATTCATTAAGTTTTTTCCCGCTAAGGTATTTAGCCAGTGTCAGTGTCCCGATAAAACTCAGAATTATCCACGCTATTCCTATATCGAGAATAAATGATTTCTCAGTCTGTATTGAGATTATTGCACAGATCCCTACAACGAGGATCCCGAATATGTCAATCCCCACCATCCTGTCAGGAATTGTCGGACCCCGGATGATCCTGTACAGGCATGCAACACTTAGGGCAATCTGTAAATAAAGCAGTATGGAAAGTAAATCAGTCATTCTGCAAATCGTTTAATATATTTTTCAAATTTCCCTGTAATCATTTTCGTGTAAACTTCAGGATCTTCAGACTTCACGTAAATCCAGTGAACGTAGAAGTCATCACCGAGAATATCGACGGTTATGGTGCCGGGAGTCATGGTGATCGAGTTGGCAAGCAGTGTCCTGGCAAATTCTGACCTGAGGGTTGTTTTTACTCTCACAATACCTGGTTTGATCGGCATGCGCGGGTGCAGGACCCTGTATGCCACATCAAAGTTGGCTCTTATGCAGGCCCATACGAAGAAGAACAGGTATACGCAAAACCATACATACCTGTAAGGCTGAAGGAACTTATACACATTGTGAAAATAATACCTGGCAAAGATGGCGGAGCAGATAAGTGCAGCCAGAGTTCCGGCGATCAGGTTGGGAACGGTGAACCTGAAGGTTATCAATAACCAGAAGATCAGAGCGAGTATGAAAATAGCTATGTACCTCATCTTATGTTCCTGTTATTTGGGAAGTATATCCTGAAGGATCCATGAGAATGTCAGTGGCAGGAGTGAGGATCATCTCCCTGATCCCGGGAATGACCAGAAGACTGAGGAGCAGACAGATCACACTAAGGATAATCATGCTGAACAGCATTGGGAAAGGAACCTCTTTAACCTTTGTCTTTTTCCTGTCAGGATCCTGATTATAAAAGGCATATCGCTGGAATTTCAGGAATGAAGCCAGCGTAATAATGCTCACAAGCGCGGCAAGAGCCGCAAGAAGGTAGAAACGGCCCATAACAGCAGCTATTATGATGATGAGCTTGCTGAAGAACCCGTTGAACGGCGGGATGCCGGAGATCGACAGGGATGCTGCGAAAGAGGTGCCCGCGGTGACAGGCATCGTTTTTGCCAGGCCCCCCATCTCTTTAAGGTCGCGTGTGCCGGTCGCGTATTCAATAGCCCCTGCATTAAGAAAGAGCAGACTCTTGAAAGCTGCGTGGTTGATAAGATGGAAAATGGAGCCAGCCAGTGCCAGAGCTGCAACTTCATACCTGATACCTCTTGAAATAAGGATCATCGCTATTCCGGCCGATAATACAACATACCCCATCTGGCTTATACTGTGATATGCCAGAAGCCTTTTAATATCCCATTGTCCGACGGCCAGGAAGACCCCTATGAACATCGACAATGTACCGAGTGTGGTTATAAGCACGGCCATTCCCTCACTGATAACGAACATGTTGAAAAAGAGCCTGACAATGACGTAGATACCAATTGCCTTGATCAGCACCCCGGACAACATCGCCGAGATAGGAGAGGGGGCTGATGAATGCGCGTCGGGCAGCCAGGCATGAAAAGGAATAATGGCTGCCTTCAGTCCAAAGCCGCTAAGAAGAAGTATCTGAACAAGAAGGTAATAGCTCCTGTCGTAACCCGTACTGAAAACCGTCCTGACATCCGCAATATTGAGTGTCCTGGTTTTCCAGTAGATAAATCCAATCCCGAAAAGAATCAGGAAGGAGGCCACTCCGCCCAGAACCTGGTATTTAAAGGTAGCTTCAAGCTCATCCTTCTCCACTCCGAAGGCTACCAGGGCGTATGATGAAATTGCCGAAATCTCCAGAAACACGAAAATATTGAAGAGATCACCACTCAGTACCACTCCGTTCATCCCGGCCACCATGAGGCAGAACAGCGAGTAAAAAAAGTTTTCGGAAGTATACCTGCTTATATAGGATATTGAGTAGATGACCGACATGAATCCGATAAGATTAACTATGCACAGGACAATCACGGAAAACCCGTCCATAACCATATATATCCCTATAGGTATCCTGTTGACAGCTTCCCAACCCCCGACCTTGTAAACGGAAGAGGATCCTCCGGATGAAACAATGGCATGCAGGCTTATGATTACCAGAAATAAAAGGACCAAAGAGGCAGCAAACCTGTCAAAATGCTTTATAAACCTTCCGAGGATCATAATGAGGAAAGCTCCGGCAAGCGGCACAGCAACAAATAATGGTATCAGCGGGTTCATCATTTATCCTCTTAAGTTTTTTATTTCTCTGATATCAAAAGTCCCGTATTTCC
>JAHYJA010000173.1 GCA_019429325.1 Bacteroidales bacterium
CGTGCTCCACTGACAACTGAAAGAGTAACCGTCAGAGCCCCCCCTTTTTCTTCCATTGCCTGGAAAGAGTTGGCAATGATGTTAAAGAACATTCTGAAAAGCTGAGTGGCATCAGCAAAAACCATCACATTTTCTCTGTTTATCCGGGCCCTGACTGTTATCCCTTGCGGCGATCCGGTCCTTGCAAAGTCTGCACTCTCCCTGAGGATCAAAGCAATATTGGTATTTTCCTTCCTGATCTCACCCTGCCTGCTGAGCAGAAAGATCTGTTCAGTAAGTGATCTGCCTCTGTTGATTGCATTAAGAATAGCCTGAGCCTTTTCTGAAGAGGGAGACCCTTCAGGAAGGTCCTCCATAAGCATCTCAGCATAGCCCGAGATGATGGCGAGAATATTATTAAAGTCGTGGGCTGTCCCGCAGGCCAGGATACCGAGAGCCTCAAGATCAGAAGTGCCGGAAATGTCGCTGATGTTCCGCTTTCTTTTCACCCTTTAAATATGATGTGCAGCCTCCGGGATCAGGTGATGTCGAGGTTAAAGGTTTTCCTGAATTCCTTAAGCATTGGATATTTTGATGCCAGGTAATTATATTTCTGCTCGTCGGAATAGAGGATCTCATTTGAACCCGAGACGTCAACAATTGTCTCTAAATCAACCTCATCCATATAAAATTTACTATCCAGAAAACCTGAAAGCCGGCTTTTGTAGTTCTGAACAAAGAGATCCTTCTGTGCCGCGTTCGTAAGATGGATCTTTATTGTCTGATTATTTTCAAGTTCCGGCCTCATTGTTTTGAACATGCTAATGATTCTTGTCCCTTCGCCTTTGAGCTGACTCGTAAATTCTGTCCATGCTTCCGCAAATAATTCAGGTGTAATCATAACCCTTGGGCCGGTCGGGGCAGAAGCACTTGTTTCTGATAAAGTTTCAGCATTCGCTTCAGCCTCAGGCTTGTTCTCTGAAATGATATCCTTTATTGAAAAGCTTTTAAGGGGCTTTTCCGTGTGGGGTAACTGTCTGCCTCGGGGCGTAGCATCAGTTTTAAAATGTTTCTCAGCCTTTTCCTCCGACTTACGGATTATTTCCGACTTTGCAGGCAGAGGGAGATCCTCATCAGTCAGCTTTATCCCTTTGTTATCCGGCTTTTTTTTTTCGATCCCCCCCTCAGTTTCATCCTTTATCATGCAGAGACGGATCAGCGCCAGCTCCACATGAAGCCGCTGGTTCTTGCTCGATTTGTATGCAAGGTCGCAATTATTGCCCAGATCAAGCGCTTTTATAAGAAACTGTGCCGGACTGACAGCCGACTGTTTCAGGTATCTCTGCTTCACGGCAGGTGTTGCTTCAAGAAGCTGTAAGGTTACTTCGTCCTTACTTACGAGCAGGTTGCGCATATGACTGTTAAGTCCCGAAATGAAATTATGCCCGTCGAAGCCTTTCTGCAGTATCTCATTATAGATAAGCAGCATGGAGGAGATATCACCATTAAGTGCACATTCAATGCATCTGAAATAATACTCGTAATCGAGTACGTTAAGGTTCTCAATAACATCGGAATATCTTATCTTCTTTCCGCTCAGGCTTACTATCTGATCAAAGATTGAAAGGGCATCCCTAAGGGCTCCGTCAGCTTTCTGAGCAATAATATGAAGAGCCTCCTCTTCAGCCGTAACACCTTCATTTTTTGCTACATAAACCAGACGCCCCATAATATCTTCGATCCTGATCCGGTTAAAATCGAATATCTGGCAACGCGATAGAATTGTAGGGATTATTTTATGCTTCTCAGTCGTGGCAAGGATGAAAATTGCATGCGGAGGCGGCTCTTCGAGCGTTTTCAGGAAAGCGTTGAACGCTGAAGAAGATAGCATGTGAACCTCGTCAATAATATACACACTGTATTTCCCGACCTGGGGTGGTATTCTCACCTGATCGGTAAGATTACGGATGTCGGTAACCGAATTGTTCGAGGCAGCATCGAGTTCATGGATGTTGAATGATCTCATGGAATTGAACGAAAGGCACGATTCGCAACTGTCGCAGGCTTCGGTATTATCTGTCAGATTACTGCAGTTAATGGTCTTCGCGAGAATCCTTGCACATGTGGTCTTGCCCACCCCCCGGGGTCCGCAGAAAAGATAGGCCTGAGAAAGGTGTCTGTTTCGGATGGCACTTTTCAGCGTGTTGGTTGTAGAATCCTGTCCCACTACCATATCGAATGTCGACGGACGGTATTTCCTTGCTGAAACTATGAAATTTTCCATGAGAACAGTGACTTCATTATTTAAGAACGACGTTCACAAATATAACTAAAAAGCCTCTTTCACAGAAGCTGAAGCGAAAAATAAAGAAATCCGGATCGCTATAATTACTGTAATATTTTACAATTCCGGATTTTTAGGCAATTTAATTTTTGTTTAAATCAAAATAATTGTACTTTTGCGAGCCGAAATAATACTTAAAAAACTATTAATTACTATGTTGAATCAGTACGAAACCGTTTTCATTGCAACTCCCGTTTTGTCTGAGAACCAGATGAAGGAAGCGGTTCATAAGTTCAAGAAGGTCATCACCGACAACGATGGTGAGATCGTTCATGAAGAGAACTGGGGTCTGAAGAAGCTGGCCTATCCGATTCAGAAGAAGTCAACAGGCTTCTATTATCTGATCGAGTTCAAAGGCCAGGGCGATCTGATAGAAAAACTTGAAGTCCAGTATCGCAGGGACGAAAGGATAATCAGGTTTTTAACATTTAAGATGGAAAAATTTGCTGTCGAATACGCTGAAAAGAAGCGCAGGCAAAAAGAATCAGGTAAACTGAAGGAGGAATAAGAAATGGCACAGAACGAATCAGAAATCAGGTATTTGACTCCTCCCACAGTAGAGGTTAAGAAAAAGAAATATTGCCGGTTCAAAAAGAACAGGATACGCTATATCGATTACAAGGACCCCGAGTTCCTCAAAAAGTTCCTTAATGACCAGGGGAAAATACTTCCACGAAGGCTTACCGGAACTTCCCTGAAGTATCAGCGTAAAGTTGCTACAGCAGTCAAGAGGGCTCGTCATCTTGCTCTGCTTCCTTATGTTACTGACCTTTTAAAATAAGCAGAATCTGATATGGAAATTATTTTATTGCAGGATATTACCAGGCTCGGACATAAGGACGACATCGTCAATGTAAAGGATGGTTATGGCAGGAATTATCTCATCCCAAGGGGATATGCCGTAGCTGCAACACCATCAGCCAAAAAGATGCATTCCGAGAACCTCAGGCAGAGGGCGCACAAAGAGGAGAAGATCAGGGCTGCAGCCCAGGAGGTGGCAGATAAGCTGACCGACGTTAAAATTGTAGTAGGTGCAAAAACAAGTTCCTCCGGAAAGATCTTTGGTTCAGTTAACACTATTCAGCTTGCCGAATCACTCAGGGAAAAAGGTTTTGATATCGACCGTAAAAACATTACTCTTCCCGAGGACCAGATCAAAGAGGTCGGAAAATACAAAGCATTCATACGCCTGCACAGGGATGTCAGGGTAGAAATTGATTTTGAAATAGTTGCAGAATAGCGTTTCTGTTTCCCCTTATTTCATTGCAACAGTTTCGATTTCAATCAGTGCACCCATCGGCAGCTGTTTTACAGCAAAAGCCGCCCGTGCGGGCTGATTTTCGAAATAGTATCTGGCATAGACTGCGTTCATAGCCTGGAAATCAGCTATATCACTCAGGTAACATGTCGATTTGACAACTTCGACAAAGCTGTATCCGGCTTCATCCAGAATGGCACTTATATTCCTCAAAACCTGATCGGTCTGGGCAGTTATGTCGCCATCAATCAACTTACCGGTCGCCGGATCAATAGCAATCTGACCCGAAACAAAAAGTGTTCCGTTCATCTCGACAGCCTGGCTGTAGGGTCCGCCTGCGGCCGGAGCCTTGGGTGTGTGAATAATTCTCTTCATAAAATACGGTTTTTATTAGAATTGATCATTAAAATCTTTCCGGCGCTGGTATTTCAGGTCCGACAGGATTGCAGCCTTTACCTTGATTGTAAAATTCCACATCTTCATCGAACCGTTGGGTACCCAGTTAAAGCTCATATCCCAGCAATGCAGGTCGCGGGTGATGCCTATCTGTGTCATGGTAATCTCCTTCATTCTGAAATCATATCCGCTGGTGTACACAACCGACATCTTTTTTGTAAGCGAAAGGGTTCCGTTAAAAGAGAGAGTTTGTGATATTCCTGTCTGAAACCCGGATTTGGTGTAACTGAGGTTATATCTTGCGCTGAGCGTCCACGGCACATCAAATACTGAATAACCATATTCATCCGTCAATATTCCGGATGTCCCGTGTCCTGAAGGTTCTCCCGGACCCTGTTCCCTTCCGGAGTCCTGGCTGATCTGTCCCGGAGGCCGTTGAGACATGGCACTGCCGGCACTGCCACTGCTCTCCTTTTGCCTGAACAGCTCTGCCAGATTAAAATCGAGGCTGACGGAAAAATTATTCAACCTCATAAGTTTATTGGTCTGTGTAAAATAGAAGGTGCCGGTCTGCCTTCCATTTGCGTCGAGAGCATACAATGAGAAACTGCTGTTGGCCGATACATTGAAGTTATTCATTATGGTTGTTCTCATTACCAGCGTGACGGGATTCCATCTCATCGAATCGGCAAATATGTTATATGAAGTGGCAATCCCCAGGTTATCTATGATCTTGACCTTCCTCGCTTTACCTGTGGTGTCGTCTTTCGAAAACACCTTTGCCTCAATTATGTTGGTCAGGCTGAACGACACGGCACCGCTGCGTGTCGAAAGTGAAGGGGTACCGAATATGCCTCCCTCAAAGATTGAGTATTCAGCCGTTCTGCCTGTAGTGTCAACCTGAACCTTCCGGTACATGTCAGTGCTGAGCCCCTTCACCATGGGGATATAACTGAAGCTTACCGACGGCTTCATCACATGACGGATTGCCTGAACCCGGGCATCAGGATTTGTAAATGTGAATGTCCCGAAGATCGAAGGGTTGTAGCCTGCGCTTATTGATGGCCTGATGGAATGCCCGTAGAATAATCCGCGGATTGTGTCGATGACCACAGTCGGAACTGTTCTGTTAATTTCTTCGTTGAAATAGAGCGGATCCCATGTTTTATTTATTTTCTGTGCATACAGCACTCCTGAATAGCTTACCTGCGGGGAAATTGAAAAATTCCTGAAAGGCCGAAACTGGATACTTAGCGGGGCATCGTGCTTGAAACCATTTCTCATGCTATTCCATACGCGGTTGGTAAAAAGAAGAGAGTCATATGTATTAATCTGGTTGTCAAGCGCTGCAGAGTATTGAAACTGCAGTTCCTGATACCATTTCCCCGTCCCTGCCACTCTCCTCCCTTTGAACGGATAGATCCTGGCGGCATTAAAGCTTAATTTCGGCAAATTGAGCGCCACACGCTTGTTGCTTACATTCTGGCTGTGGTTCATGCTGGCTGAGAGGTTGAAGGGGGTGCCCTCCCAGTTTTTCGAATAGCTTACGCTCGACTGTCGCTGGGTTGTGACGTGTTCGGTGACAACGTAGCTGTTGGTGCGGTCAAAACCGCTGGAACTCATATTTACACTTGCCGAGAACCTCGAACCCAGGCTCGCTTTCGGGCTTTGATTATATGTCCACCCCAGGCGGTAGTTCTTTGTTTTGCGGTAATCAGGAAGACCTTTGTTCCCTGAAATATTATTGGCATAACTGAAGGTGAAATTGCCGCTGTATTTGTAGAGCTTGTTGTAGTTTGTGTTTGCGGTTAACATCCATGTACCGTTTGTATATATATTACCCTTCAGAGAAAGGTCAAAATATTCGCTCAGAGCGAAGTAATAGCCTCCGTCAGTAAGGTTGTATCCCCGCTGCTGTTCCTGCCCGAACCTCGGCATCAGTATTCCGGATGCAGCTGTTTTGGTCTGTATCGGAAAGAATCCGAAGGGGATGGCAACCGGTAACGGAATGCCTTCAAGTACAAGCTGGCCGGGTCCGGAAATTATCTTCTTGCCCGGATATACCTTCGCTTTGGGCAGGTTAATGTAGAAATGCGGGGTCTCAGCATCACAGGTCGAATAAGTGCTCCCTGCAATATTCGACGTTCCATCCTCTAAAAGCTTCGTTGTCTGGCTTCTGATATATCCTTCATCCTGCTGTGTGACAATATTTTTTGCAATAGCTTTTTTGGTTTTAAAATTATACAGAAGCTCATCAACTTCAAACTCCTGGGAACTATCCTTGAATACCGGCCTTCCCGTCTTTCTGCCTGTAGAGTCTGTTAGTCCT
>JAHYJA010000006.1 GCA_019429325.1 Bacteroidales bacterium
AGGGTAGTGTGCGAAGCAGAGTGAGCGATGAGCGGAAAGCGTAAAGCGTAGAGATAAAAGAGTAAGATATAAAAACACAAAACATAATAGTATTATGCACAGTATTGACAGGAGGAAATTCATAGGGAGGGCGGCACTGACGGGCATAGGACTGGCAGGTGCAGGGGCCCTGGTGGCGTCATGCGGGAGGAAACTGCCTGATCCGAAGGAGCTTGGACTGCCGCCGATACTTCGGGGTGCGCCCAGAGGCCGTAAACTCAGGGCAGGTCTTGTAGGAGCGGGAGCAAGAGGCACGGGAGCCGCGATCAATTTCATCAGTGCGGGCCCCGATCTTGAGATTATAGCCCTTGCCGATGTTTTCCAGGACAAGATCGATGCCTGCAGGGAGCGTTTTGCCTCGTTTGATCTTCCAATCCCCGAGGAGAACTGCTTCACGGGGTTTGACGGCTACAAGAAGCTGATGGCGATGACTGACGTAGATGTAGTATTGCTGGCGACACCGCCTCAGTTCCGTCCCGATCATTTTCTTGAGGCGGTCATTAACAACAAGCATGTATTCATGGAAAAGCCCGTGGCGGTCGATCCGGTGGGTATACGGTCGGTTATAACGACTGCCCGGAAGGCTCAGGCGATAGGACTTTGTGTTGTTACAGGCACCCAGCGGCGTCATCAGGAGGATTATATAGAGACCTACAGGCAGGTAGCCTCCGGAGCTATAGGTACTATCACCTCAGCGAAGGCCTACTGGAACCAGGATCATGTATGGTTCCGCCTGCGTGAGAAGGGCTGGGACGATATGGAATATATGATACGCAACTGGAACAATTTCTGCTGGCTATGCGGGGATCATATACTTGACACCCATGTACATAACATAGATGTTGTGAACTGGTTCATTGGCAGGGTCCCGGAGAAGGCAATCGGCTACGGAGGGCGTCACCGGAGGGTTACGGGCGACCAGTATGATTTTTTCAGCATTGATTTTGATTACGGGAACGGGGTAAGCTCACACAGCATGTGCCGCCAGATAGACAGCTGTGCGAACGGTACGGGAGAGATAATAATGGGTACGGAGGGTTACACCAACTGCGAGAACACTATCTGGGACCTGAAAGGAAATGTTAAATGGAAGTTTGAGTACCCGGGTGACGAGTACGGCAATCCTATGACTACTCTTAAGATACCACCCTATGTCCAGGAGCACATGCATCTGGTGCATGCGATCAGGACAGGCGATTATGTCAATGAGGCGGAGCAGACTGCGTACTCGACGCTGACCGCTATTATGGGCAGGACGGCGGCCTACACGGGCAGGCTTATCACCTGGGATGAAATCCTCAGATCGGACATGGACCTTGGTCCTGAAGTTATTGAGTTCGGTCCGGTCGATATGGTCTTTGAAACACCAATACCGGGAACACCTGTGGCTATCTGATTCAGACAAAATACAGTATTTACAATCAACCAAATTTATCCGATATGTTAAGAAAAACCTCAAGAAGAGCATTCGTAAAGCGCTCTGCAACTGCTGTTGCCGGAGCTTTTGTGCTCCCTCAGATCGTTCCTTCCTCAGTCTTTGGGATGGGAGGGAAGCTTGCCCCGAGCGACAGGATTATTATTGGTGCCATTGGCACGGGATCGCAGGGAATGAGCAACATGAGAGATTTTTTGCGACTGGGTGACCAGCTGCAGTTTGTTGCTGTTTGTGACGTTGATGCCCTCCGTCTTTCGAAAGCCAGGGAGACTGTTGACGGAGCCAACAAGAACAATGACTGCCGCACTTACATGGATTACCGTGAGTTCCTCGAGAAAGAGAAGCTGGATGCCGTCTCAATAGCCTTGCCCGATCACTGGCACGGGATAATATATACAGAAACAATAAACAAAAAAGTGGCTGTTTATGGTGAAAAACCGATCAGCCGCACAATTGCAGACGGACAGACCATAGTGAAAGCATGCAGGAAGAACAACACTATATGGCAGACAGGGAGTTGGCAGCGCTCCCTCCCGAATTTCCACCGCGGTGCAGAACTGGCAATCAATGGAAGGGTAGGCAAGATAAGTCATATAGAGGTTGGCCTTCCGGATGGAGGAAGGGGTATCGGCACTCCTCCCGTGAAGGATGTTCCTCCGGAACTTGACTGGGACATGTGGCTTGGCCCGGCCCTGGAAGTACCATACCGGGGTGTGGCCCACTGGGACTGGCGGTGGATACTCGATTATTCAGGCGGTCAGCTCACCGACTGGGCAGGACATCACATCGACATCGCTAACTGGGGAGCCGGGCTGGAGAATACCGGTCCTGTTGAGATTAGCGGAACAGGTGTTTACCCTGTTGATGGAATCTTTAATGCACCGGTGGAATATGATTTTATCTGCAAATATGCCAACGGTATTGAAATGCGGGTTGCCAATTCATCAAGGCTTATCCATGGAATGGGCACGACATGGTATGGTGAGCTTGGCTGGGTCCACACCAACCGCGGGAACCAGCTTACAGCCTCCGACCCCGGTATCCTTGAAGAAGTTATCGGTGAGAATGAAATTAAGCTGTACAAAAGCGAGAATCACTGGCAAAACTTTATCGATTGCATCCGTACAGGCAGGGAAACCATATCACCAATTGAAGGTGCATACCGTGCAATATCAGTTGCACTGCTGGGTGAAATAGCGATGACCACAGGCGAAACAATAAAATGGGATCCCGAAAAGGAAGTGATTATCGGGAACCCGAGAGCCAGCCGCCTGCTCAGCCGCCCTTACCGGAAACCATGGACATTACCAACCGTTTAAAACAAGCAAGAGATGAAGAAACAATATATTATTTTACTGATAGTTGCAGGAATATTTGCGTTTTTTACCACCTGCAGTGACACCGGAAAATACAAGGCGCTTATTATTACCGGACAGGCTGAGCATGACTGGCAGACAAGCTCTGCTATCCTTAAGAAACTGCTTGATCAGACCGGCTTGTTCAACACAAGGATATTGTCAACTCCTGAAAAAGGGGGTGAGATGTCAGCTTTTAATCCGGCATTCTCAAAATACCGGCTTGTGGTTCTCGATTACAATGGTGAGCCGTGGCCGGAAAATGTTAAGACCGCTTTCGTCGATTATGTTAATAAAGGAGGCGGAGTGGTTGTATATAACGAATCCGGCAACGCATTCCCTGACTGGAAGGAGTATAACCAGATGATCGGTCTGGGAGGAGGCGAAGGCCGTGACCAGAGTGCCGGACCATATGTTTATTTCAGAAGGAATGAAATGATTATCGATACTACCGCCAGACTGTCTGCTCCGGCCGTCCCCAGCCAGGAATTTGAAATAAGAAATAAAATAACTGATCATCCGGTTACTGCAGGTCTGCCTGCCAGATGGCTTCATGGAAGCGACATGCTCTCAGGCCCCATGCGTGGTCCTGCGATCAGTCTGGATATTCTGGCAACTGCCTGGTCAGATCCAAGAGCCCAGGGTTCCGGCAGGGAGGAACCGGCTTTGATGGTCATTGCCTACGGGAAGGGAAAGATATTCCACACCACACTTGGCTACCCGCAGGACGGAGGCGGCCCGGCACTCGAATGCACAGGATTCATAACCACATTCCAGAGAGGCGCAGAATGGGTTGTTACAGGCAATGTAACCCAACCGGTTCCGCTCGATTTTCCGAGCGCTGCAGCTGCGTCACTCCGGCCGGGATTAGTGGTGCCAACGCCCGGTGAGGTAATGAAGAATCTTGGGAATTATGATATTCAGAAGAGCACAAGATATTTTACGCTTCTTCAGAATTACATACGCCAGGCAGGCGGTGATGAGAAATCACTGCTTAATTATGAAAAAATGATGGTAAAGGTCCTCAAGGCTCCGGAAACAACAGTAGAGGCTAAAAAGCTACTGCTCCGTGAACTCAGCTGGATGGGATCGGATTATTGTGTTTCCGCGATCAGGGATCTGGCCGGGAATGCAGAATTGCAGGGTGAGGCAGAATTTGCCCTGGCAAGGTTGGAGGCGACTAAGTAAAAATAATATTGATGCTTTCGCTGGTTATACCGATTTTCAACGAAGAGAAACTGATCGATGAGCTGGTAAAACGGACCATATCAGCCATTGAATCCTTTGCTTCAGACTATGAGGTGATATTCGTTGATGACGGCAGTACTGATCTAAGCCTGGATAAGCTGCTCGGGTGGCAGGAGCGTCATAAGAAGATCAGGATAATATCCCTTTCAAAGAACTTCGGCCACCAGGCAGCCTACAGCGCAGGACTGGATCATGCAAGGGGAGACCTCGTTGCCATGATGGACGGCGATCTGCAGGATCCTCCCGAGCTACTTGGTAAGATGTACCTTAAAATAACAGAAGAAGGGTATGATATAGTCAGCGGAAGGAAGACCGGACGGAAGGGTAAAAAGGGTCGCAACCTGGGGGCATTTCTGTTTCATCTTCTCTTCAGCAGGATAGGCGATATTGCCAACATCGAAAACTTTGGCAATTTCTCATTGATGAACAGGAATGCTGCCGATGCCCTCCTGAGCATGAAGGAAAAAGTCCGCTACCTTCCCGGATTGAGGACTTTTATTGGTTTCAGGCAGGGATCCGTCGATTTCGTAAGGGACGACCGCTTTAAAGGGAAGCCTAAAATGAGCCTCCGGAAATTGTTTTTTCTGGCCACTGATGCCATTTTTTCATTTTCGGGCTTCCCTATACGGTTCTGCCTCGTAATGGGAGCCATCGGCACCGCGTTATTTATGGCGGCCGGAGCCTATGTTATCATAGCCGGAATTGCCGGATTTGCAGAACCCGGATGGTCATCCGTTTTGCTCAGCATCTTTTTTCTGGGATCTGTACAACTTGTATTCCTGGGAGTTCTGGGGGAATATATATTCAGAAACTACAAAGAGTCACAGAACAGGCCTCTCTATTTTGTCAGGAAAATCTATGACGGCACGCAGGATTAAGGATGAACAGGTTAAGATTGAAATATATCTTTTTCGCATTCGCTGCACTGTTGCTGATTATAATGGTTATTCTGAGCAGAAATGCAGGAATAACATGCGATGAAGTTCTCCATTATAATCATTCGGTAGCCGTATACGAATATTTTGCAACCCAGGGTGAAGACCGGTCGGCTCTTGAGACACCTCTTACCCATCTGAAGTACTACGGCCAGTTCTATGATAATTTTGTGACCTTTCTCATAAACTGGTTCAGTATTGATGATATCTACGGCTTCCGCCATCTGATGAGCTCACTTGCCGGATGGCTGACTGTTTTTGTCACTGCACTTCTCGCAGTATGGCTTTCAGGTTACAGGACAGGCATAATAGTGCTCCTGCTCTTTGCTGTTTCGCCAACATTCATGGGCCATGCCCAGAATAACCTTAAAGATGTTCCTTTTGCACTCTCATATATCGCCGGTACATTCTTTATCCTGAAAGTGCTTTTCCCCAAAGCGGATAGAGTCAGGTTTGCTGACATACTGTTTTTAATTTTGAGCATCGGCTTTTCCATCAGCATCAGGGCAGGAGGATTGCTTCTGATTTGCTATCTTGTTCTTTTCTTTTTCATAATAGCTTTCTACAACAGAATAAATGAAGGGAAGATTGATTTTGGCGAGTATGGTAAAAGACTGATCATTATTGTATTAGTTTCCTTTTCCGCTTATTTCGCAGGAATACTCCTATGGCCCTTTGCCCTTGAATCCCCGTTCAGGAACGTGATCACCTCATACCGTGTAATGGCCCACTTCCCCGATACTTTCAGGCAGATCTTTGAAGGGAAAACAGAATGGTCCGACTTTATGCCATGGTACTACCTTCCAAAATCAATGGCCATAACAATTCCAATAGTCGTCTTTGCGGGTGTCGTGATTTTCTTTGCCTGTACAAAGAGGATACTGAATTCCGGCAAAGTCATGATCTGGTTGATTATCCTTTTTACAATCGTTTTTCCGGTAATATTTGCCATTGTGCAGAGATCGAATCTTTACAGTTCCTGGCGGCAGTTCCTTTTTGTGTACCCTGCAATAATCCTGATCTCTGCAACCGGATTCTCCTCACTCCCTGATTGTCTGAAGAAAAAACACTCCAGATGGGTACTTATAGCATTAGCCGGACTCCTTTCAATACATCCGCTCAGGTTCATGGCTGCCAACCCATCTTATTATTACCTTTATTATAATCAGTTTATCGGAGGGTTAAAGGGCGCCTATGGGAATTACGAGACTGATTATTACTATGTGAGCCAGACTGAGGCCTCTGAATGGCTGATCAACTATCTCTCTGCAAACAAAACAGATACGGCTATTGTTAAGGCCACATATTCAGTGTTATGGCAATTCAGGGATCATCCTGCCATTAAAACCTCCTACTTCAGATACGAAGAGAGAAGCCAGCACGACTGGGACTACGCCATCGTTGTCAACAGGTATATTCCGCCTTATCAGCTGAGGAACGGAATCTGGCCGCCCGGAAATGCCATACATCTGATATATGCCGATGCTGTTCCTGTTTGTGCCGTTCTTGAAAGAAGATCTAAAAATGATTATTATGGATATGAGGCACTGAACTCGGGCCAGACCGGCAAGGCGATTGAATACTTTGAAAAAGCAATACGTGATGATGACAGGAATGAAATGATTTTTTATAATTTTGCGGCAGCTCTGTATACAGACGGACAAAGCGGAAGAGCGGACTCTTTGCTGAGAAAGGGACTGGAGGTTAATCCCGGTTTCGAGCCGATCATTATGTATCTGGGAAATATCGCAGCTGCAGAGGGCAGGAATGATGAGGCGATCATGTTCTATGAAAGAGTGACAGGCATTAACCGGAAATATTTTCAAGCTTATGTGGCCCTGTCAGGGCTGGTGGCTGAAAATGATATCCGGAAGGCCCGAAGCATACTCAGGGAATGTCTTGTTTTGAATCCGCAATACAAGCCTGCTGTTGAAGCACTGGCGGATACTTACAGGCAGAGTGATCCTGAGATTGCCGGGAAATATGACGAACTTGCACGTTCAATTAAATAATATATAGAATGAAAAGAGTTTTTTTACTTGTTGCTTTATCAGCAATTCTTTTATCCGGGGGGATTAAATACGGAATTTCACAAGAGCAACCTGTGCCACAGAAGGATACGGTAAACATTGACACTGATGCAAAACCTACCTTCTATTACGCTGTCGAGGATGAGGAAGAGGGTACGGAAAGCGGAAAGGAAAAAGGATCCGCCGGCCTTATTGCAATTATTGCAGCAGTAGTTGTAGCCGGCGGAGTCGGATTCTTCCTGTTAAAGAAAAAGAAATAGGGTTATTTATCAAGCCCTGCAACCATGTTGACGGGCTTCATTCAACTTTAACCCAGACATTCCCGTTCGCGTTCGATTTAACGACCGAATGAATGAACTGCATACCCCTGACACCGTCATGGACGGTCGGGAACTCTCCCGGGATAAAAGATTCCCCCCTTATAGCTTTGGCGGCGCCTTTGTAAATATTTGCAAGGGCTTCATATATTCCTTCCGGGTGTCCTGCCGGCATTGTGTGACTCTCTTCGGCAAATCTGTCATTGTATCCGTGAGCCGGTTTAAAAATCTTTGTGGGTTCTGAATCACTCAGCATGTAGAGGTAATTCGGATCCTCCTGGGCCCACTTCAGACTTGCTTTTGATCCATAAACCGCTATGGTAATGCAGTTCTCTTCTCCTCCGCATACCTGGCTTGCCCTGATAACTCCCTTAAGGTTTTTGCCAAAACGAAGAAGCACCGTGCCGTCGAGATCGAGCTCGATATTTTCCTTGACAGGATTAAGGTCGGAGAGAACCTCTTTCACTTCCAGTCCCGTTGTGTATTCTATCAGGTTAAAGGCATGAACTCCTATATCTCCCATGCAACTGCTTACACCTGCATGTTTCGGGTCAAGTCTCCAGACACCTGTGATGCGACTGCCGGTTCCATGAATAATTGAGTTGATCCATCCCTGATAGTATTGTGCATCAATTCTCTGTATAGTTCCAAGTGCTCCGGTGGCAATAATATCCCTCATTTGCCGGACCATCGGATAGCCTGTGTAGGTATGAGTTAGGGCAAAGGTAAGACCTTTCTCAGCAACCAGCTTTTCAAGGTCCAGCGCTTCCTCAACAGTCATTGTCATAGGTTTTTCACAGACAAGATGGAACCCGTTGCTGAGGAGTTTCTTTGCAAACGGATAGTGAAGGGCATTGGGCGTGACAATGGCAACAACCTCCATCCGCCGGCCGGCAGGAAGCTGAAGCTCTGACTTAATAAGGTCATCGACGCTCTCATAACAGCGCGTCAGGTCAATTCCTTCATTTCGGGCAAACTCTTTGCTCTTTTCATAATCCACATCAAAAACGCCTCCAACCAGTTCATAATCATTGCAGATCCGTGAGGCGCGGCGGTGAGCATCACCGATAAAGGCTCCCAGCCCGCCGCCAATCATTCCCAGTTTCAATTTATTCATCGCAGATTTTATTTTATTAATTATGTCCTTGCTTAAAAGGTCTCAGAATCAAACTGTTTTTCTTTTCCTGAAGTGCAGGAAGCTGAAGAACACGATCAGCAGTGCCGGGACGATTGCCACATAACGCAGGGTCATGGCGCCTCCTGCAAGCTGTGATTTCGCGTAAATGGCTGCTTCCTGAGTGCCTTCCACCGCCGATTTCAGTACATCGATGGTCTGTCCGGCCGGTATGGCTGCAATTGTCTGGGCATCAAAGATGGCTCCGAGCACCGGCTGTGCTATTGCGCCGCCGAGGAAGCCGATACCGCCCATTATCGCCAGCCCGAGAGCACCGCTCTCCCTTATGTTCTCTGAAACAAATCCCAGCATGGTGGGCCAGAAGAATGCTATGCCAAGTGCGAAGATCCCTGCTGAAACGAACACCATTGCCCCGGCTGTGTAACCCATCATGATCAGTCCGATGAATGCCAGTATCGAGGACAGGAGCAGTATTATAGTTGATTTGACATTATGAACAAATGTCCCTCCAAACTGGCGTGCCAGGGCCATTATACCCGAGATCCATACCAGAAGAAGAATGGGATTGTCGGATACATTCGACAGCAGGGCCGCGATCCATTGATTGGTACCCAGCTCGGTAGCCGCGGTAAGTATCATGCAGAATGCCATGAAGAGGAACAGGGGGCTCACACATGCTTTCAGCATATCGTTATAGCTGAAGCCCGATACAACCCTCTCTGTCTCGGGGAACTGCTTGTTGAGAAACATATAACCATAAACAAGGGTGGGAAGAAGCATTATACCCATTGCCCAGCGCCAGTCGTTAAGCCCTATGTTGTTGAACAGGTATACGATAAGGCCCCCGATAACGATACCGGTCGGGAACCAGGCATGGAAACGGTTCAGTCGTCGTGTCTTTTCTGTTGTATACATACTGGTTATCAATGGATTACATGCCGCCTCAACACTCCCGTTGGCCACTCCGATAAACAAGGTCGAAATGAACAGCGACCAGAATCCGGCCGAAAAGATGGTAAGTATAATACCTGCAACGTGACAGAAGAACGCAATCGCGATGATCCTTCCGAGCCCGATTATATCTACCAGGGGGCCGCCGAATACCATCGCGAGGGTGAAGCCCCAGAAGGCTGTACCAACAATCCATCCAACCTGGGCGTGTGTAAGATTGAATTCAGTCGCCCACGCTTCAACGAACGAGCCCCGCGTGGCAAATGTGAGAGCCGTCACTACCAACGCAACACAACTTGCATTGAATAACTGTGTTTTCTTGATTGTTTCCATAGTTAAGTCAGATAAATTAAAGGGTTATAATCAGTTTAATCCGGTCCGGGTTATTGTTATTTCTCGAAAGCTGAATCGAAAGCTATTTCAGACGAGGGGAAATCAACGGATCTTACGAATTCGCATGCTTCCGCGGCTCCGTGCTCGCGGTCCATACCACTGTCCTCCCACTCAACGGAGAGAGGTCCCCTGTACCCGATACGGTTAAGAGCCCTGATGATCTCCTCAAAATTGATATTGCCTCGGCCCGGGCTTCTGAAGTCCCAGTAACGTCCCCGGGATCCGAATTCCGTATGTCCGCCGAACACGCCGGCTTCGACCGGGACATCGGACCATCCGGCATCTTTCATATGCACGTGCCAGATCCTGTCTCCGAAAAGGTGGATGAACTCAACATAATCGACTCCCTGATAACCGAAATGGGACGGGTCATAATTGAAACCGAATGCAGGGTGATTGCCGAGAGCCTTAAGGGCTTTCCTTGTTGAAGCTATATCAAAAGCGATCTCGGTAGGATGCACTTCCAGTCCGAATTTGATCCCCATGCTCTGGTATGCATCAAGGATAGGGATAAAACGCCGTGCAAACTCTTCGTAACCCTCCTCAATCATCGAAGGAGGAACGGGGGGAAATGAATAATTGAGATGCCATATGGGACTTCCGGTGAACCCGTTTACTATAGACACCCCCAGCCTGACTGCTGCCTCTCCGGTTTTAATCAGCTCCTGTGCAGCCCTCTGACGCACTCCCTCCGGATCGCCGTCGCCCCAGACATAGGATGGAAGGATGCTTTTATGGCGCTGATCAATCCGGTCTGTCACAGCCTGACCTACAAGGTGGGTGGAGATGGAGAAGAGACTCAGTCCATACCTGTCAAGGATCTCTCTCTTTGCCCTGCAATATTCATCATCGGCTTTGTCAACTTCAAAATGATCCCCCCAGCATGCGATCTCAATACCATCATATCCAAACGATTTGGCTTTCTGACACACTGTCTCGAAGGGTAAATCAGCCCACTGGCCCGTAAAAAGTGTTACTGGTCTGTTCATTGCAAATGATTTAAGTTATTCTTTTAGATAGTTTCTTACGGTTATTCAGCTAACAAGAATAGGAAAGTTTCCAGTAAAATGCAAGGATTTTATTCCTTTTAATCTCTTTAAAATTTATCCCCGTTGAATTCAGGCAAAAATTGTTTACTTTGTACACATACATAGTGATTATGACAGATTTTTCAGAATTATTTCTAAAACGCCGCACCATCAGAAAATACTCCGCGGAGATTGTGGATGAAACCACCCTGAACGAACTGCTCACAGCAGGCTGCAGAGCATCTACAACCGGTAATATGCAGGTTTACAGCATTATCATCACAAGAGATGCGGAGAAAAAAAGAGAGCTTGCCCCTCTTCATTTCAACCAGAAGATGGTGACGGAAGCGCCTGTTGTCCTTACTTTCTGTGCTGATTTCAACAGGTTCAGCAGGTGGTGCAGGCTTAGAAAAGCTGAACCCGGATATGATAATTTTCTCTCGTTCATGACCGCGGCCATTGATGCCCTCCTCGTGGCACAGACCCTGTGTATCGCTGCTGAGGCAAAAGGAATGGGGATCTGCTATCTGGGGACAACAATCTATACTGCTGATAAAATCACAGAGGTTCTGGACCTCCCTGCCGGAGTGGTACCGGTTACCACTGTTACTCTCGGCTGGCCTGCAGAACAGCCCGGCCAGCCTGACAGGCTTCCGCTTGAAGCTGTAGTTCATAATGAAACCTACCACGACTATTCCGATGAGGATTTAAACTCATTATACAGGGATAAGGAGGAAAGAAAAGACTCGGCAGAATTTGTGAGGGAAAATAACAAGGAGACTCTGGCCCAGGTATTTACTGATATCAGATATAAAAAGGCAGATAATATCCATTTTTCAAGTATCTTATTACAGGTACTACATGATCAGGGTTTTATGAAAAATAAATGAAAATGTCCTGACAGGTATCGAGGAATATCCCTTTTTCACGATAACGGTAAAATAGCCGATAAATGGAAAATCTTTCAAATAAATGCAGTAGGGGCCTAGCATGCTACGCCTCTACCATGTGACCGGCCCGTCAATTATGTGATCCTGATATTATAGTGCACACCAGCCTGCCGGACAGGAGTAATAACAAGTTCGTTAATGCACACGTGACCAGGAAGCGAAGCGCAATACCATATCGAATCCGCAATATCCTCCGCCGTGAGGGCATCTATCCCCTGGTACACTTCCCGGGCCTTTGCCTTGTCGCCTTTAAAGCGAACAAGGGAAAACTCAGTTTCTGCCATGCCTGGAGAAATATTTGTGACCTTAATATTATCCCTGAGAAGGTCGATCCTCATCGCCCTGGAGAGTGAGTCAACCGCATGTTTCGATGCACAGTATACATTACCGTTCTCGTAAACTTCTTTGCCTGCAATTGAGGAGATATTGATAATGTGTCCGCTGTTCCGCTCTGCCATAAGAGGTGCAACAGCACGCGTAACATAGAGAAGCCCCTTGACATTCGTATCGATCATCCTGTCCCAGTCGTCGATGTTCCCTTTGTCAATATGATTCAGTCCGACAGCGAGTCCGGCATTGTTAACCAGGATATCGATTTTCTTCCATTCCTCCGGAAGATTGTTTATTGCATCTTCAACTTCATATCTTTTTCTAACATCGAAGTTCAGAGGCATAACCTTTACATCTTTATATGCAAGTAGCTCTTTTTCAAGGTCATCGAGCCTCTCTTTCCGTCTGCCGGTAACGATCAGATTAAATCCTTCACGTGCAAACCTTAAAGCTGTTGCTCTTCCAAAGCCGGCGGTGGCCCCGGTAATCAAGATTGTCTTTTTCATAAGTTCAGAATGGTTTAAGATCACTGTAAAAATAGGAAATTATTTTTTCATATATTCATCCCCGGAATCTCTTCATCCTTTACGGTCAGGCACGCCATATAACAAGCTCTTAAACATCAGTTGCATAAATACATTCAGCCTTTGAATCCGGAAAAAAAAGTCTCAGTTGGTGCAATGTTCGACTCGATTGCACCGGGATATGACTTCCTGAATCATTTTCTCTCGTTCGGAATTGACCGTTGCTGGAGGCGGACTGCGGTAAGTATCATACCAAAGCATCACAGGAATCCTGAGATCCTGGATGTTGCCACCGGAACCGGCGACCTGGCAATCTCTGCCATGAAAATAAATCCTGTAAAAGTGACAGGAATCGATATTTCCGAAAAGATGCTTCGGGTGGGGAGGGAAAAAATCAGGAAAAAAGGATTTTCGGACAGGATAGAACTGTCAGAAGGTGATTCTGAAAATATCCCGTTCTCCGATGAAAGTTTTGATGTGGTGATGGCGGGCTTCGGGATCAGGAATTTTTCCGATCCTTCGAGAGGTCTCAGGGAAATGAACAGGGTATTGAGGCCCGGAGGTCTGGTTCTGATTCTTGAATTCTCGTTCCCTGAAAGATTTCCGTTCAGGCAGGTTTATGGGTTTTATTTTCGCAGGATACTGCCCCTGGCTGGAAGGATTATCTCGGGAAGCAGGAAGGCCTACAGCTACCTGCCGGATTCGGTAATGGAATTTCCTTATGGCGGAGAGTTTCTTGAGTTGATGGAGTCTGCCGGCTTCCTGAGGACCGGGCAAAGGAAGCTTACCGGCGGTATTGCTACGGTCTATACCGGTTTCAAAGCGCAGACGCAATAATTACCGCTTAAACAAGTTTATAGTTTTGTAAAAGAGTAAACTGATATTAAACCCGGGTTGAAACGAAGAAGAACCTATATAATAATCACAGGTTTATTAATCCTTTTCCAGTCAGGCGTTTACTGCCAGAAGCAGAAACCTAAAAACGAATCATGGTACGACGACAAGCCGCTTCATTTCGGTTTCAGTCTCGGTCTGAACACCATGGATTTCATGATCACGCCGTCAAAAGAGTATTACGAGGGTACCGGGCTCTACCCTGAAGTCTCCATTCTTAATCCCGGAATAAATATTCAGATTGTCTCAGACTACCGGCCGGCGAAGTATTTTGATATAAGATTTCTTCCCGGGGTCTCTTTCGGGCAGAGAAACATAAGGTATTACCAGGACTCAGTTCTTGTGAACGAACAGCAGAGGCTCGAATCCTCCTTTCTCGAGTTTCCACTGCTTCTGAAATTCAAGGGCGACAGGCTTAATAACGTGCGTCCTTATGTAATTGGAGGGTTTAATTTCCGGTACGACCTGGCAGGAAAGAAGGAGTATGACCAGGAGAAACCGATCTATCTCAGGTTAAAAAGGCCCGATCTCTATTATGAATTCGGGGCAGGGCTTGATTTCTACCTTACATTCTTTAAACTTTCGGTAGAACTGAAAATGTCGACCGGCTTCCGGGATGTCCTTGTCCGGGATAATAGTGTTCCATATCCCCAGTACGCGAATGCCATTGAAAAATTGAATTCACGTATCTGGGTTCTGTCATTTCATTTTGAATAAGTTCGCCGGGCAAATTCCGAAAAGACGACAGCAGCAGCCATACCCACGTTCAGCGAGTCAATACCGTATCTGGCTTTAGTGAATTTAGGTATTGACAGTCTGGTTGTTACGTACTGCAGAAGCTCGCCGGAGATGCCTCGCGATTCATTTCCCAGCAGGATTACTCCTGTGTCAGTCAGCCCGGTTTCGTACACCGGTTCCCCTTCAGTGAGGGTTGCATAGACCGGTAATCCCTGTTTCCGTGCATTTTCAAGGAAGACGCTCAAGTCGCTGTAACGGACGGTCACATTAAGAAAAGCACCCATGGTAGCCTGTATGACCTTCGGATTGTACAGATCAACGCATTCATTCGAACAGATAATATCTTTGATTCCGAACCAGGCGGCTGCCCTTATTATCGTACCCAGATTTCCGGGATCCTGAATGAAGTCAAGTGCAGCGCATAATCCGGCGGGAACAATATCGTGAGCAGGTTCAGCTTCCGGAACCGGTACCACTGCAATTGCATTATGGGGAGTCTTCAGGGTGCTTATCTTCCTGAGATCGTCGAAGCTGACGGGAATGGTTTCCTCCGCTCTGCCAGCCAGTCCGGCCGGGATTGAACTGATGAACTCAGGCTTGGCTATAAGGTATCTTACAGGCTTTTCCGACATCAGGTATTCCCTTACCATTTTGTCTCCTTCAATGACAAAGAGTTTTTCCTTGTCCCTCACTTTCTTCCGCTGAAGGGATATAACAAATTGTATCTTGCTCCTGCTTATCATGGGCAGATCAATAAATAATTTTGCCTGTAAGGCTGTAGCCCGCAAAGTTAGGCGAATTTTTATTGATATATTTGCTTTGCACTTACAGAAGCAGGTTTTGATCAGATTCATATCACATAAAAAAATACCCTTAAACGGCAATTGCCTGATGCTGGTTGTTTCACTTATTCTGATCTGTTCATGCAATCCGACAAAATATATTCCTGAAGGAGAAACGCTTCTTGCAGGAAATCATGTTAATATAACCAACGATGGCATTAATAAAAATGACATTGTGCCATACATCCGGCAGAAGCCCAACAAAAAGATCTTCGGAGCAAGGTTTCACCTTGGTCTTTACAACCTGTCGAACATTGAGAAACAGAAATGGCCACACGGCTGGCTAAGGGAGATAGGGGAGGAGCCTGTTATTTATGATGCCTATGCAAAAGAAAAGAGCAAGGAAAATATAATGTCATACATAGCATCCAGGGGGCATTTCGACAGCAAGGTCAGCGATACTGTGGAAACGGCGAAAAGAAAGTCGGATGTTTATTACAATATCGAACTGCGTCCACCATATACAATCCGAAACATCTTTTTCGAGATTGAGGATACTACGATCCGGAAACTTTTCTACTTTGATTCAGTTAACTGCATGATAGAAAGGGGAAAACCCTACGATGTAGATGTTCTTTCAGCCGAGCGCCTGAGATATGAGAGGTTTGTAAGGGACAGGGGTTTTTACAGCTTTTCAGGAGAGCATATTTATTTCAATATCGACAGTACTATCGGTAACAGGCAGGTAAATATTCATTACGGGATAAAGAATTTCATGATTATGGATGCATCCAACAGGGTTGCCCATGTTCCTCATCCGATGTACAGGGTGAAGGATGTTTACATTTATCCCGACTTTGTTCCCAGGGAGGCGCTTGAGCGGGGAGAAGAATATTTCGCCAGTCTCGATACAATCAATTACCAGGGATATTATTTTATTACAGCAGGCAACAAGCCTGAAATTAAATACGATCTTATTATACAGTCTCTTTACATAAGGCCCGGCTCATTATTCAACGTTACCGGCACCGAACAGTCGCAGTCGCATCTGCTGGCACTTAAAACATTCCGGCTGGTGAATATTTTCTATGATGAACGGAATGAGACCGGACCGTATGGACCGGAGGTGAAGAGCCTGAACTGCAACATCAGGCTCACTCTTCTTAATCAGCAGTCGTTCCGTGTCGAGGTTGAGGGCACACATTCGGAGGGAAACCTTGGAGGCGCTGTTAACCTTGTTTATCTTCACAAGAATCTCTTTCGTGGCGCTGAGCAGTTTAACATGAAGCTCTTGGGAGCATACGAGAACCTTTCGCAGAAGGATAAGGACACTGAGAGGGAGAAGCGGAATACATTGGAGTATGGTCTTGAGTCAAGTCTCCAGTTTCCCAAATTTCTGTTGCCGTTCCTTAAGAAGGAGGATTTCATACGGAAATACAACCCCACAACAAAGGTTCTTGCCGCATTCAATTACCGGGACATGCCTTTTTACACGAGATGGATGGCTAATGCAACGTTCGGATATACCTGGAATGTACGCAATTATCAGACCCATATTGTGAATCCGCTGCAGGTGAACGCTGTAAGACTGTTATCAATCGATTCCGTTTTTTATCAGGAACGGATTGCCCAATCTCCATACCTTGTAAACAGTTACATAAGTGTTATGATCATTGGAGGTAACTATTCGTTTATTTTCAGCAATCAAAAGATTCAAAGATCGAGATACTGGTTCTTAAGGATAAACACCGAAGCGGCAGGCAATCTGCTTGCTCTGGCAGGTAATCTGACAGGTGCGGTAAAAACACAGGGCAGCTACAATATTTTAAAACAACCTTTTGCTCAATATATCAGAACAGACATTGATCTGAGATACAATATCACCCTTAATGATGCAAGCTCAATAGTGTACCGGGGATTTTTCGGTGCAGGAATCCCCTATGGCAATTCGAGGGCAATACCCTTTGAAAAGCAATATTTCAGCGGAGGCGCCAACGGCATAAGAGCCTGGCAGGTCAGATCCCTGGGCCCCGGTACCTATAACCCCGGTGCCGCTAAGTTTCTAAATCAGACGGCAGATATTAAGATTGAAGCCAATGCTGAATACAGGTTCAAACTTTTCTGGATACTTGAAGGAGCACTTTTTCTGGATGCAGGTAACATCTGGAACCTTAAATCTGATGATACAAGACCCGGATCGCAGTTCAGCCTTAAGGGATTGTACAACGACATTGCCATAGGAACAGGGACAGGATTCAGGTTCGATCTCAGTTTTGTCATTGCGCGTCTCGACTTTGGGATGAAACTGAGGGACCCGTCAATTGCCGAAGGGTCCAAATGGATCATTATGAACAGGTCCTATAACATCAGGGATGATTTCACTGTTGTTGTTGCTATCGGTTATCCCTTTTGATCCGGTAAACTGTGAAAAGCACTTATGTTTCATAATCCGGACATAATTGCGTAACTTGCAGTCAGTCTCAATGCATAATTATCGGAATGAGTTTAATCTGGGATCAGGTAAGGAACTGGTTCGGGTTTACCCGCCGGGAAAGAAGAGCGACATTTATTCTGCTGGTACTTATTATTCTCATTATCAGTGCCAGGTATATCATCCCTGTCAGACCTGTGGCCGTCGAAATTGTGCCGGCAGAAATCAGAATGGTGCCATCCGGAACCGCGACTGCACCTGACAGCCACACGGAACCAGTACCGGCAGCGAGGAGCAGGGCAGCTGTCCAGAGAATAACCCCTGTCGATCTTAACCGTTGCGATTCAGCCTCACTGGAGGCACTTCCTGGTATCGGGCCGGTTCTGTCGGCACGTATAATAAGATACAGGAACCTTCTTGGAGGATATGCCAGGGTGAGCCAGTTAAGAGAGGTTTACGGCCTTTCAGAAGAGACCTTTTTACTGATTGAGAAAAGGCTGTTTGCCGACAGCCTTGCCGTAAGAAGGATTGATATTAACAAAGCTCAGTACAGGGACCTTATCCGGCTGCCTTATCTCGAAAAGTCCGAAGTTAACGGTATTCTTAAATTCAGGGAACTTGAAGGGAGAATAGCATCGATGACCGATCTCATCATTAATAAGCTTATATCTCCCGAAAAAGTAACCAGCTTATCGCCCTATCTGGAATTCGGTGAATAATCCACAACCTGCCCTGCGGCCGGCACAGACAAAAATTTGAATAAATGCAATTCATTGCTGATTTTGACTTTATTTTTTGGAAGTCACGGAAGAAAGCACTATTTTTATTAGAAATATGTGACCTTTTCAGCAATGTCAGGAGAGACAATCATTTATAAAAACGACTTAGCATGAATAAATTTAATCCTTGAAGCTTTGAAAATATTTTTAATTTTTCTATCTTTGCGCCTCGTTTAAAAACAGAATGTCAGATATGATAATTGTACAGATTAAAGAAGGCGAAAACATTGAAAGGGCTTTAAAGAAGTTCAAAAGAAAATTTGAAAAGACAGGTGTGATCCGTGAGCTAAGGTCGCGCCAGGCTTTTATTAAGCCTTCAGTACGCCGGAGGGACGAGATCAAGAAGGCTGTGTACGTGCAAAAGATACAGGCCAGCGAAGATTAATGCGCCCGGCCGTATCGTTAATTAAAATTTAAACATATAAGGGGTTCCTTTATGGATTATAAGGAATCGTTCCTGCGATATCTGCAGACAGAAAAGCGGTACTCGCCGCATACTGTCAGATCTTACCTAAACGATTTGACCCTGTTTTTTTCTTTCCTGGCATCGGATGATATGGAGTCTGATCCGGCTGTTATAAATTCTCAGGATATAAGATCATGGATAGTAAGCATGATGGATAGCGGATATTCGCCGTCAAGTGTGCACAGGAAAGTCTCATGCCTGAGGGCATTTTTCAGGTACCTCCGAAAGGAGGGAGTGGTTGGCAGCGACCCGCTTGAGAAGGTTGTACTTCCCAAAAGGAGGAAGAGACTGCCCGTCTTTGTGGGGGAGGAAGCGCTTGATAAACTGCTCGATGAGTATGAATTCGGGAACGAGTATGAGGGCATTCTCAACAGAACCATTATAGAAATGCTTTATGTAACGGGAATGAGGAGGTCGGAACTGACCGGGCTTAAAGAGGGTGACGTTGATCTTGCCGGAGCTGAGGTAAAGGTAACGGGCAAAAGGAATAAGCAGCGCATTATCCCGCTTGTCAGACCCTTCATCGCCCGGCTTGAGGAATATATCAGGGCAAGAAAAAATAACGGGGCTGATAATAAGGGAGAATGGTTTTTTATTACCGGCAGGGGAAACAAGTTATACGATAAATATGTTTATAATATAGTTAAGAACTATCTTGCCATGGTTACAACTATCGAGAAAAAGAGTCCTCATATTTTAAGGCACACTTTTGCCACTCACATGCTTAACCGTGGCGCTGACCTGAACTCTATCAAGGAGTTTCTTGGTCATGCGAATCTGTCAGCAACACAAGTATATACACACAATACTTTTGAGAAACTCAGAAAAATATATCAACAGGCTCATCCGAGGGCTTAATAATTAATCAAATAACAGGAGGTACTACTATGAACATTCAGATTCATTCAGTGAGGTTTGACGCCGACAAAAAGCTAATTGATTTTGTTCATCAGAAACTGGATAAGCTTATCCAGATCGGTGATGGTATTGTAAATGCTGAGGTGTACCTGAGGCTTGACAAAGATCAGGAGAGGGAGAACAAGATCAGCGAAATCAAGCTGGATTTATCAGGTGGGCCCTTATTTGCCAGAAAACAGAGCAAGACATTTGAAGAGGCGACCGATCAGGCAGTTAATGCTCTTAAACGACAGATTACCAGACATAAACACAAGAAGAGGGGGGTGTGAATTCCTGGCCTTCAAAAAAATCAGGAATAATTTTGATAAATGAAATATAAATTCCTACATTTGCAGACCGATTTTTGAGGGTATTTAAGGCCCTCACGGAACGTTCTTTAAATTGCCGATGTAGCTCAGTTGGTCAGAGCAGCTGATTTGTAATCTGCAGGTCGGGGGTTCGAATCCCTTCATCGGCTCTTGAAGGAGTTGTGAATGTGTGTCTTGAGAGCGAAGTTCTGTTTTTTTGGGGAGATACCAAAGCGGCCAACTGGGGCAGACTGTAAATCTGCTGGCAAATGCCTTCGTAGGTTCGAATCCTGCTCTCCCCACTTAAAACGGGAAATATGATATAACGCCGGAACAATGGGATATTCCGGTTCTCAAAGACGATAATAAGCGGGAGTAGCTCAGTTGGTAGAGCATCAGCCTTCCAAGCTGAGGGTCGCGGATTCGAGCTCCGTCTCCCGCTCACTTTTTGATGCCAGAGTAGCTCAGGGGTAGAGCACTTCCTTGGTAAGGAAGGGGTCAGGGGTTCAATTCCCCTCTCCGGCTCAACGGGAAATTGGACATTGATTGATAACATATATACTTAATTTAATACGCTTCTAGTTATGGCAAAAGAAAAATTTGACAGGTCGAAACCGCACGTAAACGTTGGTACAATCGGTCATGTTGACCATGGTAAGACCACCCTGACGGCAGCGATCACTATGGTCCTTGCCAAGAAAGGTCTCTCACAGATCAGGGATTTTGATTCAATCGATAATGCTCCCGAGGAAAAGGAAAGGGGTATTACCATAAACACTGCTCACGTTGAATATCAGACAGCTACCCGTCACTATGCACACGTTGACTGTCCAGGCCACGCCGACTATATCAAGAATATGGTTACCGGTGCCGCACAGATGGATGGTGCAATACTGGTTGTTGCAGCTGATGACGGACCAATGCCCCAGACCCGCGAACATATCCTTCTGGCACACCAGGTGAACGTTCCCAAGGTGCTGGTATTTATGAATAAAGTGGACCAGGTTGATGATGAAGAACTTCTTGACCTTGTAGAGATGGAGGTGCGCGACCTTCTCAACTTCTATGAGTTTGACGGTGACAATGCTCCTGTGATCAGGGGATCTGCCCTCGGTGCAATGAACGGCGATCCGAAATGGGAGGAAAAAGTGGTTGAACTGATGGACGCTGTCGATTCATACATTCCGATACCTCCGCGTGACAACCAGAAGCCTTTCCTGATGCCTGTTGAGGACGTCTTCTCAATAACAGGACGCGGTACAGTTGCCACTGGCCGTATCGAAACAGGAGTTGTCAATACCGGCGATGAACTCGAAATGATCGGTCTTGGCGCTGAAAAACGCAAAACAGTCTGCACCGGCGTTGAGATGTTCCGCAAAATACTCGACAGGGGTGAAGCAGGCGACAACGTCGGACTTCTTCTCCGCGGAGTCGACAAGAAAGAGATCAAAAGAGGTATGGTTCTCGCCAAACCGGGCTCCATCACTCCACATACAAAACTGAAAGCCGAGATTTACGTGCTCAAAAAAGAGGAAGGCGGACGCCATACTCCGTTCCACAACAAATATCGCCCGCAGTTCTACGTCAGAACACTTGATATTACCGGCGAGATCACACTTCCTGAAGGAACTGAAATGGTGATGCCGGGTGATAATGTCACTATAACTGTCGATCTGATCTATCCGGTTGCAATAAATGTTGGTCTGAGGTTTGCTATCCGCGAAGGCGGCAGGACAGTGGGTGCCGGCCAGGTTACAGAGATAGTAAATTAAGAGTTTTGGGAAAAAGGCGTGGTAACGATGCAGGGTCATAAAACATTGTGACGCTGCTCTTCATCACACCAGATACGGGTGTAGCTCAGTTGGTAGAGCACTGGTCTCCAAAACCAGGTGTCGGGAGTTCGAGTCTCTCCTCCCGTGCAAATTAATAATGAAAAATGAGTATAAAAGGATATTTTCAGGAATCATTCACAGAACTCGTACATAAAGTAACCTGGCCGACATGGGCTGAACTGCAGAACAGCGGAACTCTGGTCCTTGTGGCGACCCTGATTATTGCTCTTATCGTTGCTGCAATGGATTTTGCCTTTAGCAGGATAATGGAGTTAATATACAGTTTATTATACTAAACAGGAGAATTATTCCGATGAACGAGAGTCTAAAAAAGTGGTACGTGCTGAGAGCGATTGGAGGGAAGGAGAAAAAGGTGAAGGAATATATCGATAATGAGGTCGCCCGCCTGAAACTGGAAGAGTATGTGTCACAGGTTCTCATTCCTACCGAAAAGGTTTATCAGATCCGGGCAGGGAAAAAAATCAGCAAGGAGAGAACATTCTTCCCGGGCTATGTGCTTGTAGAAGCCATACTTACCGGCGAAATACCACACCTCCTGAGAAACATCCCAAATGTGATAGGATTTCTAGGATCACAGGACGGAGAACCGGTGCCTCTGAGAAAATCAGAGATCAACCGGATACTTGGCAAAGTTGATGAGCTCAATGCCAGTGACGAGGAACTCAATGTGCCCTTCTTTGTCGGAGAAACGGTTAAAGTGATCGACGGACCATTCAACAGCTTTACCGGTGTTATTGAAGAGGTTAATGATGAAAAGAAAAAGCTCAAGGTGATGGTTAAGATATTTGGCCGTAAAACACCGCTGGAGCTCAGTTTTATGCAGGTAGAAAAGGAAAACTAAAAGAAGAAATTGACAGTTGTAATAATATAATGCTTCCTGAACAACTGTCAGGCTCGTGCACTAAATAAGCAAATATTAAATTATGGCAAAAGAAGTTGCTGGAATTATCAAGTTACAGATTCGTGGCGGGGCAGCTAATCCATCACCACCCGTTGGTCCTGCACTGGGATCAAAAGGTGTCAATATTATGGATTTCTGCAAACAGTTTAATTCGAGAACTCAGGATAAAGCAGGGAAAGTGATACCGGTTGTAATAACTGTTTACAGTGACAAATCATTTGATTTTGTTACCAAAACACCGCCGGTAGCCGTTCAGCTCCTTGAGATCTCCAAGGCGAAGAAGGGCTCGCAGGAGCCCAACAGGAACAAAGTGGCAGCAATTACCTGGGAACAGGTGAAGACAATCGCTGCTGACAAAATGGAGGATCTAAACTGTTTCACAATCGAATCAGCCGTTAAGATGGTAGCTGGTACCGCCAGAAGCATGGGGATCGCCGTGAAAGGTGCCTCCCCGTTTAAAAATTAATCAGAAGAACAAATGACTAAACTTACCAAAAACCAGAAGCTTGCCCTTGGAAAAATCGAAAAGGACAGGTTTTATACGTTGACAGAAGCATCTGCGCTGGTAAAGGATATTACTACTACCAAATTTGATGCCTCAGTCGATCTGGATGTAAGGTTAGGTATCGATCCCAGGAAATCCAATCAGATGGTTCGCGGTGTCGTTTCCCTTCCTCACGGAACAGGCAAACAGACACGCGTTCTGGTCCTCTGCACCCCCGATAAGGAATCGGAAGCACAGGAGGCCGGAGCCGACCATGTTGGCCTTGACGATTTCATCGACAAGATCAAAAGCGGTTGGACTGATATTGATGTTATCATAACCATGCCATCCGTAATGGGAAAGGTCGGTCAGCTGGGCCGGATACTCGGCCCCCGCGGTCTGATGCCTAACCCGAAAAGTGGAACTGTAACAATGGATGTTGGTAAGGCTGTAAAAGAAGTAAAGCAGGGCAAGATTGATTTCAAGGTCGACAAGACCGGGATCATCCATGCCTCAATCGGAAAAGTCTCATTCGAGCCTCAGAAGATCGTTGAAAACGCGAGGGAGTTTATCCACATGGTAAACAAACTTAAACCGGCTGCCGCCAAGGGAACCTACATTCGCAGTGTTTTCCTTTCAAGCACAATGAGCCCCGGTATAAAAGTCGATCCTAAAGGCCTTGATGATTAATGTATTAAGTAGCAAATCGAAGAAAATAATGAGACGGGAAGAAAAAAAAGCTATAGTTGACAGCCTTGCTGAGAAACTGAAAGAATACAGTCACTTTTATCTGACTGATACTGCTCAGCTTAATGCCGCTGATACAAGTGACCTGAGAAGAAAGTGCTTTGAAAACGATATCAGACTTGTCGTTGTGAAAAATACACTTCTCAAGAGAGCACTGGAGCAGTCTGAAATGAACCTTGAAGAACTCTATCCGGTTCTTTCAGGTACTACGTCCATCATGTTTGCCAATTCCGGGAACACTCCGGCAAAAATCATAAAGGAGTTCCGCAAGCTGCATGATAAACCCCTTCTTAAAGGCGCGTACGTTCAGGAATCTGTTTACCTCGGAGACATTATGCTCGATGCTCTTGTCTCTGTCAAAACAAAAGAGGAACTCATTGGAGATATTATTCTGCTCCTTCAGTCACCCGCCAAAAACGTAATATCCGCCCTGAAATCAGGTGGTGATAAATTACACGGTGTCCTTGAGACACTGTCAAAAAAAGAACAAAATCAATCGAATAACTAAATTTAAATCCTATAAAAATGGCAGATCTTAAGAAATTTGCAGAAGAACTGGTTAACCTGTCTGTTAAAGAAGTCAACGAACTGGCAAAAATACTCAAAGAGGAGTATGGCATAGAACCCGCTGCAGCAGCAGTTGCCGTAGCAGGTCCGGCTGTAGCTGAAGAAAAACCCGCTGAAGAGAAATCATCTTTCGATGTCATACTTAGAGCTGCAGGTGGTCAGAAATTACAGATCGTTAAACTGGTTAAAGATATAACCGGACTTGGACTGAAGGAAGCCAAAGCAGTGGTTGACTCCGCTCCGGCTCCGGTGAAAGAGGGTATATCAAAAGAAGAGGCTGAAACTATTAAAGGTCAATTGGTAGACGCAGGAGCTGAAGTTGAACTTAAATAAGCTATACCTGATTGCCGGGTCGCAGGTTTAGTCCCGAATCTTTTCGGGACTAGGCCTTTTTGTCTGTTTAATAGTAAGTTCACTTAATTAGTTTATAAATGACCTCAAAAAGTACTGAAAGAATAAATTTTGCATCCAGAAGAGACCAACTCGATTATCCTGATTTTCTGGACGTTCAGTTAAAATCCTTCGGAGAGTTCTTCCAGCTTGGAACAACTCCCGAAAACAGAAGAAAAGAAGGGCTTTACAAGGTCTTTACCGAGAACTTCCCCATAACCGATACCAGGAACAATTTTGTTCTTGAATTTCTCGATTACTACATAGACCCTCCTCGTTATACAATTGAAGAGTGCATTGAACGAGGACTTACATTCAGCGTTCCTCTCAAGGCAAAACTGAAACTCTATTGCACCGATCCCGAACATGAGGATTTTGATACGGTGATACAGGATGTTTACCTTGGGACAATACCATATATGACTGAGCGTGCAACATTTGTCATCAATGGTGCCGAGAGAGTTGTTGTTTCACAGTTGCACAGGTCTCCAGGGGTATTCTTCGGTCAGAGCATCCATGCCAACGGCACAAAACTCTATTCAGCCAGGATAATCCCCTTTAAAGGCTCATGGATCGAGTTTGCCACCGACATCAACAATGTGATGTACGCATACATCGACAGGAAGAAAAAACTGCCGGTGACAACCCTCCTCAGAGCTATCGGATTTGAAAGCGACAAGGAGATCCTCGAAATATTCAACCTTGCAGAAGAACATAAAGTGTCAAAAACAAGCATCAAAAAGCTTGTTGGACGCAAACTGGCTGCCAGGGTGCTCAAAACATGGATCGAGGATTTTGTCGATGAGGATACCGGCGAGGTGGTTTCAATCGAAAGAAACGAGGTGATCCTCGACAGGGAAACCGTTATCGAACCAGAACATATCGATCTGATAGTCGATTCGGGTACGAAGGCAATCCTTCTTCACAAGGATGATGCATCCCTTTCGGATTTCGCAATAATATATAACACACTGCAGAAAGATCCCTGTAACTCTGAAAAGGAAGCAGTGATCTATATCTACCGTCAGCTCAGGAACGCTGAGCCGCCCGATGAGGCTACAGCCAGAGATGTAATCGATAAACTCTTCTTCTCGGACAAGAGGTACGACCTGGGTGAAGTAGGACGTTACAGAATCAACAAAAAGCTCGGACTTGACACGGAAATGAGTGTCAAAATTCTCACAAGGGAAGATATTATAAAGATAATCGGGTATCTTATTGAGCTTATTAACTCCAAGACTGATATTGACGATATAGATCACCTCAGCAACAGGAGGGTACGTACCGTAGGAGAACAATTATACGCCCAGTTTGGCGTGGGACTTGCCCGCATGGCCCGTACCATACGTGAAAGAATGAATGTGAGGGATAACGAGGTCTTTACCCCGGTTGACCTTATTAATTCAAAAACACTCTCATCCGTTATCAACTCTTTCTTCGGAACAAATCAGCTTTCCCAGTTCATGGATCAGACAAATCCACTGGCTGAGATGACACACAAACGACGTATGTCAGCCCTCGGACCCGGAGGATTATCCCGCGAGCGGGCAGGATTCGAGGTTAGAGACGTGCACTATACACACTATGGGCGCCTTTGTCCGATCGAGACCCCTGAAGGTCCCAATATCGGCCTGATCTCGTCCCTTTGCGTCTATGCAAAGATCAATCACCTCGGATTTATCGAAACACCGTACAGGAAAGTAAATGAAGCCAGTGTTGATCTGACCGGCGACGGGATAACATGGCTCAGCGCCGAGGAAGAGGAGGAAAAGATGATTGCACAGGCAAATGCTCCTCTTACAGAAGATGGTAAATTTGTGAACCCAAGGGCGAAATGCCGGTACGAAGCCGATTACCCCTTTGAAGATGTGAATAAGGTGGATCTAATGGATGTCGCACCCAATCAGATAGCATCCATTGCAGCATCCCTTATCCCCTTCCTCGAGCACGACGATGCCAACAGGGCCCTCATGGGTTCGAACATGATGAGGCAGGCCGTCCCCCTTATCAGCCCTGAATCGCCGATAGTGGGAACAGGACTGGAAGCCCAGGTTATTAAAGACAGCCGGATTCTCTTTGTCGCGGAAGGCGACGGAGTGGTTGAGTATGTCGACGCAAACGAGATCGTCATCAGATACACCAGAACCGATGAGGAGAAGTTTGTAAGCTTTGATGATGATATAAAAAGATATGTCCTTCCAAAATATAAGAAGACCAACCAGAATACATGCATCAATCTTGTCCCTGTCGTAAAGAAAGGTGAGAAAGTCACAAAAGGACAGGTTCTTACAGAAGGCTATGGAACAAAGAACGGAGAGCTTGCCCTCGGACGAAACCTTAAAGTGGCCTTTATGCCATGGAAAGGCTACAATTTTGAAGATGCAATCGTCATCTCCGAAAAGGTTGTCCAGGAAGACATGTTCACCTCGGTTCATATAGATGAGTACCTTCTCGAGGTCAGGGACACGAAGCGCGGCCTTGAAGAGCTTACATCGGATATTCCGAACGTGAGCGAGGAGGCTACCAAGAACCTTGATGAGAACGGGCTGATCAGAATAGGGGCACACATAATGCCCGGAGATATCCTGATAGGCAAAATTACCCCCAAGGGAGAATCAGATCCTTCACCGGAGGAGAAACTCCTGCGAGCCATCTTCGGCGACAAGGCGGGGGACGTGAAGGACGCTTCCCTGAAGGCAGGACCATCACTCGAAGGTGTGGTGATCCACAAGAAACTCTTTACCAGAGCTGTTAAAGACAGGAAGACAAAGGCGGTTGAGAAGCCGCTGCTCGACAAGATTGAAGCCGATTTTACAAGGACCATCGATGAGCTGAAATCGAGGCTGGTTGATAAACTCTTTATTCTTGTCAACGGCAAAACATCACAGGGGGTAAAGGATTATCTCAATGTGGATGTTATTCCCAAGGGGAGCAAGTTTACCCTGAAACAACTTCAGGAGGTTGATTATCTGAATGTCAATCCAAACAAATGGACAACCGACAAGAAGAAGAACGACAGCATTAAGCAGCTTCTTCATAACTACATCATTAAGTACAAGGAGGTTGATGGTGTTTATAAGAGGAAGAAGTACAATATCACCATAGGTGATGAGCTGCCGGCGGGAATCGTGCGGCTGGCTAAGGTATATATAGCAAAGAAACGTAAGGTAAAGGTCGGCGATAAAATGGCAGGCCGGCATGGCAACAAGGGTATCGTCGCGAGGATAGTACGCGCCGAAGATATGCCTTTCCTTGAAGACGGAACTCCTGTAGACATCGTTCTTAATCCGCTTGGCGTTCCTTCGAGGATGAACCTCGGGCAGATCTACGAAACCGTTCTCGGATGGGCAGGCCAGAAGTTAGGAATGCAGTTCTCCACACCAATTTTTGACGGAGCCACCATAGACCAGATAACATCTTACACAGAAGATGCAAAACTGCCAAGGTACGGAAAGACCTATCTGTATGATGGTGGAACGGGAGAACGATTCGACCAGCCTGCCACCGTCGGCGTTATATACATGCTTAAACTCGGCCATATGGTCGACGACAAGATGCATGCACGTTCAATAGGACCATACTCACTCATCACTCAGCAGCCGCTTGGCGGGAAAGCCCAGTTCGGGGGCCAGCGGTTCGGAGAGATGGAGGTCTGGGCCCTGGAAGCATTCGGGGCAGCTCATGTTCTGCAGGAGATCCTTACCATTAAGTCAGATGATGTGGTTGGCAGGGCGAAAGCCTATGAGGCCATCGTAAAGGGAGAACCAATGCCTCAGCCCGGAATTCCGGAATCACTGAATGTGCTTCTGCACGAACTGCGGGGACTGGGATTAAGCGTAATACTTGATTGACAGATCTTTCAGGTATTGATTTTTAATATTGAACAAAAAAAATTCTGCATATGTCATTCAGAAGAGATAACAAAACAAAATCCAGTTACTCAAAGATTTCAATCGGTCTGGCCTCACCGGAGGAGATCCTCGATCGTTCCAGCGGCGAGGTGCTGAAGCCTGAAACGATCAACTACCGTACCTACAAGCCTGAGCGCGACGGATTATTCTGCGAAAGGATCTTTGGTCCGGTGAAAGATTATGAATGCCATTGCGGCAAGTATAAAAGAATAAGGTACAAGGGAATTGTCTGCGACCGCTGTGGTGTTGAAGTTACGGAGAAGAAGGTCAGGCGGGAAAGAATGGGACATATATCGCTGGTTGTACCTGTTGCCCATATCTGGTATTTCAGGTCGCTGCCCAACAAGATCGGTTACCTGCTCGGTCTGCCTACCAAGAAGCTCGACTCGATAATCTATTATGAGAGATATGTGGTCATTAACCCGGGCATCAAGGCAGTGGATGGCGTCAAGTACCTTGATTTCCTTACCGAGGAGGAGTATATGGAGATCATCGAATCTCTTCCGAAGGAGAATCAATACCTTGAAGAGACTCATCCCGATAAATTCATTGCTGACATGGGAGCTGAGGCTCTTCATAAGCTTCTCAGCCGGGTCGATCTCGACGAACTCTCCTATTCACTTCGCCACAGGGCAAATACGGAGACTTCCCAGCAACGCAAGAACGAAGCGCTGAAGCGTCTGCAGGTTGTTGAGGCTTTCAGGGATTCAAAACATGTCAACAACCCCGAGTGGATGGTAATAAAGGTGGTACCCGTTATCCCGCCTGAGCTGAGGCCTCTTGTTCCGCTCGACGGCGGCCGTTTTGCGACGAGCGACCTTAATGACCTTTACAGAAGGGTAATCATCAGGAATAACCGTTTGAAGAGACTTATCGAGATCAAGGCACCTGAAGTGATACTGAGGAACGAAAAGAGAATGCTCCAGGAGGCTGTTGATTCCCTGTTTGACAATTCAAGAAAAGCCAATGCCGTCAAGACAGATGCAAACCGTCCCCTTAAGTCGCTGAGCGACAGTCTTAAAGGAAAGCAGGGGCGTTTCCGTCAGAACCTGCTGGGCAAGAGGGTAGACTATTCCGCCCGTTCGGTTATTGTTGTTGGCCCCGAACTGAACCTTCATGAGTGCGGCTTACCCAAGGACATGGCTGCCGAACTCTACAAACCATTTATCATCCGCAAGCTTATTGAGCGGGGAATAGTAAAAACGGTCAAGTCGGCGAAGAAAATTGTCGACAGGAAGGACCCTGTGGTCTGGGATATACTGGAGAACGTCCTGAAGGGACACCCCGTACTCCTGAACCGTGCTCCCACACTCCACAGGCTTGGCATCCAGGCATTTCAGCCAAAGCTTATAGAGGGCAAGGCAATACAGCTCCACCCGCTGGTCTGTACAGCCTTTAACGCCGACTTCGACGGCGACCAGATGGCAGTGCATCTTCCGCTGGGGAATGCCGCCACACTTGAGGCACAGATGCTTATGCTGGCTTCGCACAATATCCTTAATCCTGCTAACGGGGCTCCGATCACCGTGCCTTCCCAGGACATGGTTCTGGGTCTTTATTATATTACCAAGGGCAGAAAAAGCACACCGGCCGAAAAAGTAAGGGGTGAGGGCATAGTATTCTATTCACCCGAAGAGGCAAACATAGCTTATAACGAAGGGAAAGTCGACCTTCATGCACATATCAAGGTGAAGGTGAACGACAGGGTGAACGGAGAGATGGTAAACCATATTATTGAAACAACCATTGGCCGTGTTATATTTAACCAGTACGTGCCGGAAGAGGTTGGTTTTATAAACGAGGTCCTGACGAAAAAATCCCTCAGGGATATTATCGGACGCGTCCTTAAATTGTCGGGGACAGCAAAGACTGCTGACTTTCTCGATGCAATCAAAAACCTTGGATTCTATTCAGCATTCAAGGGAGGCCTCTCCTTCAATCTTGATGATGTAATTATACCGGAGGAGAAGATAAAATTCGTCGATGAAGGGTATGAACATGTTGAGGAGGTTCTCAACAACTACAGCATGGGTTTCATAACCAACAATGAACGGTATAACCAGATAATTGACATCTGGACGCACGTCAACGCAAGGCTCACACAATCGCTGATGAAACAGCTTTCGAATGACAAGCAGGGTTTCAACTCAGTCTATATGATGCTCGACTCGGGTGCCAGGGGGTCGAAAGAACAGATACGCCAGCTTTCTGGTATGAGGGGCCTGATGGCCAAGCCTCAGAAATCGGGTGCTTCCGGATCAGAGATCATCGAGAACCCTATTCTTTCAAACTTCAAGGAGGGACTATCGGTGCTTGAGTACTTTATCTCAACCCATGGCGCCAGAAAAGGTCTTGCGGATACCGCTCTCAAAACAGCAGATGCCGGTTATCTTACCAGACGTCTTGTTGACGTCTCGCAGGATGTCATAATCAACGAGGAAGACTGCGGGACACTCAGAGGGCTCGTGGCTATAGCTATTAAGAAGAATGAGGAGGTCGTCGAATCGCTCTATGAACGAATTCTCGGCCGCACGACAGTTCATAATGTCTTCCATCCTCTTACCGGAGAGCTTATTGTAGAGGCCGGACAGGAACTTACGGAAGAGCTTGCTTCGATGATTGAAGACTCGCCTATTGAACAGGTTGAGATCCGTTCGGTACTCACCTGTGAATCCAAGAAGGGTGTCTGCGCCAAATGCTACGGCCGTAACCTCTCGACAGGACACATGGTCCAGAAAGGTGAGGCAGTGGGTGTTATAGCCGCACAGAGTATCGGAGAACCGGGCACCCAGCTGACACTCCGTACTTTCCATGTTGGGGGTACAGCCTCCAATATCACCACCGAATCGAGACTGGTAGCCCGCTATAACGGTATAGCCGAAATAGAGGAACTCAGATCTGTTCCTAAGAAAGATAATGAAAAGGGTGATATAGAGATAGTTATCGGAAGGCTTGCAGAACTGAGGATCATTGACAAGAAAACAGGCATCGCACTCACTACCCATACCATTCCATATGGATCAAAACTATATATCAAACCGGGACAGGAGGTTGAGAAAGGCAAGCTTATATGCGAATGGGATCCCTTCAACGCAGTTATTATATCAGAACTTTCAGGGAAAATCGGGTATGATTACCTGATTGAAGGCGTTACATTCCGGGAGGAGTCAGATGAGCAGACCGGATTCAAGGAAAAAGTGATCATCGAAAGCAGGGACAAAACCAAGAACCCGGCTATCAAGATTCTGTCACCCAAAGGTGAAGAACTGAGGGTATATAACCTCCCGGTAGGGGCTCACCTTGTTGTTGAAACAGAGAAAATTGTTGAAGCGGGAGTGGTGCTTGCAAAGATACCTCGTGCAGTAGGGAAATCGGGTGATATAACGGGCGGTCTCCCCAGGGTTACAGAACTCTTTGAAGCCCGTAATCCCTCTAATCCCGCAATTGTTTCAGAGATAGATGGCGAAGTTACTTTCGGAAAGATCAAAAGAGGCAACAGGGAGATCTCGATCAGGTCTAAATCAGATGAAGTAAAGAAATACCTTGTTCCCCTCTCGAAGCAGATACTTGTGCAGGAAAATGATTATGTGAGAGCCGGTATAGCCCTTTCCGACGGAGCTGTCACACCTTCGGATATTCTTGCTATCAAGGGGCCAACAAAAGTACAGGAGTATATCGTTAACGAGATCCAGGAAGTATATCGTTTGCAGGGTGTCAAGATCAACGACAAGCACTTCGAGATCATTGTGCGCCAGATGATGAGAAAGGTTGAGATAGTTGACCCGGGCGACACCAAATTTCTTGAGCGTCAGGTTGTTGACAAGCTCGAGTTTATGGACGAGAATGACTGGATATATGGCAAGAAAGTTGTTATAGATTCAGGTGATTCTCAGACTCTTCGTCCGGGTATGATCATCTCGGCCCGTAAGCTGAGAGATGATAATTCTGCACTCAAGCGCCGCGACCTGAAGATTGTGGATTCCAGGGATGCAGTTCCCGCTACCTCAAGCCAGGTACTGCAGGGGATTACCAGGGCTGCCCTTCAGACCAAAAGCTTCTTCTCCGCAGCCTCCTTCCAGGAGACTACAAAGGTTCTTAACGAAGCTGCAATACTTGGAAAGGTCGACAGGCTTGAAGGACTGAAGGAGAACGTGATCGTCGGTCATCTCATACCGGCCGGAACAGGACAGCGCGAGTACAACAGCATAATAGTAGGCTCGCTCGAGGAGCTGGAAAACCTTGCCACTGCTCCGCAGGAAGCTGAAGCCGGGACAGTCAGATAAACTTAAAAAGCTAATTATGTCAGATCCGAAAAATCCAGGCCAGATAAGTATTGAGCTAAATGAAGAAGTAGCTCAGGGAACCTATTCCAACCTTGCTGTTATAACACATTCAGCTTCTGAATTTGTTGTGGACTTTGTCCGGATAATGCCGGGAATACCTAAGGCACAGGTCAAATCCCGGATTATTCTCACTCCGGAACATGCCAAGAGACTGGTTGCCGCTCTTCAGGATAATATCGCGAAATACGAATCTGTCCATGGTGTTATAAAGGAAGTAAAAGGATCAGCTCCCGTCCTTCCTTTAACTTTTGGAGGTCCGACTGCCCAGGCATAAAAAAAAATTGTTACTTTGCACAGGAAATATGCTGTCATATTAATAAACCTGAAATGAGAACAATCAGAAAGATTCTTATAATATTGATAATTGCCGTCCCTGTTTTTACCGATGGCGGCTGTAAGAAGCAGGCTAAATGCGGTTGTGACGGAGATATGCTGTTTGAGCTTGACAGGGAAATGGCTAATGTCTACTTCACTGAAACAAGCGCTACTTTTTCTCCGCTTACAAACCCTTACGCGACTTACAGTTTTTGCAATCCGGGAGAAATGTACCCAAAAATGCAGGAATTTAAATCCGGCGATCTGCTTCAGGTATCGGGTAAGGTTTTCTGGAATTGCAGTTACCTCTATTCCACAAGCAGTACCGGCTATTCATATCAGTACCTGTACAAATACTATGACATTCTGGTAACTAATGTAACGACAGATCTTTACGGCAAAAAATAACACCGGTTTCCCAAAAAACTTTACTTATCAGCGATCACACATCCGCGATCAAAGCGCTCTTATGCTTATTGATTGTGACTTCAATTTTGTATCTTTCAGGAAATTTTTTGATTGGAAGGTTACAACATATCGTTTGCCGGAGCAGGCAGAGTTGGAGCTGCATTATGTGAAGCCCTGCATGAGGCCGGTCTGAGAATATGCCAGGTCGTCTCACCCACCGGAGAAAACGGAAAGGCAGTTGCTGAGCGATGCGAGGCAGCGTGGTCACCCGACCTGATCTTTTCAGACGAAACGGATATTATAATCGTATCGGTCCCTGACAGTAAACTGGAGGATGTTATCAGAAAAATAAGATGCCGCCCCGATACCCTGATAGCTCATACTGCAGGGAGCTATGGTCTGGATGTTTTTCCGTCACACATCATTAATTCAGGTGTTCTGTATCCTCTGCAAACCTTCTCGAAGGGACGAAGAGTTACTTTCAGTGAGCTTCCCTTCTTTATAGAATCATCCGGAGAAGTGGCATTGAACAAATTGGAAAGCATTGCCGGGAAAATAGGAGGAAGGGTTTATTTCACTGATACAGAGCATAGGAGGTTCCTGCATCTTTCAGCCGTATTCGTGTGCAATTTCGTCAACCACATGCTCCATGCCGGAAATGAGATCACTGAAAGAGCCGGACTGCCGTTTGAGGTACTGGAACCCCTGATACAGGAGACGATTTTAAAAGCCGTTGAGAACGGGCCCGTGAAATCACAGACAGGGCCTGCAGCGCGACACGATCTCAACACCATAACAAAACATATTGAGTTACTTTCCTTTTCACCCCGGTTGCAGAATCTCTACAGGGAAGTGTCGCAGTCGATCATGAGCCTTAATAAAACAGTTGAATAATGACGAATTTTAAGGAGGACCTCTTAAGAGTTAAAGCATTTGTTTTTGATATAGACGGTGTTCTCTCATTGCAGACGATCAGCCTGAACACGTTTGGTGTGCCCAACAGAACTGTAAACCTGCGGGACGGCTATGCCCTCCAGCTTGCAGTTAAAAAGGGGTATTATGTTGGTGTGATCTCAGGCGCCAACTCCAAAGAATATGTCAGGAGACTTAAATCCCTTGGCATAAAGGATATATTTCTGAACAGCAGAAAAAAAACTGACCATTTCCTCGACTTTCTTTCGCGTCATAAGCTCGACAAATCTGACGTTTTATACATGGGTGATGATATTCCTGATTATGAGGTCATGAAGTTGGCAGGGATCCCGGTCTGTCCGTCCGACGCTGACAGTGAGATAAGACAGATCTCTCTGTATGTGTCAGATAAAAAGGGGGGGCAGGGTTGTGTCAGGGACGTTGTGGAACAGGTTCTCAGGCTTCATAATAACTGGCTCGGTTCAGATGCATATACATGGTAGATAATGAAAGCATTCCTTAACCTTATACGGTGGCCTAACCTGCTTATAATCATTCTGACAATGGTCCTGATGAGATATGCGGTAATTGAACCCCTTTTAAGCAAGATTGATGTAATACTGTTGCACGGCTCGGGGGAGGGGACTTTTATGACTCTTCAGTTTCCATTGTTCCAGTTCATTCTTCTTGTTGCTGCTACCCTCCTTATAACCTCTGCCGGTTATGTAATTAACGATTATTTTGACATCAGAACTGACCTCATCAACAGGGGTGAAGTAATCGTCGGAACGAAGATTACCAGAAGGAAAGCCATGATGTGGCACACAATATTCAATATTACGGGAGTCGGGGCAGGATTCTATATTTCATGGAAAGCCGGTTATTTCTGGCTGGGTACGCTTTATCTTATCGTGTCGGGATTACTCTATTTCTATTCTGCCAGCTACAAGCGCCAGTTCCTTGTCGGAAACCTGCTGGTGGCACTGCTGACAGCCCTGGTGCCACTTCTTGTGGTGTTCTATGAATGGCCGGCACTTTACAGGTATTACATGCTGAATGCCGTTACTCTGCCTGACTTCAACCTTATTTTCTACTGGGTGGGAGGGTTTGCTGTTTTTGCATTTCTCCTTACTCTTGCACGTGAAATTATAAAGGATATAGAAGATTTTGAAGGCGATAAGGCACATGGAAGGAATACTGTTCCGGTGGTAACAGGGATAATGGGCGCCAGGATTATTGCAGCTTCAATCAATATAGTAATAACCGCGTTACTCTTTATTGTCTGGTATTTCGCTATTAATGACAGGATCACGCTTATCTATCTCGTCCTGTTTATCGCCCTGCCGCTGTTGTATGTTGTCTATCAGCTTCTCATAAGCAGGCACAGTGAACAGTTGCATATCGCCAGCAGATATATGAAGCTGGCAATGTTCACCGGAATACTGTATTCCCTTGTCGTTAAAGCAATATTAACCTGGAATCTGTTCTGAAGATGCTGGCGGATAGTCTGAACAGATACAGGATAATACTGGCTTCAGGATCACCCAGGAGGAAACAGCTCCTGGAAGATATGGGACTTAAGTTTGAGGTGATAATCACCTCGGTCCCGGAGGAGGGTCCTCCGGAACTTGAAGGGAGGGAACTGGCAATGCATGTGGCGGCAGAAAAAGCCCGTATCCTGAAACCAGGATTGAAAAAAACCGATATCGTTATCGCTGCAGATACCATAGTCTGGTGCAACGACACGCTGCTCGGAAAACCGGAAGGGATTGACGATGCAGCAGAGATGCTCAGATCCATTTCGGGCAGGACCCACGAGGTGATTACCGGTGTCTGCATTATGACTGCAGATAAGGAAATCTTATTTTCCGATTCGACAAAAGTCACATTTGGAAAACTTACGGATGAAGAGATTTATTATTACATAGATAACTACAAACCCTACGACAAGGCAGGAGCTTATGGGATCCAGGAGTGGATCGGCTATATCGGATGCAGACGTATAGAAGGATCATATTTTAATGTGATGGGACTTCCTGTACAGCGGCTCTACCGGGAACTGCAGAGACTGCCAGGGAGCGAGGGGCAGGGGGCAGGGGGTGAGGCGTGAGGCGTGAGGAGGTGAGCGTAGAGCCCCTCATGGAGGCTGGCGCGGATTTGGCTTCGCCGAGCTCGCGGTTGCTGGCGCCGATTTGGCTTCGCCGAGCTCGCGGTTGCTGGCGCCGATTTGTAATCGGGGCCTTGTGTTCCGCTCGGTTGTAATCGGGGCCTTGTGTTCCGCTCGGTTGTAATCGGGGCCTGCTTGATTTAAGTCACGGATCGCAGATCCGCGCCAGCAGGGCTCCAGCCTTCGCCAAGGCTTCGGCTGGCAAAGCAGGGCAAAGGGCAAGAATAAAAAATATAAACACAAAACGAATATGATATGAGGAACAAATTATTGACATTAAGCTTATTACTGACACTTCTGGCAGCTCCGTTTATAAGGGCTGATGAAGGGATGTGGATACCCCTTCTGATTGAAAAATATAATATCCGTCTTATGCAGGAGAAAGGATTTAAATTGTCTGCCGAAGATATTTACAGTGTTAACAGGGCATGTATGAAGGATGCGATTGTGATTTTCGGAGGCGGATGCACAGGGGAGCTCATTTCTCCCGACGGACTCCTGATAACGAATCATCATTGCGGCTTTGGCCAGATCCAGTCACATTCGACTCTCGAGAACGATTATCTTACAAATGGATTCTGGGCTATGTCGGGGGATGAGGAATTACCCAATCCCGGACTCTCTGTCACCTTCCTCAAATGGATGGAGGACGTCACTGAAAGAGTACTTAAAGGCACAGGAAGCAGTTTAAGTCTTTCAGATAATGAAAGGATCATCGATACGAATATTTCTGATATCAGATCCGAAGCAACGAAAGGTACAGGATATACATCTGTCGTCAGGCCATTTTACATGGGTAACCAGTATTTCCTTTTCGTCTATGAGACATATAGTGATGTCAGGCTTGTTGGCGCTCCCCCATCATCAATCGGTAAATTCGGGGGAGAAACTGATAACTGGGTCTGGCCAAGACATACAGGCGATTTTTCACTTTTCAGGGTTTATGCGGACAGGGAGAACAAGCCTGCAGCATATTCAAAGGATAATGTCCCCTACAAACCGGCATATCACTTTCCTGTATCGTTAAAAGGTGTGAAGGAGGGTGATTTTACAATGGTCTTTGGCTATCCGGGCACCACCGCCCAGTATGTTCCTTCCTATCATATCGATATGGTAAAAAACCATATAAACCCGAAGATGATTGAGCTCAGAACTGCAAAAATTGACATTATGGAAGAGGCCATGAACAGTGATCCCCTTATCAGGATACAATATTCCTCAAAGAAATCGGGTGTGGCAAATGCATGGAAAAGATGGATAGGGGAGAACCAGGGACTGGAAAGGATGAAGACTGTGGAGAAAAAACAGGAGTTTGAAAAAAGGATAACAGAGTGGATCTACTCCGACCCGGACCGGAAAGCACGGTGGGGCAGCATCCTGAAGCGATACAGTGAATTGTATGCAGAGTTGAGGGATTACAACCTGGTAAACACCTATACCAACGATGTCTTTTTCGCCAGAGGTGCCGAAGCAGTAGGTTTTGCCAGGAATATAAGAGCACTCGCCACTCTTTATGAGACTGATCCGGAGAGTGAGAAAATCCCGTCTCTGAAAGAGTATCTGATAAGCTCGGGCAGGAACTTCTTCAGGGATTATGACAGGGAGACGGATAAGAAACTTTTTGTAGCCATGATGACTTTGTATGGCAGCAATATCAGCACCGTATGGCAGGTTCCGGAGTATATCAGTTTTCATAACTCATGCAAAGGCAATTTTGCCTCTGTGGTTGATAAGCTTTACTCAAGGACGATTTTTGCTGATGAGGATAAGTATGTCCGGTTTATTGAGGGATTCGGACGAAACAGCATCGGGAAGCTTCGGAACGACCCGTTCTATAATATTTCAACAGGGGCAACAAGTTTTATTGAAACCAGGCTAAGACCAGTTCTGAACCGCATAAATTCTGAATTGCAGGCTCTTAATAAAGAATACATGATCGCCCAGATGGAATTTGACAAAGGCAGGTTATTTTACCCCGATGCCAACTCCACCCTTCGTGTAGCATACGGTAACATTGGAGGTTATTTTTCGAGGGATGCTGTTTATCATACCCATTATACCACGCTCAAAGGAATTATGGAGAAGGATAATCCGGCTATTTATGATTATGATGTTCCGGAAAAGCTCAGGAAACTGTACAGGGAGAAAGATTTCGGTCGTTATACCCAGGATGGGGAGGTTCCGGTCTGTTTTATAGCAAACAATCATACAACGGGCGGTAATTCCGGCAGTCCGGTCATCAATGCCGACGGACACCTGATAGGCATCAATTTTGACAGGGCATGGGAAGGAGTTGCCAGCGATCTTGCATTTAACCCGGAACAGAGCCGTAATATAAGCATCGATATACGCTATGCGCTTTTCATTATCGATAAATTTGCCGGCGCAGGCTACCTGCTTGATGAAATGACGATTATAGAATAACCTTCCAGATCAGTAGCTACTTGTAAGCCCTTATCCTGTTAAGCTTCTCCGTATATGTCTGAACCACGGCTTGCTGAGCTGATAACTGCTCCTTTATCCTCTCCTGGGTCCTGTCGTTTCTCGGAAGGTCACGGTTGGCCTTGTCAATAGCGCTGCTGGCCTTTTTCATCCTGTTCTCGGATGATCTGATTGACCTCTGCAGTTTCTTTTTATCTTTCTCAAGGCTTTTGATGTATTTCTCTTTTTCATCCCTTTCGGCTCCCGGAAGCATCGTGCCCAACTGACTGCTGTGCTCGGCAATGGCAGCTGATGCTGTTGTGAGGTCGTTGTTGAGACCGATAAGCCTCTCCCGCTCCCGTACAACAGTTCTGTTGTTTTTCCCAAGCGATTTTGACAGGCGGGACTCTCTGCTTTGAAGGGAAGAGAGATCCTTTTCAATGCTCCTGAGTTTTGCCTGTTCGGCTTTAAGTTCTTCACCTGCAAAGTCGAGATACTGGTTTTTGGAAAAGTTGAACAGGTAGGCCTTTGCTTTTGCAAAGTCCCCTTCTCCGGTGTTCATTGATATATACTCGTCTTTTCTAAGTTCAAATGCTACTGAAAGAAGCAGTTCTGATTCCTGTTTGACAAGGGTACTGTAGATATTTACGGGAGTAGCGGAGATATCTTTAATATTGGCCCCGAATATAGACATGCCATTATTTTCCGTAACAACCTTGGATTTTGTGCCTGACTCCTGCTCCCTTATCCAGCTTCTGAGAGCCTTATCATAGTCAGCTTCAGGAATGTTTACAGTAATACCAGGCGCAACCGAACTCCCGAACTGCAGGGTGTCCTCATAAACATTTATCGGCAATTGTGCTTTAAGGCAAAGAGCTGTTATTGCCAGCAACAAAAGAAAGGTATAGATTCGTTTCATAGGTGTATTGTTTTAGTTTATATTTTCTATAACATTGAAATATACAAAATTTTCAGGTATTCTCAAAATAATTATCTGTTAATTATTATGGTCCGGACAGGAGATCTTCTGCTTCCGTTTATATTGGAGTTGTCAGGGCTCCCGGTGATGAAGGAGGAATGAACACTTTAATTAAAATTTATTACTTTTCAGAAACAAAATTTAAGATATGATCAGAATAGTTGCTGATGATAAAATCCCATTCCTCAAAGGTCAGCCGGAAATGTGGGCGGGAATAAAATATATGCCGGGACAGAAGATAACACGCGGGGCTTTAATGGAGGCAGATGCTCTTTTAATACGAACCAGGACAGAGTGCGATGCCGGGTTGCTTGACGGGACGCCCGTGAAGTTCGTTGCCACTGCAACTATCGGCTTCGATCATATCGACACCGGCTACTGTGTGCGGAACAATATCTTCTGGACCAATGCTCCCGGGTGCAATTCCTCTTCCGTTCAGCAATACATTGCAGCAGCCCTTCTGAAGATTGCCGCTGAAGAGAAGATTGGGCTTAAAGGAAGGACGCTTGGGATTATCGGAGTTGGCAATGTAGGGTCGAAAATTGAGAAGCTGGCTAGAATATTGGAAATGAGGGTTTTGCTGAATGACCCCCCCCGGGCCAGGGTGGAGGGCGAAGATAAGTTTGTCAACCTCGCTACGCTCGTTCGGGAGTCCGATATTGTTACGGTTCATGTGCCTCTTAAATTGAGGGGAGAAGATGCGACATGGCATCTTTTTAACAATGAACTTTTCAGGATGATGAAGAAAGGAGCCTGGTTTATTAATACATCCCGGGGAGAGGTTGTTGAAACAAATTCTCTCAAACAGGCGCTTGCTTCGCGCAAACCGTTGTCAGCCGTTATTGATGTATGGGAGAATGAGCCTTTTATTGACAGGGACCTCTTAAAAATGGCCTTTCTGGCAACACCTCATATTGCAGGTTATTCAACCGATGGCAAGGCTAATGGTACTTCAATGGTTGTCAACTCTTTATGCAAATTCTTCAAACTACCTCCAAAAGAATGGTATCCTGATAATGTGCCACCTCCGGAAAACCCAGCATTAACTATTGAATGTAAAGGGAAGGAGAGAGAGGCTGTAATCGGGGAGGCTGTGGGACACACATATAATATTGATGATGACGACAATAAGCTAAGATCTGATCCGGGTAGTTTTGAAAAGCTGAGGGGTGATTATCCGCTCAGGCGGGAGTTCCCGGCATATTCCATCCAGCTGAAAGGTTGTGATACAGATGTGGTGAGGATACTGGAAGATCTGGGCTTTAATATTTATACATAACCCTCCGCAACGAAGCCTGCGCCAGCCTCCACGAGGGCTCTACGCTCCCCGCTCCCCGCTCCCTGCTCTCCGCTTTAAGCCTCCACGGGAGCTCCGGCCATCGCTGCAGCATACTCCTTCACCTGGAAGACAAAAGCCTGCAGCCGTGTATCAAGCGAAACAGTGTCCTGACCGTCGTAGGCTATGTTAATAAACGGAATGTTCTTATGGTCTTTTCTGAATGAGTCGCTCACAGCAGCAATTAATGTGCCCGGCATGCATGTAAAGGGCAATATTGCAGCCAGACCGGAGACGCCTCTGCCGGCAAGAGCCACTGAAGAACCCATTGCAATTGGCGGATCGCCATCATAAAATTCGTTTACGTAGGTGTTGCACAGCCTCAGCATATCATGAAGAGAAACATCTTTTTCGTGGTCGGTGAATTTCTTTATCCCTCTCAGCAGTGAGTTGGCAATAACATCCTGGCCAAATCCCTGGATCTTTGATTTTATAACCCCTTTCTTATCGTTTTTCCAACGGCTGTCGCGGGTGAATCTATAGGTGGAGTAGAATATCCATTCCGAGAATGGCCCTATAACAACCTCAACCCCAAGATCTTCAAGCCTGTTGGCAATATTGCCGTTACAGCCGGCATTGTCGCGCATAAAGATCTCCCCGATAATGGCCACAACCGGCTTTCGCTGACTCCTGTCGGCTTCGATGGCCTGAAAATCATATACAATTTGTTTAAGGACCTTATGGAGCCCTTTCGATCCCTTTTCAATACAAACCTCAAGTTTTTTCAGCGACTCTTCATAAAGCCTGTCTGAATCACCCTTATTGATTTCGTATGGCCTGGTCTCCCTGTATACTTTCCTGAGAAAGTCGGCAACAACGAATCCTTTCCAGGCATTGATCCTGAATTTCTGGCCATGATCACCCACCACGTCTTCATACGATGTGTCGTTCGACGGGGTTATCAGTTCAGCTTCGCTGAAGCCGAGCCGGTCAAAGAGGATACGGTGAAAATGGTTATATTGTCCGAACCTGCATGGTCCGTTGTGATCGGGCATGAAAAAACTCATTTTGGAGGGGTCCGCTCCGGGTTCCATCAGCTTTTTAATAAAACTGCCTGTGGTGCATATCATCGGAAAGCACTCTTTTGACGAGGTATATTTTCTTCCGATTGCGAGATCCTCTTCGGTCTGCCTGGGCAGGACCTCGGAAGGGATGCCGCAGTTGCGCGCAGCCGCTGCAAGCAGGTAGCCTCCGTCGTTCATATACGGGAAATACAACACCCTCTCTTTTGGCGGTGATGCAGGACTTGGACGGGGACGGAATATTTCCGGATCCTTCTTTTCATTCTTTTCTGAGCCCTTCAGACTGTCGAGAAACGCTTCGATACGAGTTACCATACCTGCATCGGCAGAGTGTTCATCCACTTCGAGATGCAGGAAAGGTTTCGCTTTCAGCTCTTCTGTAACGTAATGCCAGATGAAGGAGTCCGGACCGCACCGGAAATTGCTCAGGTAAACAGCATATAATCCTTCAGTTTTAGCGACATGCTGGGCAGCAGCAATCATTTTTTGTCCGTTGGGCCAGTACATGTTCCTGTAATTCTCAAAGATATTGTATGCTGACAGATCGAGCATGTCGAGCGGTATGGGCATGACATTCTGGTTGATCAGCTTCTCGACAAGTCCCAGGTTAAGATGAGGATCGGTGCTGTTATACGGCCTTCCCAGCAATAAAACCGGCCGGCAGTTTTCCGGAATGGAATTCATTACTTCTTTGCCGTAATCTATAAGCCTCTTCTCAAATTTTACCTGAACTGCATCAGCGTCGTAGATTGCTTTCCTTACAGCCTCTTTACTTATCCCGAACTTCTCCCCGAAATATTGTGTCATCTCCTTTACCAGCGCCCTCTCAAAAAACCTGAAATGGAGTGTGGGCATCAGGAGCCTGGATTCATCAATCTTTCCTTTAAGAGCAGCCTTTATCATGAACGGGTAAGTCTGGATCCAGGGGCAGTTACAGTTAAAGGTCTTGTTCCCTTCGCGGAACTTGGAGTTAACAATAAATGGGAGAAATATATAATCGGCATCCTTGTTGACAAGGTCAATGACATGGCCGTGCATCAGCTCTACAGGAAGGCATGTTTCTGTCGTTATGGTTTCGATGGATTCAGTGACAAGCGTTTTATCCGATTCCCTCGAGAGCA
>JAHYJA010000174.1 GCA_019429325.1 Bacteroidales bacterium
AGGTGAGGTTTACCGCGCACTGGTAACATACCGGCTTCCATCCGCATTCGGTACACTCGATATATGGTGAGAAACCTCTTCTGTTCTGGAAAAGCATTATCTGCTCATTCCTGGCAAGGGCCTCATCCATTGCTTCCAAGAGCTGGGGAGTGAAATGCGAGACCATCAGCTTCTTCCTGTAAGCCTCACGTGTATCGGCCAGCACGATAACCGGAAGGTTTACCCGGCCGTACCTCTCCTTTAATTCCGTGAGTCCATACTTCCCGCTCACAGCATTATGATAGCTTTCGATCGAAGGGGAGGCCGATCCGAGTATTATCCCGGCTCCGGTAAGTCCGGCGAGCACAATCGCAGAATCGCGGGCATGGTATCTTGGTGCCGGATCGTGCTGTTTATAGGAGCCGTCATGCTCCTCATCCACTATAATCAACCCAAGATTTGCAAACGGGAGAAAGAGTGACGACCTTACTCCCAGGATGAGCCTGTATCCGTTCCCTTTATCCCCTCCAGCCACCCTTTTCCAGATTTCGGCCCTTTCCTGATCGTTGAACCTCGAATGATATACACCCGTAACAGGACCGAAATGCTTTTTAAGCCGGATAATTATCTGTGTCGTAAGGGCTATCTCGGGAAGAAGATATAAGACCTGTTTGCCATTTTTAAGCTGTTCCTCAATAAGATGAATATAGATCTCCGTCTTGCCGCTGGATGTCACGCCATGCAGCAGCACAGGATTTTTGCCTTTCAGTTGATTCTTTATTGAGTTGAAGGCGACGGACTGGCTTTCGCTCAGACTCTTCAAGGGTTCGGCAGGAGAATCTGTTCTTTCCAGCCTGTCCACCTCGCGTGAAAAAGAGGACAGGATACCACTCTTTACCAGAGCTCCCAGAACAGCCGGCGATGAGCCGGATTCCTTCAGAAGCATGGACCTGCTGACGGGCTTTATCTCCGATCCCTCTGAATACCCCGTCATGTGCAGATAAGCAGACAGGATTTTATTACGGGCAGGCGCCCTGGAGAGTTTGTCCAGAACAATGTTCATCGCTTCATCGGTGTAAGCCGAAGAGAGCCGGATCATTGCTTCCTGCTTCGGCCTGTACCTGTCACTCAACTTTTCTTCAATATTTCCTTCCGGACTTAAAGCTGACGGAAGCGCTGCCTTAACCACTTCTCCCGGGGTGCACATATAATAATCCGACATCCACTGCCAGAACCTAAGCTGTGTTTCGCTGATCAAAGGCGAGGGATCCAGAACCCTGAGGATCGTCCTGATGTTCTGTGAGGAAGGCTGGTCATTATGTCTGTTGAAGACGATACCTGTATAGAGGTTTTTCTTCCCGAACTGAACAAGCACTCTTACACCTGGAACGATCGTTCCGGACATCTCCTCCGGGATGGCGTAGGTAAATCTGCCCCTGACCGCGAGTGGTAAAACAATATCTGCAAATCTGAAGGTCATAAACTAAAGCTTATTGCAAATTAAGAAGAAAAATGGAGAACAGGGGCAGAGATGACTCCGGGTTTCAGTTCTTACCGCGATACAGGATTAGTTTGATTTGATAAAGCCTGACATTACGGTTAAAAGATGGTCCTTCCTTATTGGCTTTATCAGGCATGCGTCACAGCCGGCTTCAAGGATAATGTCCTTATCATCTTCAAAGATAAAGGCAGTCTGGGCTATTATCGGGAGGTTTTTACGGATCTTCCTGATCTCTCTTGTAGCCTCTATGCCGTTCATCTCAGGCATTTGCATATCGAGAAGAACAACATCGAGGTCGGGTGTGTTCTTTACAATATCAAGTGCCTCGATGCCTGACCTGGCTGTAAAAATCGTTACCCCGGTGTCGAGAAGTATCCTGTTGAGGTACACGAGAACATCCTTATTATCATCCACAAGAAGACATTTCCTGGAGCTCCAGTTGATGGGATGGGGCTGTTCATCTGGCACATAGCTTTTTGCCTTCAGTTTTGTGCCTCCGCCAGCAGGACGGTAAGGGACCGAGAAACTGAATTCCGAGCCGACCCCTTTTTCCGACTGAACAAATATCCTGCCTCCCATTCTCTCGATTACCTCCTTGGCAAGTGTCAATCCGACCCCAAGTCCCTCAAAGGGACGATGGTGACCGTCGATCTCCTGGCGGAACTCCTCGAAGATCCTTCCGAGGTTCTCCTTGTTTATCCCAATACCGGTATCCCTGATCCTGAATATCAGGAAATCATTCTCGAGAGCGTATGAGAACAGGATCGATCCCTCGAGTGTGAATTTCACGGCATTGTCCATGAGGTGGCTCAGTACCCGCTTCAGCCAGACCCGGTCGGTAAATATCTGATCGGAGTTGTTCTCAAACTCATTCCTTACATTCAGGATAATTGGTTTGTCGTTCCGTTTAATGATCTTCCTGGCCTCCTCAACTATTTCATTGACTATCTCATTGACTGATGCCTCCTCATAAGCGATCTCGATCTGTGAGCTCTCGAGCCTCGAAAGGTCAATGATATCACCTATGATCTGAAGCAATTTCTCGCTGTTATGATTTATATGCTCAATATATTCCTCTTTAACCTCGGGAGAGATGTCATTTGCCAGGAGAAGGTTTGAGAACCCGACCACGCTGTTAAGAGGAGTCCTTATCTCATGCGAGATATTAGCCAGGAAGCTCGTTTTGAGCCTGTTGCTTGCATCAGCTTCCACCTTGGCCTTTACAAGGTCTTCGTGGACCTGTTTCAGCTTTGTAATATCCCTTGAGATTGTAAGTGATCCGATTATTTCGCCGTTGTCGTCCCTTACTGTAACAGACCTTGTCGACAGAATGATATAGTTGCCATCCTTATGCCTGAGCCTCAGTTCACTTTCAAATAACCCCTTGTCATTAAGTGCATTCAGCCTCTCGTTCTCATAAACACGATCGTCAGGATGTATAAGGTCAGACGGGAATATCAGGTCATATTCATCACGGGTCAGTCCTATAATTGAATAAAAAGCGTTGTTGGCATACTTCAGGTTCCATTCCCTGTCGTAGAATGAGATCCCGTCATCCGCCGATTGTATCAGCATCCCATAAAACTTCTCGGAATCGGAGTATTGTCTCGACAAAGCTTCTTTCTGACTCGCCAGTTCGGTGTTGGTCGTTTTCAGATCGTTGTTTATTTCTTCTATCTGCCTGTTCCTTTCCTTAAGTTCACCGTTGGCTCTCCGGAGCTTTACCGAAAAGATTATGATAACCGCGCAAATTATGATTAATGCAGCAAGGAGTGTAAGAATGAGATGCAGAAGTGAATTTGACAAGGCAAGGGGCGAACCTATCCCTGATGCTTTGAAGAGAAGAAATGATATAGTCGGATGAATCATCATTAATTATCAAACAGATATGCTGCAAATATAAATATAAGCATGATTACCTCACAGGGTAGCATCATAATTTATTGCACAAAAATTATTAAATTGCGAACAATTAAATTGTAAAGATGGAAGACAAGAAAGGGCATTACTCAGGAGGCAGGACATACAGGGGTGATGAGATCACTGTATACTGGAAACCGTCTGCATGCGTGCATGCTTCGTACTGCTACAGGGAGCTTATTGAAGTATTCGATCCGGGCAGGAGACCCTGGGTTGATATGAAGGCAGCGACGACAGCCCGTATAATAGAGGTTGTTGATATGTGTCCCACTGAGGCTCTGACGTGGAAGTGGAACGATGAAGCGAAGAACATTGACATTGACAGGAGGCATTCGAACCATGTGAAGTTTATGCGGCCTGAACTGATGGGGCCAGAAGTGGACGGCGCATTGGATCAACCGGTTTCGGTCAAGATTATGATTGACGGCCCGATAATAGTTAAAGGAGACTTTAAGCTGAAGTACAGCGGTAATGAGAAGGATATGAAAGATGGTATGATCTCAATATGCAGGTGCGGGAAGAGCGGGAGGATGCCATTTTGTGACGGCCGTCACCGGCATACGGATTTTGAGGGTTAAAACTACAGTTATGGAAGATAATATAAAGAAACAACAACTGACAATCGTGGATGTGACCGACGCAGGTCCGCTAAGGGTAACAGGTAATTTTATTCTTAAGGATCTTAAAAGGGACAGGATGGAGTCGCCGGAGGAGGCATTGCTCTGCATGTGCGGCAATTCACGCTCTAAACCGTTTTGTGACTGTTCCCATAAGAAATAATTCTGTTCACGAGTTCCGCTGCCTCACTGAATGAGACGGCCGGGAAAACTTTAAGCCCCGAGTTATCAATGATCTCCTTTGCCTCTATGGCGTTGGTGCCCTGCAGTCTGACTATTACAGGAATTTGTATCTCGCCGATCGATTTATAGGCCTCAACAACACCATTTGCCACCCGGTCGCACCTGACTATTCCTCCGAAAATGTTTATCAGAATAGCCTTTACTGCCGGATCTCTGAGTATGATTCTGAATCCGGCCTCGACCGTTTTCGCGTTTGCACTTCCCCCCACATCGAGGAAGTTGGCCGGCGATCCGCCGGAAAGTTTGATCAGGTCCATAGTCGCCATTGCAAGCCCTGCGCCATTAACCATGCAACCGACATTGCCGTCAAGTTTTATGAAGTTGAGGTTGTGCCGGCCTGCTTCAACCTCGACAGGGTCCTCCTCATTGAGATCCCTCATTGCGGCAATCTCAGGATGCCTGAAAAGCGCATTATCATCGATCACCATCTTGCAATCGACTGCCAGCACCCTGTCATCGGCGGTTTTCAGCACCGGATTGATCTCGAGAAGCTGGGCATCGGAACTGATGAATGTCTCATAAACAGCTCCCAGAAACTTTTGCATATTACTAAACGCCAAGCCTTTAAGGCCGAGATTGAATACAATGTTCCGGATCTGAAATGGTTTAAGTCCGGCTGCCGGGTTTATCTCCTCGGTAAAGATTCTGCCCGGCTGTTTTTCGGCAACCTCTTCGATGTCGGTTCCTCCCTCAGGAGAATACATAATAATATATTTCCCAATGTTCCGGTTGAGGAAAATGCTGATATAGAATTCCTCAGGCTCTGACTCACCCTTGTAATATACATCCTGGGCCACAAGTACCCTGCTGACTCTTTTGCCTGAAGGACCTGTCTGGGGAGTCACCAGATTCATTCCCAGTATCTCTCCCGCAATCCTTCCGGCTTCACTTACTGATTCTGCGAGCTTAACGCCGCCTGCCTTCCCCCTGCCTCCCGCATGTATCTGGGCTTTTACAACAAAAACCTCTGTACCATGTCTTTCTTTCAACTGCTCTGCGACCATAACCGCCTGATCTGGTGTCTCCGCAACAAAACCCTCCTGTATTTCCGTGTTATATGCCCTGAGCAGCGATTTACCCTGAAATTCATGAATATTCATTGGCTGATTGTTTTAATTGATTCTTCCTTATGCAGGCTGCACATACAAAATAACAATAATAAAAAGATTAATTGGTTATTTTCGCATAAAAAAATATGCGCAAGATCCTCAACAGGGAACTTGGGAGAAAGAGCCCTGAGCAGTACCGCAATTCTTCAAAATCACCCTTCGTGGTTGTGCTCGACAATGTAAGAAGTCAGCTCAATGTAGGTTCAGTGTTCAGGACGGCAGATGCATTTCTTACTGAGAGGATTTATCTGTGCGGCATAACTTCCACACCACCTCACAGGGAAATACAGAAGACGGCACTCGGGGCGACCGAATCAGTTGAGTGGAAGTATTATCCTGACACCCTGGAGGCTATAAGCGAACTGAGAGCAGGCGGCTACATAATCACCGGTATTGAGCAGACCGAAGGGTCGGTGTTCCTGCAGGATTTCAGGATCAGAGCGGGAGAAAAATATGCCCTGGTCTTTGGCCATGAAGTAAATGGTGTCGGACAGAAGGTAATTGATCAGTGTGATCTCTGCATCGAGATCCCGCAGTTTGGGACAAAGCACTCCTTCAACATAGCTGTAAGCGCGGGGAT
>JAHYJA010000175.1 GCA_019429325.1 Bacteroidales bacterium
CTGCACCATATCCTTTAATAACCATCGGCAATTCCCTGTAACGCTCGGTAGTCAGCAGAACAATATTATTGCTTCCTTCAAGATTATATGCAGGATGTGTATCGTCTACCTCTGCAAGTCCGACGCTGGCCTTACCCTGGTCCATTACTGCGAGATACCTCCATTTCCTGTTCCGCTCCAGCAGTTCCTGCCTCTTTTGCTCATACTCGAGGTCGAGCTCTTTCACCTTCGAGTGGAAATTCTCAAGGTCTCCTTCAAAGCACCATTCGGGAAGGATCTTTCTTACCTGCACTTCTCCCTGCTCCATCTGATATCCTGCCTCACGCGAAAGGATAAGTATTTTCCTCACCACATCGGTCCCGTCTAGATCTGTCCTGGGATCCGGTTCGGAGAAACCTTTCGCCTGGGCAATCTTTATTGCTTCACTCAGTGGAAGGTCAGGACCCAGATTATTGAAGATGAAATTCAGCGTTCCCGACAGGACAGCTTCAATTCTGATTATCTTATCGCCGCTCAGAACCAGATCATTGATAGTCTTTATAATCGGCAGGCCGGCTCCGACAGTCGTTTCGAACATGAACCGTACACCCTTGGTGTTAGCTATTGATTTAAGTCTCTGATAATATTCATAATGGGATGAGCATGCGATCTTGTTGGCTGTAACAACGGAAACATACCTGGTGAGAATATCCGCATAAACTGATGCCACTTTCGCATCTGCCGTGCAATCGACAAAAACCGGGTTTCTGAGATTAAGCTTAGACATCTGCATTATGAATAAATTCATATCAGCATTCTCCCCGCTGGCCTCCATTTTTTCCGGGTAATTCTCAACCGACAGGTCATTTTCCGCAATAAACATTTTCCGGGAATTTGTCACTCCCGCGAGATTTATTTTCAGGCTGTGTTCCTTCAGAAGGATTTCTCGCTGCTTCTGGAGTTGCTTCATCAGAGTGTCTCCCACCAAGCCTGTTCCTGCAATAAAAAGGTTCATCTCCTTTATTCTCGAGAGGAAAAATCCGTCATGTATTACATTGAGCGCTTTTTTAAGGTCCTCATTCCTGATGACCACTGAAATATTCAATTCGGAGGAACCCTGAGCCGTAGCTATCACATTTATCCCGTTTCTTCCCAGCGCCCTGAAGAGAGTCGCCGATATTCCGGGAGTGTTTCTCATTTTTTCCCCGACAACGGCAATGATAGAAAGATCCTTTTCGATGTGAACCTTCAGCTCATTATTGAATTTTATCTCACGTTCAAATTCCCGGTTGATGGCCGCAGAAGCGACCGAGGTATCGGGTGGGTTAACCGCAAATGTAATCGAATATTCGGAAGAAGCCTGGGTGATCAGTACCACATTTACATTCCCCTGTGCCAGTGCACTGAAAAGACGCATGGAGGTTCCGGTGACTCCAACCATGGCAGTGCCCTGGATCGTTATCAGATCAATGTGATCAATTGACGATATGCCTTTAATCGGACTGCGGCTTTCATCAGCCTGTTTGTTGCTAATCAGGGTACCCTTCAGTGACGGGATGAACGAGTTCAGAACAACGATGGGGACCTGCTTTTTATATACGGGACGAAGACTGGGAGTATAGATCACTTTTGCCCCGAAATGTGAAAGCTCAATAGCTTCCGAATAAGTCAGACTTTCAATCGCATATGCTTTCTCAACTTTTTTAGGATCAGCGGTCATGAACCCGTCAACGTCTGTCCAGATCTCAAGTACTTCGGCATTGATGGCAGCAGCAATTATGGCAGCAGTGTAGTCCGAACCTCCTCTCCCCAGGGTGGTGGTCTCATTGTTTTTTGTACTGGCAATAAACCCCGGTACTACAATAAGATTTTCCCCCCCTGTAATTGCCTCCCTTATCAGATTATTTGAAGTGATGAAATCAACGTTTGCATTGCCAAAATTGTCATCGGTCCTGATAATAGCCCTGGCATCTATGTAAAGACTGTGATCGAAAAGGTTGCTGATAATGTTCGAAGAGAGGATTTCACCAAAAGCCAGGACCTGGTCAAGTGCCTGCCTGCTGAGCTCTCTCAGCAGATAGATGCCTTTAAGGATCTCTCCCAGTTCACTGAATAGTATGTCAATACCTGAAAGTATGAAATCTTTCCGGTCGTCAGCTGCTATTTCGCAAACAATATTCCTGTGGCGGGTAGCCATTTCATCAAGGAGTCCCTTGTAGGATTCGTTTCTCCGGGCAGCATGCTGACTGATCTGCTTCAGCAGATCAGTCACACCATAAAAAGCAGAAACTACCACGATGCACGATGCAGTCTGTGACTCAATAATGGCTCTGACACCCTTTATGCGATCAGGTGTTCCTACTGATGAACCGCCAAACTTCAGGACTTTCATTATTTTGACTGATAAAAGCGGATACTAAATCCTTTATTGGATTAATTGAAACTGCAAAAATAACAGAAATATAGTGATATTCTAATAATCTGACAGATTATTAGAATAATGGCTATATCTGTTTATAATATATAGCTATATTATCTCCCGAACTAATAACCATCATGGCCTAATGGAGGGGCGTTGCATGCAACGCCCCTACGGCGGTATTTCCCGGGTAATAACCTTCAGGTCCCGTTGTGGTGGCGTTGCATGCAACGCCCCTGTGATAGTTTTATTCCGTCAACAGTACCATTAGCTGGTTGAAGCCTTTTCAAGACGCTTTAGTATAGAGAATATAAACGCGGCAGAAATGAAACAGCAAACAATGAATACCAGCCACAGAGTACTTAGATTCACTTTGTCCCAGAGGATTGTTCCAATGAACAGAAGCTTGTTGCCGACGGCTGTAGCAAGCAGCCAGCCTCCCTGCATCAGACCCTGAAAACGCGATGGTGCAACCTTCGATACAAATGACAACCCCATCGGGCTAAGGAAAAGCTCTGCTACCGTGAGGATGAGATAACTGCTCATAAGCCAGTAGGGAGAAACCCTGTCGCTGTCTGCAGCAGGAAGACCGTCAAGTGACGAGGGTGACGGCGCACCAATTGATGCTATAAGAATTACGATAAATCCAAAAGCCGCGATTATCATTCCGATACCAATCTTTTTTGGTGTTGAAGGTTCGATTCCCTTTTTATTCATCCACGCAAATGCTGCCATTACCGGGAAGGTCAGGGCAACAATGAAGAGCGGGTTGAAGGACTGAAACACTTCCGGCGCAATGGAATTCATAGGACCGAAACTTGTGAACAATCTTCCCAGAATTGTGGTAGGATCAAACCCCGTGAGGAAAAACAGGGCAATGAAGAACGAAAGAATAAATAAGATGCCACCCGCTATTTTTACATTTGCCTTAAGGTTTCTGTACAGAAGAATTACAATCCCTGCAATGGCGCCTATTGAGGCCAGCATTGAAGGCAGGGTGAAGAAAAGATTAGTGAACGCCCCTACCTGTTTGACAGTATAATCCCTTGCGAAAAGCGTGAGCGTGAGTCCGTTCTGATGAAACGACATCCAGAAAAATATCACAACAACAAATACCAGAATAAGGGAAACTATACGGGCCCTCTCTTCTTTCCTTGAAGAGAGCATTATCCACGTTACAAAAGCGGCGAATAGTCCAAATGCAAAACCTGCTGTCCAGCCAACCTCCCTGATGAAATGCAATCCGAATGCAGTTACAATCATTGCAGCTATGGCTGCGAACAGGGGTGCAGGCTTGAAATCAACCATCTCAGTTGCAGACGTTGTGACCTTCTTCTCCTTGTTTGGAAGCAGCCGGTTGAAAAAAATATAGACCAGAAGGGATAAAACCATTGCACCGGCTGCAATCCCAAACGCATAATTATATCCTTTTGAGAAGACTTCAAGATAGCTGACCGCGAATGCTGACAAATCGGATACAGGCCCGCTAAGGCTTACGTTATCAGCAAGTTGCTGAAGGGTAGAAGTATCAGATAGTGTTCCGTTTATATACTGATGGCATAATGAAGGAATAGTTCCATCGTGAGCAAATCCGTTTACTTTCAACCACCAGTTACGCATCCCGTTTGCTGCAAAAGGTGCAAAAAAAGCTCCTACATTGATTCCCATGTAAAAGATCATAAAAGCTGTATCCCTTAATTTAGAATACTTCGGATCATCATACATCTGCCCTACCACAGCCTGAAGGTTGCCTTTGAACAGCCCGTTCCCGAAGGCAATCGTCATTAAGCCAATGATGGTTATGGTAAGTGTCATTCCTGGGACAGCCATTATAATATAGCCTGCAAACATCACAACAATACCAACAAGGATGACAAGCTTATATTTCTTTGTCGCATCAGCGAGAATACCGCCAACCAGGGCAAGAGCATATATGCTGAAATAGAACCAGCTGTATATGCCGCCAGCCTTCTCGGCGCTAAGACCAAATTTAGCCTGAAGAAAAAGGACAAGAATGGCCATCATAGTGTAGAAGCCAAATCTCTCACCCATATTGGAGAAAAAGGCAACCAGCAAACCCTTGGGATGATTTTTCAGCATTGTCTTAATTATTAGTTAGTTAATATTTCATACAATTAAATTTCGGTGTCTTTTGCTCCAAAACAGATCGATGGCCGGAGTTTATCTGACACCCGACCGGCCCGCAACAAATATATTAATCTTTTTGAAAGTTAAAAATTTGTATCTTTCGTGACGAGTGCATTTTTATATCCGGTAATCAGTAATCAGTAATCGGTAATCGGAAAGTCACTCAGCAAACAGCTACCAGTAACCAGCAACCAGCAACCTGAGTTTATAAATTAAGTTTATAGCCTTATGAAGATATTCCGGTGCGACCAGATAAAAGAAATAGACTCATTCACGATCAGAAATGAGCCCATAGCATCTTCGGATCTGATGGAGAGAGCTGCCCTTCAATTGTTTAAGTGGCTGACTGTCCGGTTTGATCGTACAAAGCGTGTCGTTATTTTTGCCGGACCGGGCAACAACGGAGGCGATGGACTAGCCCTCGCAAGGCTGCTTCATAATAACAGATACGAAACCGGGGTCCATTATATTAAAATATCCTCAGATGAATCTGCCGACTGGAAACATAACTTCGGCAGACTTAGCTCGGAGACGGATGTCCGGTTCAGTATTATTGACAACGCGGATAAATTTCCTGTCATCTTTGAGGATGATATTGTCGTTGATGCAATATTCGGATCCGGTCTGACTCGCCCTGCTGAAGGGCTTGTTGCAGAAGTGATTGGAAAGATTAACCGGAGTCAGGCAACTGTAATCTCGGTGGATATTCCCTCCGGACTTTTCGGGGAGGATAACTCTAAGAATATAATGGATAATATTATAGAGGCTGATTATACCCTGAGTTTCCAGTTTCCAAAGTTATCTTTCCTGTTCGCTGAAAATCAAAAGTATACCGGCCGCTGGTCTGTTCTCCCGATAGGACTCAGCCCGGAGGCAATTGCACAGACCGGTTCTCCATACCGGTTGACCGGACGCGGGGATGTTTTGCCTCTGCTAAAAGAGAGAAAGAAGCATGACCATAAGGGGATTTTTGGTCACGGATTATTGATTGCAGGATCGCGGGGCAGAATGGGAGCAGCCATCCTCGGCGCCAAAGCCGCCCTCAGGACAGGGATCGGACTTGTTACCTGCCATGTTCCGTCATGCGGCTGTTCAGTTCTTCAGATTGCAATTCCGGAAGCAATGGTCTTTCCCGACATCCGCGATGAATATGTTTCAGATATTACTGATGTTAACAATTATGATGCAGTTGGACTGGGTCCCGGTTTGGGAACCGGCAAGGCAACTCAGGCTGCCGTTCATAAACTCCTTCAGGATTGTGAAGTTCCGCTGGTTATAGATGCCGACGGTCTTAATATTCTGGGGATGAATAAAGAGTGGCTTAAAATCCTCCCGGGCCAAACGATCCTCACTCCGCATCCCAAAGAGTTTGAAAGATTGGCCGGGACGACA
>JAHYJA010000176.1 GCA_019429325.1 Bacteroidales bacterium
GAGAGTCAGGGGTCCGCAATTATCGAACGAGCCGTTATCAATGTCGGAAGGAAGAATAGTACCGGTTCCGTCTGCACCGAGAACAAGGTTAAACTTTTTCAGGTTAACAACAGGGGCAATGGTGTCGAGAACGGTTACCTGTGAAATGCAGGATGCTGAATTACCGGCAGCGTCGGTACCGGTTAGTGTTACCGGCACAGGGGCGCCGATATCAGAGCAGTTCATTTCGGTCCTGCTCAGGTAAAGCATCAGCGATCCGGCACAATTATCCGTGGATCCGTTATCGAGATCAGCGGGTGCGACAGATGCGGATCCTGTCTTATCAAGATAGACCGTAATATTCCTGCAGGTGATTTGCGGTGCAATATTATCCTGAACTATTACCGTGGCGTTGCAGGTCGAGGTCAATCCCCCGTCGTCGGTGACGATCAGCTCAACCGTGTTGGCCCCAATGTTGAGGCAGGAAAATGTATTAGGGTTAACGACCCGGCTGACGATGGAACCATCCGGATCGAAAGAACCGGCATCCACCTGGGTTGCGTTGACAGTAACGGTGCCTGACGGTCCGAGGCTTACCGTTATATTCCTGCATAAGGCCACAGGGGGCATATTCTGGGGTACAAAGTCATTTCCGCCGGCTTTGTCAGACACACTATTCAGAAGGGAATGATGTCCTGTGCCGTTAACAACTGAGTTGGTTGCAATGGTTTGATTAACTGTAATTGCACAGAACAGAGCAGCAACTGCCAGAAAAGCTGTGAATTTTAAGGTTCTCGATCTTCCGCAGGGCAAGGGCACTGGTCCGGGAAAGCCCTTTTGCGCACTATCCGGGTTATGCCGGGTTATGATAATGTCAGCGGGAGCATAAACAAAATGACATCTCAAATCTTTCATAAGGTCAGGTTCGGTTTTCTTTTTACGTGTAACACACAGTATATCAAAGAATTATTACACCATGGATTAATGATTCTTTAAATAATCCATGGATTTTCCCAGTCAAGAAACTAAATTATAGCGAATGTAGTAAAATTTAAAACACTTGTAACCAGGTAATTTTAGTGTCTTTTCAACATATTGACAAGACTTGTGAATAAATCTGTCATTTCGACGTAACGGTTACATCTGATGATCCCCGGTAATATACCGGTGCTTTTTTTGCACCGGGCTCGTTTACTTTAAGCCTTTGGAATTTTGCACCCTGTACATCATCGAGTACAACAGCAGTGCGGTAATCTCTCTTTAAGGAAGTGAGAGTAACATTATCAAATGTTATTCCTGACGCGTGCCTGATATAGAATCCCCAGGCCGGCAGTTCTTTGAACATCGAAAATTCGGGATAATTGGCCGGCAGCTCGGGAACCTTGTCCAGTTCGTCAAGGCCTATCTTGGCGAATGCCGGGTTTCCACCTCCAGGGTGTTGGATCTCAATATTCCTCAGCGTAACATTTTTAATCTTCACATCAGGCATACCCACTATCGAGGAGGGGGATACATTCCGGGGCATATCCTCGACAGGGCCCTCGTAGTTGTATCCTGCATCGGGTTTTGTTGCAGGAACCTCAGCATAAACGTTCGAAATTGTTATGTTTTCCATTCTGCCTTTTCTGCCTTCCCGTCTTTCTCCAATGCGAAGGAAGATGACATTCCCTGTATTGATCGACCTCAGGCTGTCAACGATCACATCCTCCACGAATCCTCCATCCACGGCGGCGAAAGTTATCGCCGACCGGTAAGTGTCAAATACGAGGTTATTGATTATCCTGATATTACGAAAGCCTCCATAGGATGCAGTGCCGAACTTTATGCCATTAGCGCTGGTCCTTACGGTATTATTATGAATGTAAACATTCTGGCAGACAAAATCAGGGCTGTGCGACTTGAGGCAGATGCCGTCGTCGGCTGCATCGAAGTACGAATTGGTAATGCTGACGCTGTCGCAGTCAACTATATCAACACCATCGTTGTTCCAGTATGATTTGCTGTCGACGGTTATCCGGTCAATAACAACATTCCTGCACTGATCGTACTGCTGGTTCCAGCTCCCGGGATCCCTGAGCGTTATTCCTTCAATCAGTATATTCCTGCATCCCTTAAAGTAGATATTCTGAGGACGTATGGACTCGCGCGGCCTGTCATACCTCAAAGGATCATTTATTACTCCTTTATGTATGAGATCAACCAGGTTGCCGGCTACCTGAAATCCCTGGCCGTCGATGACTCCCTTTCCGGTGATGCCGATATTCTGCTGGTCGATAGCGAATACAAGGGCAGTCCAGTTGCTGGTCATCTGATAATCGAGGGGATTAAGCGAACCCACCAGGATGGCGCCCTCTTCAAGCTGAATTGTAACATTACTCTTCAGAAAGACAGAACCTGTAAGATATCTACCCACATAAAACACCAGTCTGCCGCCGCCGTTCTCATGGATATAATCGATTGCCTTCTGGATTGAGGTTGTGTTAAGGGTGGTTCCGTTTGACTTTATGCCAAACATCGAAGCGTTGTAATCGTTCGCGGTTACCAGCGCCGGTGAAAGCAACAACAACATGATCAGGATCAGTTTAAGATGTTTCATTGCGTCAGGGTTTAATAAATGGTTACGGGCCCGACAAGACCCATTGACTGTATCGGTTGTATTTTGTTTTTCTCATTGGTCCAGTATTGCGCTATCAGATTGTCTGTAAGAGATTTCATGTAATTGCCCATTGAAGTTACCACTTTTATTTCAATATCATTATCACCTTGTCTGAGAAGTGCTCCGATATCCCATATCCTTCTGCCGTACCATATTGTCCCGCAATCCTCTCCGTTAACTTTAAGCTCCGATATACCGAAAACTTTTCCCAGGTTAATATAACTGATCCCTGATTGTCGGGCTCTGATCCTGTTACGGTAAATAACCGTCCCGGCGAAATGGGTATATTCGGGAATATCTTTCAGATCACACAAAACATTCATAGGCAGGGTTCTGACAGAATTGTCGCGACAATGCCTGAATTCTGCGCTCCAACCTTCTGTAATCAGCCGGATTTTTCCGTTTCCTGCCGGTTTGGGCTTCCACTCAGCCCCTCCCCTTTCCCTGTCGAATACAAACAGGATCGACTGGGCCGGTCCAAGGTCAAGGTCAATGCCACCATCCCTGTCAGGTTCAAGCCTGTACCTGTTTCCGGTTTCCGGGTCCCATATCGAGCAGTACCTTTGTCTTGTAAGCTCTCCTGAGAAAGCAATTCTCGTCTGATGAGAGTCGTGTATGTGCGAATGAACAATGTAAACTAACTCTTTATCATCGTCGGTTCTGTAACGGGTCTGCATAACATACGGGGAAGGATTTTCAATTATCACGTAAGGTTCGATCCCGTATTCTTTCTGAAGGCCTTTATACCAGCCTAAGAAATCTTTCTCAGGCTTTCTTATCATGATGAATCTGTCTGAATGAGTTTTCATCCTTTCAATCAGCTTTCTGACCTCATGGTCTCTCCTTTCATGATCCTTCCATCCGGGAGATCCGGAAGGTATTGTCTCAATGCAGAATATTCTGCCGCCCGATTCAATGAATTTCAAAAGTTTTTCAGCTGCCGGAGGACTAAGGCTGTCAACCTGAACCATGAAGAGTGTATGGTATTTCTTCGGTCCGTAAATCAGGAAGCCATTTATAATTTCTGAATCGGCTATTACTCTCTGCGACACATAGTCGCAGCCGTTTCCGTTCTTGTTTGCCGCCTCCCAGAAAAGGGTGAAGTAATCCACATGAGTTAATGACGGGAAGGGTTCCATCTGGGATCCGATGATGCTCCACATATCATCAAGCGGAGGAAGGATGGCGATATCGGTGTACATGTCGGCATGCTGTAGGAGCGCAGAGAGTCTTGCCTTATACTCGTTATATAACCTGAAATATGGCCACCATGTATTGTTCTCGCTGTAATAGGCTCCGTACCTTATCCAGCCCGGGAATGGCGCATCCGGGGGAGAATAATTGAACCCGTGAAATACTGAATGTGTAACTCCGGTTATTATGCTCTGGTCGCCTCCGACTTTAAGATCCTCCAGCGAGGTGTTGAACACCTTATAGGTATCAGTCATCTCCTCACAGCTGACAAGGCGCTTCCCTGTCAGGTTGGCAGCCGATGACACGTATTTATTGATCATTGTGTAAGCCCTTCCGCGGCGATAATCATCTTCGGGCATCTCTTCCCCAATCCTGTGCCTGAGCCAGTTCATGGTCCACGATTCCGATTCGGGGATGTCATAATGGAAACTGCTCTCGAGGGGAAAGAAGCCGCGGCCGTAAGCCTGTGCCCTCGATTTTACGTTCAAACTCCTGCACCACTCAACATAAGGTTTGATAAAGTTTTCCTCCAGAATTTCTGCCTTTGTAACCTCAAAATCGTACCTCATGCGCCTGATAACAGCCTCGAATTCACCAGAATATTTTACCCCGTAATTAAAATCGGTCACATTGCCCATGCCTCCTGTTTTAAACAGAACAAATGGCAGAAACGGGAAAATGTCATATCCCCTTCTGCGTCTGAATTCCTCAAGTATGCCAGAAGACCAGTTGGATCCTTCGAGCTCCATGCTGTCGGTGAACAGTGCCCGTAAATAATCTGACAGCGGGCCGGTCTGCTTTTCTATCGTGCCCGACATCCGGTTCAGATAACCTCGTACTGCAGTCTCGTTGTAATGGTTGAGCACAGGTCCCGTGGCACCCGGGGCACCATTTATGACCTGCATAAAACCACTGATCCTGACCAGGGCATATACAGCAAATCTGCCTTCCGGAACCTGTATTCTGATCGTCTGGTTATTTATCTGGTCCGACAGATCCTTCACTTCATCCATCGACATCAGGGGATCCGGCACCAGCTTTATTGAAAGAAGTTCCGGCACTCTGCCGGGGAACGGGGAGCTGACAGCGGGATCTGCTTCCCTGAAAATCTCAAATTGAGAGATCTCGTAATCGAGGGGACCTGTCAGCTTCTTTACTGCAATCACGGCGATCTGTGCCCTCTCCTCTCCGTCAAGGTATTCGGCTCCGAAAGGCCAGCCTGATCCGACAATAAGGTCACAGGTCATGCCAAGCAACTTTGCTTCCTGGAAGGTTAACCTCAGCATTTCAATCCATTCATCGCTCAGCCATCTGAGCGACTGTTTGCCCAGATCGTCGCCCTCAAAACGTTCCGGAAACTGGATAGGATTTATTTCTACACCTCCTATGCCTGCATCCTTCAGGAGCCTCAGTTCCCTTTTAAGCTCATCCGGTTCAACCTTGTTGCCGTTCCACCACCATCTTACAAAAGGATGGTATTCAGGGGAGGGATTCCTGAAAAGTTCATACAATCTATCAGCGGTTTGATATTGATTGCCGTAATAAATCCCTGCCCCCGCTGTGGACAGTTTTCCTGCCATAAGTGAGCCGGCAGAGAAAAGGGCGCTTTTTGAGAGAAATTTTCGTCGGTTCATTTATTTGCCGGTGTCGGGTCGTTTTCCTTTATCCTCCTTCTGCAAATCTGTTCGATTTCAAAAACATTCGGTATTCCGGAGATGTACAGTGTATCGGGGACGTACCTGTCAGGGCCGTTTTTACTGCTCACCATCTTACCTGTCCTCATGCCCAGTGTAATATTATAAAAATCTGTCGAATTTAAAAAGTATTACGGGTACCGGTTATTCTCCCACTCTCCCCCTCTCCCCTTCTTTCTTCGGTCTTCGGACTTCCGTCTTATCTGGCAGGGAGCAGGGGGCGAAGGGCAAGGAGCAAGAAAATATTCTGTTTGCCTACTGCCAACTGCCAACTTCTTACTATCTTCTTCCTTCGGTCTTCGGTCTTCGGTCTTCGGTCTTCCCATTATTTTCGCAGCAATTCAGCTTAAAAAGAATAATACTGAA
>JAHYJA010000177.1 GCA_019429325.1 Bacteroidales bacterium
GTCACTTGTGCCGGTCTGGCAGATCTTCCGGAAGACGAAATTGCCGATGGCCTTTTCCTGGTGGAAAATGTTCTTGACAAGCAGATAGTTGACCTTAATGGGCGCAAGCTTGTGAGGGTGAACGACATAAGGCTGGTCACCGTGGCAATGGGCACTTTTGCCATTGCGGTGGACATAGGTATTGGAGGGCTCCTTCGGCGTATAGGAATCGCTCAGCCCCTGAAAAAATTTGTGTCCCTTTTCAAGGGCAGCATACCTGCCAAATATATCCTCTGGGAGGATGTACAGGCAATAGACTATTCAAACCTCAATATCAAACTTTCAAAAACCTATTCAAGGCTCCAGACTCTTCACCCTTCCGACCTGGCTGATATCCTTGAGGACCTTGGGAAGAAGTCGAGCATGTCGGTTTTTTCATCACTCGACGAAGAGAAGGCTGCCGATGTGCTGGAGGAGCTTGAAACCCATGCCCAGATCCATATAGTAGAGAACCTGCCGGTTGAGAAGGCTGCCGATCTGCTCGAGAAGATGCCGGCTGACGAGGTGGCTGATATCCTCGATGAACTTGAGGATGAAAAAGCTGAGATCCTGTTAAGGGAGATGGATGACGAATCCTCCCAGGAGGTCAGGGAACTGCTCGAGTATTCTGATAATTCAGTCGGAAGTATCATGACAACCGATTTTCTCTCATTCGGGCCTGAAACAAGTGTCAGCGACGTTATTAATGAATTACGCGATAAAATACCGGAGCCGCACGAGCTTTACAAGATGTGCGTAACCGATGAGGATAATGAGCTTATCGGGACTTTCAGTCTCCGGGATCTTGTTCTTGCCCGGCCCGGACTGAAACTGAACCAGATCATGAATCACGAGCCGATTCTGTTGTTCGATGATCAGAAGCAGGATGCTGCGGCTGTGATAATCTCTAAGTACAGCCTGCTTGCGGTTCCGGTTGTTGACAGAAACAATCAGCTTCAGGGGATGGTCATCGTGGACGATGTGGTTGAGGAGCTTATGGGCAAAAGAAGGTCCAGGATGAGATAAGAGACTGAGACATGCAGAAACTGCAAATTAAAAGGAAACAATACTTCAAACGCCTTGCCCTCTTTCTGGCGATCCTGGGCCCCGGAATCATTACCGGCAGTGTCGACAACGACGCAGGAGGAATAACTACATATTCCGTTGCAGGGGCCCTTTACGGATACAGGATGATCTGGACACTGATCCCCTCATTTATTGTTTTGATGGTAGTCCAGGAGATGAATGCCAGGATGGGCATTGTTACCGGTAAGGGTCTGTCAGACCTTATCCGCGAAAATGCGGGGGTCAAGATCACTTTCTTTGTCTTTGCCGGATTGCTTGTTTCGAACATTGGCAACACAACCACCGAATTTGCAGGTGTGGCAGGCAGTATGGAGATCTTCGGTGTGACAAAATATATCTCAGTGCCTGTTGTCGCTTTTCTGGTCTGGGTACTGGTTGTTAAGGGTACCTACAAGATTGCTGAAAGGATCTTCCTGATTTTCAGCGCAACACTACTTACATATATAGTCTCTGCAATTATGAGTAAGCCTGACTGGGGAGAAATCGGGACGGCAATTATCAGGCCCCGGATCGAAATGAACACCCAGAGCCTTACGATGATCATCGCTCTTGTCGGGACAACAATCGCCCCCTGGATGCAATTCTATATGCAGGCCACAGTAATCGAAAAGGGGCTTAAAATGAAGAATTACAATTATACCCTCGCAGATATAACTGTCGGGTGCGTGGTGACAGTGGTAGTGGCTTTCTTCATCATGGTTGCCTGCGGCGCAACCCTTCACCCCAACGGTATAATTATCAATGAGGCAAAAGATGCCGCGCTTGCGCTGAAGCCACTCGCCGGAAAATTATCATCGCATGTATTTGCTTTCGGCCTCTTCGTGGCTTCTGTCTTCTCTGCCACGATACTCCCTCTCGCTACAGCCTTTTTTATCTGTGAGGCTTTTGGATTTGAATCAGGGATTGATAAGAAATGGGATGAAGCCAGGGTATTTTATATCCTTTACACAGGTATCCTTATCATTTCAGCAATCATTATAATGATACCGAATGCGCCACTGATAGCTATTTCGATCTGGACCCAGGTGTTGAACGGGTTCATACTTCCGGTTGTCCTGATAAGCATGATGCTGCTTGTAAACAATAAGAAGATAATGGGGCAGTATGTGAACAAGCCCTTTCAGAATATTATCGGATGGAGTGCTGTGGGCATCCTGGTTGCGCTCTCAATAGCACTGCTGATTATGCCTTCCGGGGGAGTATAAGCATCGCGATAACATCAATCGGGCCACACTCCGTCAGCAATCGGTTTTGCAGATATTTTAAGAGGATCCAGAACCACATGTTTAATAATCTTCCGTTTCCAGGTATATGTGATATGCACCTTCCCGTCATTTGATTGTATTACTGCCGGGTATGAATACTCGTTCCCGGGTTCATCATTTTCAAGGACAGTGCAGGCCTTCCAGTTTTTTCCGTCATCCGAAACAGCTACATTAAGAAAGTAACGGCCGGAAGTTAAATGATTATATACAATGAGCTGGCGCCCGTCACGCAATGTCAGGGCATCGGTACCGGAGTTGGGGTTCGGAAGACCGGAGGGAACCATCCCGCTCCATGTACGTCCGTTATCTTCCGACCATGATGAGAGAACCTGCGACTCTCTGCTCCTGCAAAGCAACTGGATCATTCCGGAAGGGTAGGTAAGGATGGATGGCTGAATGGCGCCAATATTCTTTTCATTCAGCGGGGGAGTACGTTCCCATGTCAGTCCGTTATCTGAAGTAAATTCCATGTGGACCCTCCAGCCGTCATGCTCGGTGCTCGAAGGGCAGATAAGTTCCCCGTTACCGAGAAGCACGGGTTTGTTTTTCACGGGACCGGAGATATCCTCGGGAAGGCGGCATGGCCGTGACCATGTTTTTCCGTTGTTGGAGGAAGTCATCATTTCTCCCCACCATGTCGACGGGCTCGGACCCACTTTGTAAAATAAAAGTATCTCTTTTCCTGTGTTGTACAGAACCGGATTCCAGCAGGGCCAGCGTTTGTCTTTGTGCTGTACACCGTCTGCAACTTCCACCGGGACAGACCACCTGCCCTTTTTATAATGACTTATCCATATACCCACGTCAGGATTTCTTTCTGCGGTGCCTCCAAACCAGGCCGCAAGAAGTCCGGTCTTGGTTCCGATGATCGTGGATGCATGACAGCTTGGAAATGGTACATCTTCAGGCTGGTAGATAAATTCGGATTTCACGATGCATTGTTCTCCCATATACTGGCTGTGAACAGTTGAAAAACAGGTCATCACACAGATGACGGAGATAATCAGGATCTTCTTCATGGTTTTTCAGTGTGTTTTTTTACAAATTTAGTTAAAATAAATCCTGTGAGAAATATAACGAGGGTGCCGAACACGATAGTAAGGTTGCTGTGGAAGGGGCTCCTGAAGGCCTGAAGCTTATCTGCGTTAAAACAGAGCGGGGAAAGGCTCATCCAGCTGATTACCACAACACCGATAATAACCCCTGCCGCGGCATCAGAGTTTTTTGCTTTCCTGGCAATGAAGCCAAGCAGGAAAAGACCCAGCATTCCACCGCTGAAGATTGATGCAAGTGACCACCATGCATCGAGGACGCTTTCAACCCCCACCAGCAGGAGTGCAATTACAATGCCTGCCGTACCGGTCAGAAAGGAAGAGATGTAGAGCACCGCCATGGATTGTTTCTCACTGGCTTCCCTGTTGAAATACCTCTTATAATAATCTGAAAGAATAATTGTTGCGGTACTGTTCAGACTTGTGGAGACAGTACTCATACCTGCGGCAAATATTGCAGCTACAAGCAGGCCTGTAATCCCGGCAGGAAGCTGTGTTACAATGAACCAGGGGAATATCCTGTCGCCTGATCCGGGGACCCTTAGAGAATCCGGAAGCACGTCGGGTTGTGCCGTATAAAAGGAGAAGAGTGCCGTGCCGATATAAAAGAATACAAGTGATACAGGGATGTACAGCAATGATCCGAACAGGGCTGACGATTTTGCCTCTCTTTCTGTCCCGGTGGTCATATAGCGCTGTACGAAGTTCTGGTCTATCCCGTAGTTCTGGAGGTTGATGAATAAACCATAGATTAAAACTACCCAGAATGTAGAATCAGCAAGGCTGAGGCTAAAACTGCCGAGGCTGAACTTGTTATTTTCCAGGGCAATGCTAAAGATCTGTCCGGGTCCTTCCGGCATTGAAAAAGTAAGATAAGCAGCACTGAGAAGCGCCCCTGCAATCAGAATAACAGCCTGAACGGTATCGGTCCAGATAACAGCCCTTATCCCTCCCAGCATGGAATAGAGCATTACCATAAAGCCTGTCAGAATGATAATTGTTCTGACGTTCCATCCGAAGAGAGCATTGAGAGCAAGGGCAAGCAGCAAGAGAATAGCCCCGGTGCGCATAAGCTGTGTGAGAATATAGCAGAGTGATGCATAAAGCCTTGCCCATGTTCCAAAGCGCAATTCAAGATAGTAGTAGGCAGAAATGTTTCCGATGCCCCTGTACAGGGGTACAAAGAATTTAATGGCAATAATGGTTGCGACGGGGATTGACAGGCTGAACACAAAGGCATTCCAGTCGGACATATATGCTTTGCCGGGTAATGCCAGAAAGCTTATACTGCTCACGTATGTGGCAAATATTGACATTCCTACCGCGAACGCCGGGAGGTTTCCGCTTCCGGCCGTGAACTGGTCCGGCGTTCTGTTCCTGAAAAAGAAGCTGGCACCGAAGAGGATGTTGCCCGTGACCAGGGCAAAGAAAACTATCGAATCTAATAGTGGCAGATCCATACTTCAGGTTTCGTTATAAAAGGTTTTTAAAATTAAAAATCAAATCTAACTTTACGGCATATTGAATGAGTATTTGTTTTATTGAATTCAAAATAACTGATTTTGCCAGTGAATCTGATACCTGAAAAATATTTTGGATCACATTCATACCAGTCTCCGGTAAGAAAACCCGGTCTTTGGAACCGGTTCCTGCAGGGTAACCGGGTCTGGTTCACCTTCAGGTTCGCGTATATTGTCCTGAAAACAAGGAAAGAAGCCAGATGGGGGGGGTATGATACCAAAGCCTGGTCCGACTCCTCATACTATATCTTCAGATTTATTGAACAAACAGGAGGCAGATTTCATATCACGGGCCTGGAGAATATTTCAAAATCAGGGAAGCCTGTTCTTTTCATAGGAAATCACATGAGCACGCTTGAGACGATGGTTCTTCCATGTATAATCGCCCCATTCAGGGAGGTGACATTCGTTGTGAAGGATAGTCTTGTTAGGCATCCTCTTTTCGGGGATGTGATGAAATCGAGGGATCCGATTGTGGTCGGAAGGAAAGATCCCCGGAAAGATCTTGAAGCTGTGATGAATGAAGGAACAAAGATCCTTTCGGAAGGCAGGTCGGTAATCATTTTCCCGCAGAGCACAAGAAGCCTGGTTTTTAAGCCCGAAGATTTTAATTCTCTCGGGGTGAAGCTGGCAAAGAAAGCCGGGGTGGATGTTGTACCGTTTGCACTTAAGACGGATTTCTGGGGGCAGGGAAGGGTGATCAAGGAGCTGGGACCGCTCGATCCTGAAAAGCATATTTACTTCAGCTTCGGTGAACCTTTCAGCGTTACCGGCAGCGGAAAGTATGAAAACCAGAGGATTATCGACTTCATTCAGGCTTCACTCCGGGAATGGGAGTGATGGCACCGCTACGCCGTTACAAAAGACGCTGGCGCGGATCCCCCCTGTACGCTGGCGCGGATCTGCGATCCGTGCCTAATAGCTG
>JAHYJA010000178.1 GCA_019429325.1 Bacteroidales bacterium
TTTTAAAGTGCATTTAATAAATAAAATCGCAGAGATTTTGGGATTAGAATTTATTTATGAGAAGAGAAGGGGACCAGATGTTTTTGCACCAGTTGATATCTTGGATTATATCTATGCTGTTTTACATTCACCATCATACCGGGAGAAATACAAAGAGTTCCTGAAGATTGATTTCCCTATCGTCCCTTATCCAAAAGACAAAGACACATTCTGGAAACTGGTAAAACTTGGTAGTGAACTAAGGCAAATTCATCTTCTTGAAAGTCCTATAGTTAATAATTTCATTACCACCTATCCGGTTATTGGTTCAAATGAGGTCGGGAAAGTCAGATATGCCGATGAAAAGGTATGGATCAACTATGATCAGTATTTCGATAAGGTATCACAAGTTGCTTGGGAATTTTATATCGGAGGATATCAACCTGCACAGAAATGGCTGAAGGATAGGAAAGGCCGGGTTTTGTCATTTGATGATATTGTACACTATCAGAAGATTATAGTCGCCCTTTCTGAGACTGACAGGATTATGAAGGAAATAGATTTGATTGATTTTCTTGAATAATACGAAATTCATGGTTGTTTCAGAACGCTAACAATTCCGGTCACATTGCTTCTGGGCATAATCAATATACAGATCTATCCGGCAACTATCCAGCTCAATACCTTCAATCTTTAATATCTTCTTATTTAACACATATAATTCTGCAAAGAAGGAACCACAATCCCAAAGGCTTATAGTCTGCTCCCCATCTTTCCTGTATGTAACAAACTTACAATGGTCGTTGCCTTTGAGCCCATAGATATGTTGCCATTTATTTTCCATGTCCAGGTTATTGAATTCAAATAGAAACATTGATTCTTCAGATAGGTTATATTTCCTGATCAGGTTTTCGTTTTTTAAGTCTGGACATGAAATAATTAACATAAGTTGAGCTGTCTTCTCCGTAATTTTCAACTATATCTTCTTCATGAATCAGAAAAGTGGAGTGTTCCCCGCAGACTTTCGAAAAGTAGACATCGAATTCTTTACTATTTTCATCAATCATAATGATCCTGACAAGATTCCTGTGGAGTTCAACCGCTGTCAGATCAGCTCTGCAAACGGGACAAAAAAAATCGAGCATTTCACCTTCCGCAAATTCTATCGATGAATGGTGGATCAAATCATAATTGCCCAGTTCCGGATTTAATAATAAAATAGCATGTAGATTTCTCGGTTCTGATTTGACAATAAAAATTATATTGTTCCAGATCCTTAAATAAGCCCGACATACCGGACATAAGTAATTGACTTTCAACGAATATTTCATTGTCGTAAAATTTGATATAAAATTACACAAAACCAGCCGGAAGTCAATAGCCACGAATGTTAATGCACGTATGTGAATTTCCCATTTCATTATGTAGCAGAATGATTTTTATTCGACAGATCGAAGTAACCGTAAAAATCATTAAACTGTAAGAGAAATCTCTTTTCCACCCCACCAAAATCCCATATACCTTACTCTGAGGGAAGCTGGGAAATAACAAATGAAATAGCTATAGCTGGATAATTGTTTCAGTAATGTTTCAGCAGGCACAATAGAAAAAGCCTTGATGTTGTTGTAAATCAAGGCTTTATTCATTCTTAATTGCTCCCCAGGTAGGGCTCGAACCTACGACCTACGGATTAACAGTCCGCCGCTCTGACCAACTGAGCTACTGAGGAATTAATGGTCATGCTTTCTTAAAGCGTCGCAAAAGTAAGGGCTTTTAGTGAATTTAACAATATATTTATACAAAAAATTGAATGAAGCGGATAATAGGTATTGGCAACGCACTGGTCGATGTGCTGACTCTTATCAATGACGATCAGATACTTGAAAGGTTTTCCCTCCCGAAAGGCAGTATGACACTTGTTGACGGGGATTTGTCGCGCCTCATTAAAGCAGAAACAAGCAGCCTTAAAAGCACCCTTCTGTCAGGCGGCTCCGCCGCAAATACCATTCACGGACTTGCCATGCTCGGGATCGAAACAGGGTTCATTGGTTCAGTGGGGAAGGACGAGACCGGCGATTTTTTTGAGAGGGATATGAAAGATGCCGGTGTCAGGACCATGCTCTTAAGACGCGATTCTCCTACCGGCACCGCTGTTGCCCTTATCTCCCGCGACTCGGAACGCACTTTCGGAACTCATCTCGGGGCCGCAGTCGAACTGGACGCCGGTGATCTCTCACCTGAGATGTTTGAAGGCTACGATATACTTTATCTCGAAGGATACCTTATTTATAACCTGGATCTGGTTGAAACTGCATGCCGGATGGCAAAAGTGGCAGGTATGACAGTTGCCCTCGATCTGGCAAGCTATAATGTTGTGGAGGCCAACCTGAACGCTTTCAGGAAGATCATTGAGAGATATACCGATATACTTTTTGCAAATGCTGAGGAGGCAAAGGCCTATACGGGACTGGAGCCGGAAGAGGCACTGGAATATTTTTCCGGATCAGTGAAAACAGCTGTGGTCAAAGTCGGTGCTGAAGGGTCATGGCTTAAAAGAGGTGAAGAGAAGCTTAAGGTAGCGGCACTGCCTGTCGGATGCCGCGATACGACGGGAGCCGGTGACCTTTATGCTTCAGGGTTCCTGTATGGCTATGCCCATGGAGCTGACATGGAAAGATCCGGTGTTATCGGATCCCTCCTCGCCGGCAGAGTCATAGAGATTGTCGGGGCACGCCTGGATGAAACAACATTTTCAGAAGTGAAGAAGCAGCTTGAAGTATTATAAACCTGTCTGTACCGCTCTATCTTGCCGCGAAGGCCTTGTCGCCCAGTGAAGCAGTGTATGGTTTTATGGTGTAATTAAACTGTGCCCGGGTTGTCTTTAGCAGATAACGGTCGAGCGGACCGGGTCCGCAGCTTCCGTTTCCGAGACCGCATCCTGCCAGGTCAACAGTAAGTATTGTCTCTTTCCTTCTTGTGAGCTCATAAGGATGATTGGCCCTGTCGAGGTCAACCGGAGTATAGTGCAGCGCACTGAAATTCATCAGGTCCGGCGCTGAAACGAGCATCCCGGTCCCGCTATGGTTGGTTATGGTGAACCACCTTACATCAGTGCGGTTGCCGCAATCCTGGGTCCTTACATAAGGCACGAACATCTCATCGACCGTTGCTGTGTAACGGCCTATATCGGCTGCCCTTTTACGGTCGACATAGTTCTCGAATGGTCCTGCACCGAAATACTCAACATTTTCGAATCCTTCGTTGAGCGTAAACAGAAACCCGAGCTTTGGCAGCGACCATGTCGCTTCGTCAGGCAGGAATACTGTATTCACTTCTATTGTTCCGTTTCCGTAAACGGTATATACGGAATTCGTCGTAACTGAATAACCTCCGGGTTCGGTCGATTTCATATCGATCTTAATCTCAACAGTCTTTTCATTCAACTGCAGAACGCTGAAGACCGTCACTTCACCCTTCATGTTCCAGAGTTGTTGCGTGGCGGGCCCTCTGCCCCTCATACGGGTATCGTTATCAACGGGCGCCCTGTAGATATTGAGGAGCGGTCCTCCGACCGACAGGAACTGTACCTGTGGTGCCGGAGCCTGACCCCCTTCTCCGGGTCTTCTCCCGAAGCCGCGGAGTACAACCGATTCTGACTCAAAGATACGCGTGTTGAAGTAATCAAGATCCGTAATGGTGCCGGCTGTCCTGCTGAAGTTTGCCCTGAACGATTTGCCCGTTATGGTTACATTATCGCCATTCTCTTCGAGCTGAAGTGCAGGCATCCCGGCTATCGCGGGTGCAGAAGGTTTTGGTGCATCATTCGGCACAGTCAATTGTTCTGACGCCACTATATGCCCTCTCTTAGCCCACAACTCATCGGTCTTAAGAGTGAAGAGAACTTTTACAAAATACTCCGAACCAGGCTTGGACGAAAACTTTTCAAACGGAATAATTACTTCTTTTGAGTCACCCGGCAGGAGGTCAACCGGAGGAAGCATTCCTGCCTGAATGACCTTTCCGTCACACTCGAGGAGCCATGAAGCATCGTAGTGATTAAGGTTTGTGAAGTAATTCTTGTTTGTTATTCTGACTCTGCCGTCCCTCATGTTTACAGGAGTAAACCCGACATACTGGTAGACTTTTTTTACCTCTTCCATTTTCGGGGTAACCTGTCTGTCTGGCGTTGTCAGTCCGTTAATACAGAAGTTATTATCGTTCGGAAAATCACCGAAATCGCCGCCATAAGCGAAGAAATACTCACCCTCTTTCCCGGGAACGGGTTTTGCCAGTCCCTGGTCGACCCAGTCCCATACGCAGGCTCCTATCAGTCTGTCATACTTCTCGATCACGTCCCAGTATTCCTGCAGGTTACCGACAGAGTTGCCCATTGCATGGGCATATTCACAAAGGAAGAATGGCTTGGGGCTGTCCTGTTGTCCGGCTTTTTCCACCCTTTCAACCGTGGGATACATAACCGACTCAACGTCGGCAATATCGTTATAGCGTTCATAATGAACCGGCCTTTCGGTGTCGCGCGCCTTTATGGCATCGCGGCAGGCAGCGAAGTTCACTCCCGGACCGGCCTCATTGCCAAGGGACCACATTATCACTGACGGAAAATTCTTGTCTCTCTCAACCATTCTGACCACCCTGTCGACGTGGGCTTTCTGCCACCTCAGATCGTGTCCCAGCGACTCCTTGCCGTAGCCCATTCCGTGCGACTCGACGTTTGCTTCGTCAATCACATAAATACCGTAGATGTTGCACAGTTTATAGAAATCCGGATGGTTCGGATAATGGCTGGTGCGGACAGTGTTTATGTTGAACTGCTTGAAGAGTTCAACATCCTTTTTCATAACCTCATAGCTTACATATCTCCCGGTAAACGGATCGTGTTCATGACGGTTGACACCTTTAAGCAGGATGCTTTTGTTGTTTATCCACAACTGTTTATCTTTTATTTCGATCTTCCTGAACCCGAAAGGTGTTGAGAGAACATCGGTGATAATGCCGGAAGCATCTTTCATAACGAATAGAACCTGGTAGAGATTCGGAAATTCTGCTGACCAGAGCAATGGCTTCTCAACAGCTACCGTTCTGCTGATCTTGAGTCCGTTCTTAGCTGAAACCTGTTTTACGGGCACGGATACGAGAGGGTTCTTCGTATCAGGTGTCTGTCCGAATTTTGTCAGGAACACCTCGCAGGTGGCAGAGCCGCTTCCTCCGTTGTTACGGAACAGCAGGTCGATGTTCAGGTCTGCTTTTGTGAGATCGCCATTGAAGGAAGTTTTGAGGGAAAAATCCCACAGATGGATCTTAGGCACTGCATAGAGGTACACATCGCGGTAGATTCCGCTAAGCCTCCAGAAATCCTGATCCTCGAGATAACTGCCGTCGCTCCACCGGTAGACTTCGACTGATACGTTGTTTTTTCCCGGTTTAACATACTTCGTTATATTGAATTCAGCCGGGGTCATGCTCTCCTGGCTGTATCCGACCTTCTGGCCGTTGACCCAGATATAGAAAGCGCTCATAACACCTGCGAAATGAATTATAACCTCTTTCCCTGCCCATTCTGCCGGGATATTGAATTCGCGGCGGTATGAGCCGACCGGATTGGGCTCTTTGTTATTGGTGTAGCTGGCCGGGGTGTTGCCAAGTATCCTCGGGGGATCCTTCACGTGAGGATACGTGATATTTGAATAGATGGGGGTTCCATAACCCTTCATCTCCCAGCAGGACGGGACCTCAATATCGTCCCATGCCCTGACGTCAAAATCGTTTATATAGAAATCGGCAGGCCTCTGGTTGGGATGCCTGACCCAGCTGAATTTCCAGGTGCCGTTAAGATCGGCGTGAAGCGGTGACATGCCCGGG